>NZ_JAWQRR010000026.1:0-293254 GCF_033446045.1 Plantactinospora sp. KLBMP9567 | reverse complement strand
AAACGGCGGCGATCCTCGGCCCGGGCGGAGCGGACCCACGGGCGGCCGGCCCGAACGGGGGATGTCGGGCCGGCCGCGGTTCGGGGGAGTGCGGCACCCGGGCCGGCGGCCCGCGCACGAAGGTGGTCAGGCGGCCACCGCGCGCACCTTCGTGCGCGTGCGGCGCCAGGCCACCACGATCAGCGCGATCAGGCAGAGCAGCGGCAGCGTGCTCACCGACCAGCTCAGGGCGAACGGTGGGCCGGGCTGCTCCAGCACATCGAGGTGGCGGAACTCGCCGACGCCCTTCCCCGCCGGTCCGTCGACGGTGAACCGCATGGTCCAGTTGCCGGCGAACCGCAGGCTCTCCGTGTCGAGTCCCCACACCTCGCGTTTGCGCGGGTGTCGAGCCAGCGGGACGGTGTAGTGGGCGTCCGGGCCGATGAGTTCCAGCACCCCGGACTTGCCGGCGATCCCGCCATCCGGAGCGAAGGTGAAGTCCAGCGATCGCATCGCGCGTACCGGCCAGGTGCTGAAGCCGACCGTGACACCGTAGGGGCCGGCCTGGACCCGTTCGGCGTGCACGACCCTGACCGGCTGGTACGCCGAAGCCGGCACCACCCAGCCGAGCAGCAGGCCGAGCGCGGTCACCAGTACCACGAGGGATCTACGCATGACTCGCCTCCTGCCGCATGACGTGTCGCAGGATCTCGGCGCAGCGCGCACCGAGGAACCCGGCCAGGGCGGCGAGGAGCGCCGCGGCGGTCGCCACGACTATGACGTCGGCGGCCGCCGGCCGGTCGAGACCGTACAGCCACGCCTGCTGAAGCGGGGCGGCGACGCCGAGGACCGCACCCCCGATCCCACCGACGAGCCAGGCAGGCTGCCGCCGCAGAACCGCCACGAGCACGCCGAACACGACCAGCAGCATCGGAATCCTCGCGGCGTGCTGCGAAACGCCTTCGGTGTAGTCGCGGAGCGGCAGGCCGGTCGCGTTCGCGTACACCCTGGTGGCCCATGGCGCGAACCACCCTCCCGCGGTGCTCGCGCGCAGTGCCAGCCGCCCCGCGGGCGAACCCGCGTGCGTCACCACGTCGACCCGCAGCGGCGCCGGTGGCCGGTCCGTCCGGCGAACGATCACGGTCAGGTCCCGGCCGGCCATCGTCTGCGCCAGGTGGATGTCGGCACCGACCGCCGGACCGTCGGCGGAGGCCGGGCCGGCGTCACCGAGCGCCGCGTGGAGTACCGCCACGACCGCCATCGGCAAGCACGTCGTCCACACTCGCCGCCAGGCGCGACCGTTCTCCGCCGGCGCCCGAGCCCCTTGCCGCACGACATCCATGAGTCGAAGGATGAGCCTGCGGTTTGCGGTCGGGCGTCACCCCGGTGTATCGGCCGGCATACCTCTGTGGGGTGACGCCCCGGGCACGACCCGACCGGTATCGTTCGGCCCGTGCCGGCCAAGGAGCTCGGAATATTCTGGTGGCTCGGCACCGGCGCCGTGGCGTTGGTGCTCCTGGTCGTCAGCCTGCCGGTCGACGTCTCCACCTACGGCACTCCGGTCGTGCTCACCTTCGTGACCGTCACCGCCCAGTCCGCCGCGCTCCCACTGCTGCTCGTGCGCCCGGTGGCCGCGACCGTACTGCAACTCGCCGCGCTCGGCACCCTGTCGGCCTTCATACCGGTCACCGAGGTACCGACGTGGCCGCTCACCGTTCCGGGCATGATCGGGCTGATCGCCCACATCGGGCTCATCGGCGTGCGTCACGGCTGGCAGCCGGTGCTGGCGCTGTGGTGGGGAAGCTTGTTGCTGTGCATCCTGCGGGTGGTGCTGGACCCGCGCAGTCACAGCATCGACGCCGCCGACACGACATTGGTCGTCTACGCCACGAACTCGGCGTTGATGCTGATCGCCGCGATCGTGGTGCGGCATGGCGCGACGATCCAGCGGCAGCTCGCGGACGCCCGGCGCGACATAGCGGCGGAGCAGAGTCGGCGGGCGGTGGCGATCGAACGGACCCGGATCGCGCGCGAGCTGCACGACGTGGTGGCGCACAGCATGTCGGTGATTCACATGCAGGCCACGTCGGCGTCGTACCGGCTGCCGAACGTCGACTCGGAGGCGAAGGCCGAGTTCGTCCGCATCGCGGACGGGGCACGTTCGGCGATCCGCGAGATGCGGCAACTGTTGACGGTACTGCGCGAGGAGAGCGCGGATCCGACGCTTGCCCCGGTGCCGCGCCTGGACCAGTTGGACGACCTCGTGCGGTCGGCGCGTCGGGCCGGGGTGCCGGTGGAGGTGCGTGGGTCGGTGCCCGACCTGCCGGAGACGGTGGGCGCGGCGGCGTACCGGATCGTCCAGGAGTCGTTGAGCAACGTGATCCGGCATGCCCCCGGAGCTCGTACGACGGTCACGATAGGACAGGTACGCGACGCGTTGCACCTCGAAATAGTCAACGAGAGTTCGGTGCGCGACGCCCCGACATCCGGTGAAGGCGGTCACGGGCTGTACGGCATGGGCGAGCGCGTACGGCTGCTCGGCGGAACCTTGCACACCGCCGCGCGGTCCGAGGGAGGCTATCGGGTGGCGGCGCGACTACCGATCGGAGGAACCGGGTGATCCGCGTCCTCATCGTCGACGACCAGGCGATGATCCGTGCGGGCATCCGGGCGATCCTCGGGGCTCAGCAGGGCGTCACGGTCGTCGGCGAGGCGGAGAACGGACGGGTCGGCGTCGACCGGGCACGGCGCCTGCTGCCCGACATCGTCCTGATGGACGTGCGGATGCCGGTGCTCGACGGTCTGGCGGCAGCGCGGGAGATCCTGGCCGGCCCGCATCCCGCGCGCGTGCTGATGCTCACCACGTTCGATCTGGACGACTACATCTACGAGGCGTTGCGGATCGGCGCGAGTGGCTTCCTGCTCAAGGACAGCGAGCCGGAGGAGTTGGTGCGGGCCGTCCGGGTGGTGGCCGCCGGGGAAGCCTTGCTCGCGCCCTCCATCACCCGACGCCTGGTCGAGAACTTCGTCACCGCCCGTCCCGACCCGTCGGTGTCAGCCACCGTCCTCAACATCCTCACCGACCGGGAGCGCGAGGTGTTGCGGCAGATCGCGCTCGGCCTGTCGAACGCCGAGATCTCGGCCGTGCTGTACATCGCCGAGCAGACCACGAAGACCCACGTGAGCCGGATCCTGCAGAAGCTGGACCTGCGCGACCGGGTCCAAGCCGTTGTCCTGGCGTACGAGACGGGACTGGTCACTCCCGGCAGGAAGTAGCCTGAAGTCGTCATGCGCGGCCGACCTGTGCCGGTCGGACACCGGCTCCGCCTCGTGGGCACCGTTCCGGTGCCGAATCACGCAGTTGATCGTGCTCGGTCCGCCCGGCGAGCGGTCCGGGGAGGTCGGCACCGCCAGGCAGCCAGCCGTTGACGGCCCTGGATCTCCATGGCTACAGTCTGCGCGACGCGGGCCGAAGGAGAGGAATCGCCATCACACCGCTGTCTCTCCCGCAGCCAACACCGCGCCGAGCGGTGGAGTTCGGCCGGGACGCGCTGATCGTCTGCGAGAGCCTGGTCCGGATCTACCAGACCGGGTCGATCGAGGTGCAGGCATTGCAGGGGCTGGACCTCGTCGTGGAAAGCGGCGAGATGGTCGCCGTCGTCGGGGCCTCCGGGTCGGGCAAGTCGACGCTGCTCTCCATCCTCGCCGGAGTCGACGCCCCCACCGCCGGGCGGGCCCGCGTCGACCGGTGGGACCTGCTGGCGATGTCCCGGGCCGAACGCGTCCGCTACCGGCGGCACACCGTCGGGTTCGTCCGGCAGCAGAGTACGAGCAATCTCGTGCCCTACCTGACCGCGCGGCAGATGGTCGACCTGCCGATGACCGCGGCCCGCACCCCGGCCGGTACCCGCCGCGCCCGCGCCGCCGAACTGCTGGAGGCCCTCGGCGTCGCCGACTGCGCCGACCGGCGTCCCGCGCAGATGTCGGGCGGGCAGCAGATGCGGGTCGCCGTCGCGGTCGCCCTCGCCAACCAGCCTCGGGTGTTGCTGGCCGACGAGCCGACCGGCGAGCTGGACACCACCACCTCGGCGGAGGTCTTCGGGGCGCTGCGGGACGTCAACCTTCAGCTCGGCGTCACCGTCGTCGTCGTGACCCACGATCCCGAGGTCAGCGGCAAGGTCGAGCGGACAGTGGCGATCCGCGACGGGCGTACCAGCAGCGAGGTGTTGCGCCGTGCGGCGACCGGCGCCGACGGCGACGTGCGGGTGGTCGCCGAGGAGTACGCCGTGATGGATCGTGCCGGGCGGGTCCAGGTGCCCCGCGAGTACCGTGAGGCGCTGGCGTTGACCAGGCGGGTCCGGCTCGCCCTGGAGGCTGACCACGTCGCGATCCGCCCCGACCTCGCCGAGCCCGCGTGAGCGCCGACCCGCTGGTCACCGTACGCGGCGTCCGGCGGAGCTTCGGTGTCGAGCCGAGGGTCGTACACGCGCTACGGGACGTGTCGCTCGACGTCGACGCCGGCACGATGGTCGCCCTGGTCGGCCGCTCCGGCTCCGGCAAGACCACCCTGCTCAACATCGTCGGCGGGCTGGACCGGCCGGACTCCGGGACCGTCGTCGTCGACGGCACCGAGGTGACCGCCCTCGACGAGGACGGCCTCTCCCGGCTACGACGCGCGACGGTCGGCTACGTGTTCCAGACGTTCGGACTGATCCCGGTGCTGTCGGCCGCGGAGAACGTCGGCGCACCGCTGCGGCTGGCCCGTACCCCGGTGGCGGAGCGCGAGCGCCGGGTCGAGCTGCTGCTGGAACTGGTGGGTCTGGCTGACCACGCCCAGCAGCGTCCCGGCGAACTCTCCGGCGGCCAGCAGCAGCGGGTGGCGATCGCCCGGGCCCTGGCCGCGTCACCACGGCTGCTGATCGCCGACGAGCCGACCGGGCAACTGGACGCCGAGACGGGCCTGTCGGTGATGTCGTTGCTGCGTGCCGTGGTGGAGTCCGAGGGTGTCACGGCACTGGTCTCCACGCACGACCCGGTGATGATGGCGCTGGCGGACCGGGTGATCCGGATCCAGGACGGCCGGCTCGACGACGAGCCCGACGGGCCGGCATCCCGGTGACGGCCCGGGGCGGCCGATGCTGAGGCTGCTCGGGCTCCGTGCCCGCGCCCAGTGGCCGCTGCTCGCGGCTCTGCTGGCAGTCGTCGCGCTCGGCGCGACCCTGCTCGGCACCTGCGCCCTGCTGGTGACCGGTACCGCCGATCGGGCGTTCGAGGTCGCCGCGGCCCGGGCCGCCCCCGGCGACGTCGGTGTCACCGCCTACACCGTCACCGTGCGGGGCACCCACGCCAGCTCCGTGGCCGCCGACACCCGCGAACTGCTGACCTCGACCCTCGCCCCGTTCTCCGCGACGACGGCCACCCGGGCGTCGTCCGCGTTCCGCACCCTGCCGGAGAAGCTGGCCGGACCCAGCGACGTCCTGACCGAGACGTACCTGTCGGCAATGGACGACCTGCCGGCCCGCGCCGCGCTGGTCGACGGACGCTGGCCACGGGCCGCCGGCGGGGCCACGTCGCTGGAGGCCGTGCTGCTCGAACCCACCGCGCGGCGGCTCGATCTCGGCCTCGGCAGCCGCATCCGGCTCGGCGCGGAGTTGAACGACGAGCCCGCCCCGGCGGTCGACGTGACCGTGGTCGGCGTCGTACGCCCGCTGCCCGGCACCGGGTGGGACCGCGATCCGCTCGGCGGGGCCGGCTACGATCTCGCCTTCAGCGACGGGCGCCAACAGCAGTTGGTGCACGCCTACGGTCCGGTCGTCGTCGATCTCGCCGACCTGCTCTCCGGCGGCCACACCATCGACCGGATGGAGATCACCGCCCGACCGGACCTCTCCAGTGCCGCCCGCCACGACCTGGAAACCGTCGCCGGGGCCGTACGCGGCGCCGACCGCCGGCTGGCCGGGATCCTCGGCGACCGGGTGCGGATCGAGAACCTCGACTCGCGGCTGCCGCAGACGCTGCTGGCCGCCCGTGAACAGCAGCGGGTCGCCGCCGCCACGGTGCTCGCCGTCGCCCTGCTCGGCGGTGTCCTGACCGCGGCCGCCCTGGCCCTCGCCGGACGGCTCGCTGCCGGAATCCGCGCCGAGGAGACCGGCCTGCTGTCGACACTCGGCTTCGGTCGTGGCCGGCTCGCCGCCGCGGCGGCTGTCGAGGGCGGTACGCTCGCGCTGCTCGCCGCCGCGCTCGCGGTCCCCGCCTCGTCCCTGCTGCATTCCGGTCTGACCCGGCTACCACCGCTGGCGGGTGCCGGCCTTGCCGGGCCACCGGGGGTGACCGCCCCGCAGGTGCTCGTCATCGCCGGCGGCGTACTGGTGCTCGCGGCGGTACTCGTGGCCCTCGCCGCCCGGCCGGTCTCCGTGGCCGGCGGCCGACCCGACCCGCGCGGGCTGCTCGCCCGGTCCGGAGCCGATGTCCTGCTCGTGGCGTTCGGCGCGGTCGGGCTCTGGCAGCTGCATGCCCAGGCCACCGTCGCCGACAGCCGGATCGACGCCGCCCGGGTGATCGCGCCCACGCTGCTGCTGGCCGCCGGCGCCGCGCTGGCCCTGCGCCTGGTGCCGCCCGCGTTGCACGGTGCCGAGCGGCTGGCCCGTCGCGCCCGGGGACTGGCGCTTCCGCTTGCCGCGTTCGAGGCCGCCCGCCGACCCCAGGCGGTCGCCGCCGGCCTGCTGATCAGCCTCGCCTGCGGAGCCGGCACCTTCGGGGTGGCCTTCGGCGCCACCTGGGAACGGTCGCAGTACGACCAGGCCGACCTCTCGGTCGGCACCGATCTGGCGATCGCGTTGACGGCTCCGCCGGTCGCCGGCCAGGGCGCGGCGGTCAGCGGGGCGACCGGGGGAGCGGTGAGCCCGGCCGCCGAGCGCGGCGTCGCCATTGGCCAGTGGCTCGGCACGGCCGGCGACGCGCCCCGGCTGGTGGCCGTGGACACCGGCCGGGCCGGGGCGCTGCTGCGTGGGCGGCTGGACGGCGACCGTAGCTGGGCGGAGGTGGGCGCCGCACTGGCGCCGCCGTCCCGCGCCGTCGGGGTCGCCGTCCCGGCCGGTACCGCCCTCGCCGTGACCGGTACCGCGACCGGTTCGACCCCGGTCGTGGTGACCCCCAGGCTGGTGTTTCAGGACGCCACGGGCCTGCGGACGACCTGCACCGGCGAGCTCGTCCCGCTCGACGGCGCGCTGCACCGGCTACCGGAGTGCGTGCCGGCCGACGGTCTGGAACTGGTCGCGATCTCCCTGCCGATCGCGGCCGACCCGTCCGCCGGACCGGCCGGTCCCGAGCGCAGCCACGTCGCCGTGACGCTGACGGCTCCCGGGGCGTCGGCGGCCCGGAACGGCGCACCGCCGTGGACGGCCACCTCCGCCCCGCCCGCACCCGAACAGCTCACGGATTCGGCCGTCGCGCTCGCCGCTACCGCCTCGGGTATCGAGTTGAGGATGACGACGGCTGTCCAGTTCAGCGGCGCTCAGATCGCCGCCCGCGACCTCGTCGCGACCGCCTTCCCCGCGCCCGGACCGATACCCGTGGCCGTCTCGGCCCGCCTCCTCGACGAACTCGGGGTGCACCGCGGCTCCCCGCTCAGCATCGGCGTCGGCGTCTCGGCCGTCTCCGTCGTCGTCGCCGACGTGGTGCCGCACGTCCCGTCCGCCCCCGGTGCCGCCGCCATCCTGGCCGACCTGGACGCGGTCTCCCGTGCCCTGGTGGTCACCGGCAACCTCGAGTATCCCGTGGACGGCTGGTGGGTCGGCCACCCCGACCGGGCGGACGCCGCCGTACACGCCGCAGCCCTGCACCTCGGTCAGGTCACCACCCGTGCCGCTGAGGCCGAGCGCCTGCGTGCCGGGCCGTTGCGTGCCGGGCCGCCGGCCGCGCTCCGGCTGCTCGTCCCCGCCGCCGCGTTGCTGCTGATCGCCGGTGTCGTCCTGCACGTGCTCGTCGACCTGCGGGCCCGCAGGGTCGAGGTGGCCCGGCTGCGAGGGCTGGGAATGACCCGGCGCGAGGTCCGAGTGGTGCTGTTCGGCCAGTACGCCGGCCTCCTGCTGCCGCTGCTGATCGCGGGTGCGGCCGTCGGCGGGCTCGCCACGCTCGTCGTCGCGCCCCCGCTGATCCGGTCCGACGCCGGTGCCGCGCCGGTCCCGCCCGTCGTGCCGTACTGGCCGTGGGCGGCCGAGGCGGCCCTGCTCGGCCTGCTGCTGGCCGGTTGCGTGCTCGCGGTGGCGGTCGTGGTCACCGTCCGGACCCGGCGTGCCGAGGCCGCGTACCTGCGGGTGAGTTCGTGATCCGGCTTCGGCGACCCTCGGCGCACTGGCGACCCGCTGTGCACTGGCGACCCGCTGTGCACTGGCGACCCGCTGTGCACTGGTGGCCCGCGCTGCACTGGCCGACTGTCCGCAGCCGCCCTCGGGCCGATGCCGGGCCGCTGCTGTTGACAACGGTCGTCGTCGCGGTCGTCGTCCTGTTCGCCGGTGCGGTGCCGCCGCTGATCCGGGCCACCGCCGACGACGCCGTCCAGCAGGCGGTACGCCGCGCCGGCGACGACGCGGCGATCCGGGTGCATGCCCGTTGGGAGCCGGACGCCGGACCGCGCGGCGGACGCGTCCGCGACCCGTACCTGGCCGAGGCCGTCGGCGACCTGCACAGGATGGCCCGGGACGAACTCGGACCCGATCTGGCGGCCGCGCTGCGCCCGTCCATCGCCGGCGTCACCAGCAGCACACTCAAGATCACTGACGGCAGCGTGCAACGCACCTTCCAGCTCAGCTACCTCGGGAACGATCCGGCGGCCGGTGGGGGCCCGGACGTCACCTGGATCGCCGGCGGTGCCCCCCGGCCGTCGGTTCCGGAGGCGGACAGCCGGGTCGAGGTCCCGTACGGCGGACCGCCCTGGCCGGCGCAGGTCGGCCTGTCGAAGGCGGACGCCGAAGCGCTCGGCCTGGGCCCCGGCGACCGCATCCCGCTCGTGGACCAGCACAACAACGAGAAGTACGTCCAGGTGAGCGGTGTCTTCGAGGCGGCGGACAGCGACGATCCGGCCTGGCGACTCGCACCGTGGCTGTTGCGACCCGTTCCCGGCGTGGACGGCGTGGGCAGCACTCGGCTCGCCGGGCTGCTCTCCGCCGACTCCCTGCCCGACGCCCGGCTCGCCTTCGAGGACGACGAACTGCAGCGCAGCCTCTGGTTCAGCCCCGACCCCGAGTCGCTCACCCAGGACTCGGCGGGCAGCATCGCGGCGACCGTGGTCGCCCTCAAGGCGTCCTCCGGCTCCTCCGGGGTCCGAGACGGCACCCTGCGCTGGGAGACGCGGCTCGATGCCGTGCTACGGGACGTCCGGACCCAGATCGCCGCCGCGACCGCGCAGGCGTCCGTACTGCTCATCGGGGTCCTGGCCGTCGCGGTACTGGTGCTGATGCTCGCTGCCGAGCTGCTGGTCCGCCGCCGCGCCTCGGCGCTGGCCGCCGCCCGGCAGCGCGGTGCCTCCCTGCCGGACCTCGCCGCGGAACTGCTGCTCGAGTCCACCGTGCTGGCGCTGGTGGCCGCCGTGGCCGGGCTCGCGCTGGCCGGCGCGGTCGCCCCGGGCCTCTCCTGGAGCTGGGCGACCCCGGTGGTGCTCACCGCGGCCGCCGCCGGCCCGGCTCTCGGCACACTCGCCGCCGCCCGGGCCACCCGGGACCGGCGCGTCCCGGCCAACCGGGCCGCACGCCGCTGGGTCCGCCGCACCGGGCAACTGCGCCGGGCCACCCTGGAGGCTGCGGTCCTGGCCGCCGCGGTGGCCGCCTTCGTCGCGCTGCACCAGCGCGGAATCCTTCCGGCCGTCCACTCCGGCGCGCCGGCCGGTCCGGAATCCGGCCAGCACGATGGCGTGACACTGCCGGCGAGCGCGCCCGCGCTTGGCGCGCTCACCGGCGGGCTCGTCCTGCTGCGGCTGCTGCCTGTCGGTACCCGCCTTGCACTGTGGCGCTCCCTGCGCTCCCGCCACCCGCTCGCGGTGTTCGGCGCCGCGCGGGCGGCAGCGACGTCGGCACGGGTGCTTCCACTGCTGGTCCTGGTGACCTCCGTCGCGCTGGCGTCGTTCGCGCTCACGCTCCAGGCCACCACCGTCCGGGGCCTCGCGGCGGGCGCGTGGCGTACCGTCGGCGCCGACGTCCGGCTCGACGTCAGCCCGGCCGCCGAGGACTCCACGGCAGATCTCGCCCGGCGCATCGCCGCCGGGCAGGGGGTGCGGCAGGTGGTGGCCGCGCAGGTGACCGACGGTGCGCCGATCGCCGCCGATTCGACGCTCGTCGCACCCCGTCTGGTGATCGTGGACGCCGTCGCTCTCGCGCGGCTCCTGGCCGCGACCCCGCTGGCGGACGGACCGGAACTCGACAAGCTCACGGCGGCCGGCCCCGGTCCCGTCCCGGCGCTGGTGCGCTCCACCGACGGCGAGCTGCGGCCCGGCACGCGGTTGGAGCTCCGCCGGCAGGACGGCCCGGCCGTCCAACTCGCCGTGGTCGGCGCGGCGCCAACCGTCGGCGACGCGGACGACGTGGTCATCGTCGACGCCGCCGCGATCGCCGCCACCGGTGTACCGGTCGTTCCGAACACCGTGTGGGTGGCCGGGCCCGGCGCTGCTCGGGCGGCCGCCGACACCAGCGTCGCGGCTGAGGTGGTGGTGCGCGAGGACGTGTTGGCACAGCGCCGCGCGGCGCCGCTCTCGCTGGGGATGCTGCGGCTGGGCTGGGCCTCGGTGGCGATGTTGCTGGCGATGGGGCTGCTCGGGCTGGCGCTCGGCGCGGCTGCCGGCGCGTCGGAGCGGTGGCAGACGCTGACCCGGCTGCGGACGCTCGGCCTGCGGTCGAGGGACACCCGCCGGGTCGCCGCGGGCGAGTTGCTGCCGCCGGTGGCCGTCGCCGCGGTGGCCGGCCCGCTGCTCGGCGTGCTGCTCGCCGGCCTGACGCTCGGTCCGCTCGCGCTGCGGCTGCTCACCCTGCAGGCTGCCGACCCGGCGCTGGTGCTGCCGTGGTGGCAGATCGGTCTGCTCGCCGTCGCGTTGCCGGTGGCGGTCGTCGCGGTGCTGCGGGTCGAGTTCGCATTCCGGCGCCGTCGGCGACTGGCCGAGGTACTCCGGGCGGGCGGGGGATAGCCGCCGTCGACCGGGCGCGGTACCTCGGGCGGGCGGGGACAGCCGGCGGTCGGACCTGCGGCAGTTCCGGGTCGGAAACGGCCGTTCTCCGGACCGGACCGGAACCGGCTGCGGTTGCGGCTGCTCTGACCGTGGGCATGTCGGTAACGCGGTCCACCCGGCCGAACCGGCGGTGGACCGCGACCGGCTGCTCGTTCCGGCGCATCTGCGGGCGATCGCGCTCGTAACATGAGGACGTGGAGTGGGTCACCGTACGCTTCGCGGGCGGTCCGGCCGACGGCACCGCCCGGGACCTGCCGGCCGCGCCCGGCGGCCGGCCGCCGCGACGGTGGGTGTTGAGCAGCAGCTCGGACGGGCCTGCGGAGCCGCCCGGCGTGGACCACCTCTACGAGTTGCGGCCCCAGCAGGAAGCCGACGGCTGCTGGACGATGGCGTTCGTCCGCTCCGACCCGGTCGGGATGACCGAGTAGCGGCGCCGGGGCGAGAGGCTCTGCCGCACGACGCGAGGCCGACCGCGCGCCGGGAACCGCTGGCCCTGCCGGGAACTGCTGACCGTGCCGGGAAATTGTCGACCGCGGATACAACCATTCGCGGCCCGGCGAGCATCCCAGTGCCGGAATCGTCTCTGGGAGGGTCGACCGGATGCAGCCGGACTGGGAGCACGAGTACGTCGAGTTCGTCACGACCGCGATGCCGAGGATGCGGCGGCTGGCGTACCTGCTCTGTGGCGACGCGCACCGGGCCGACGATCTTGTCCAGCAGACCTTCACCACGCTCTACGTGCACTGGCCCCGGGTCCGTACTGTCACCCACCTCGACGGGTACGTCCGGGCCGAGACCCCGGCGGTACTGGCCGGCGAGCGGCCGGTCTTGCTGCCGCTGCCGGACGGGGCCGTACCCGGCAGGGCGGGACCGGCGGCGGTGAGCGTCAGCGACGACGGCCGGGTGGTCGGCGGGCTCGTCTCGGTCGGCCCGGACGACGCCACCGCCGCCGTCCGCTGGACCTGCGAATAATCCACGGGTACGGCGGGAGCAAGCCGTCGCCGGACCTCTGCCGGCCCCGCCCGGGCGGATACCGGACGGGGCCGTGGACGTACCGGTCAGGCCCTGCGGGTCAGGACTTGCGGGCGGCGGCCCGGATGGCGGTCTCGACGATGCCGGCGTAACCGACGTGGCCGGCCCGGTTCGGGTGGTACGACTCGCCGATCGGGTTGGAGGTGCCGTTCAGCCACTCGACGTCGTCGCAGACCGCGTGCCCGGTGAACGGCCCCCGGGCGTCGACGAAGGCGAACCCGTGCGCGGCGGCCCGGGCGGCGATGGTGGTCGCCAGCAGGTCCGCCGCGGCGTTGAGCTCGGCCTGCTCACCGGGGGAGATCCGGGCGATGATGTTGCACTCCTCGCCGTTGAAGAGGCGCGGATATCCGACCACCGCGACCCGGGCGTTCGGGGCGAGGCTGCGGATCCGGGAGTAGAGCTGGTCGAGCCGGCCCGGCAGGGTGTTCCGGATGGTGTTCTCCGCGCTGTCGATCTGGGACCAGCAGGTGGTGGGCCAGGGCAGCGCGCACTGCACGATCACCGATGACCAGCCGATGTCGTTGCCGCCGGCCTGCACCGTGACGTAGTTGGTGGCCGGGTTGAGGCTGCCGAGTTGCCCGCTGAGCACGCTGGAGGTGGTGGCTCCGGCGCAGGCCGGGAAGCTGAGCGTGGCGCCGAGCCGGGCGGCGTCGAGCACCGGGTAGGAGTGCCGGGAGCGCTGGCAGGAGCCGCTGTCCGGGTAGTACTCCCGGGTGCCGGTGCCGGAGGCGTACGAGTCGCCGAGTGCGGTGTAGGTGGTCGCGGCCGCGTGCGCGGGTACGGCGGCCAGACCGACGGTGAGCGCGGTGACGAGTGGGACGGTGATGGCGGCTAGCAGGGGGACCAGGCGACGAGGCAGCGACATGATTGGCCTCCTGACATAGGCAAAGATAGATGCCAGGTTGGCAGATACCTGCGCTGCGCGGTAGTACCTGTGTAGGTTTCTTTCCTCTCGTTCACCCCTGGTTCCCGTGGCCGTCGGATCCACCCGGAGACCCCGGCAGGGTCTGCGGCGCCGGCCGGCTCAGCGCGCCGAGATGGCGTGGAACGCGCCGGCCCGGGTGCCGACGTAGATCCGCCCCCGCCAGACCGCCGGAGTCGACTCGATGCAGCCGCCCAGCTTGACCTTCCAGAGTGGCTTCGGCGCGGCCCTGGTGTCGGCGACGTCGTACGCGTGCAGCGTGCCGTTGCAGTCCCCGATCACCAGTACGTCGTCGACCACCACCGGCGACTGCCAGGTCGGACCGGGCAGCTCGAACCGCCACCGCACGGCTCCGGTCGCCCGATCGACGCCGAGTACCTCGCCGCCCTGGGTGTCGAAGATCGCGATGTCCTTGTGCAGGGCGGGACTGCCCCAGATGCCGGCCGGCTTGCGCGCGTGGTCGTCGACGTGCCAGACGCTCGGGTTGCCCTTGCGCCTAGGGTCGAGCTTCATCATCTGCCCGACCTGCTTCGACCGGGCGGTGCCCCGCTCGTACTCCGAGCCGACGTAGAGCGCGCCGGTCTCGTCGACCGCGATCGAGGCGTCGGTGTCGTCGCCGGTCCAGAACCGGAACACCCGCTTGGGCTTGCGCCCCTGCTTCAGGCCGCTGATGTCCCAGCCCTGGACCAGCCCGCCCGAGTTGGCGAAGTAGACGACGTTGCCGGAGATCGCCACCGAGTTCTCGATCGAGACCATCCGGTCGTCCACGTCGCGGAGGAGTTGGGCGTCCCAGCCGGGGGCGTTGAAGACCAGCTTCGGCTTGACCGTGACCTTGCCGTTGGCGGCGTACTTCCGGTTGAGCTTGACGATGTGGAACTGGCTGTTCTCGCCGCCGAGGAAGAGGTAGTCGTCGAGGATCAGGCCGGCACCGTCGAAGTCGTCGTTCCACATCGTCGGCGAGACCGCCCGCGCCGACAGCTTCCACAGCTCGGTCGGCCTGCCCCGGTCGATCGCGATCACCCGGTAGTAGTTGTCCCGCGATCCGGAGTAGACCAGCGGGAAACCGTCCGGGTCGATCGTCACCGAGCCCTTGATGATGTCGCCGGTCGGGAAGTCCGGCAGGATCCGCTCGCCGGTCTCGCCGTCCAGGAAATGAATCTTGTGGTCGTACGCCCCGAAGACCACCCAGGTCCGCCCGGCCCGCTCGAAGACGGCGGGTTGGCCGGTCCAGCCCGTACCGCACCAGACCCGGGTGCCCTTCTCGTCGGTCGACTCCCCACACAGGCCACCGCTGCGCGGGAACTGCCACTGCCGCGCCGGAGTCGTCCGGGGCATCGGCCCGGTGCCGTAGTACGTCCGGGTCGGATTGCCCCGGAAGGTGAGCAGGCCGTCCACCTTGTCGCCGTACGGCTTGCCGACCAGGGCCGGATCCGACCAGCCGGTGAACGCGGCGGGTTCGGCGCCACCCACGCCGCCCGGGGTCGGGCTTGCGCTGCCCGACCAACTCGGCCCGGTGGCGGGCGCGTCGCCGCCCAGGTCGCAGGAGGTGAGGCCGAGTACGGCCACCAGGCCGACCACGACAAGCCGGGTCGGGGTCGGGGTGAATCCTGAACGCAGTGGTCCGGTCACCGCAACAGTGTGCCTACCGACGACAACTACCGACAGGACCGCTATTCGGTCACTTCAATGTCCGGTCGTTCCGGCGGGTTGGCCTGATGATCGGCGGAGTCGGCATCCCGCGAACGGGGGAGCCGCCCGGCGGCAGGCGGGCGCCGGTCCCGGCCCCGCAGCCTCGGCGGTTGCCGAGGCTGGCCAGGTGGAAGCGGCGGTGGTGGAAGCTGGCGGGGTAGGACCGGCGGTGCCGGCGGTTGCGGAGGCTGGCCAGGTGGAAGCGGCGGTGGTGGAAGCTGGCGGGGTAGGACCGGCGGTGCCGGCGGTTGCGGAGGCTGGCCAGGTGGAAGCGGCGGTGGTGGAAGCTGGCGGGGTGGCATGGGGAGATGACCGGCCGGTGGGACCGCCCGGATCGCGGTCGGCGGCTGGAGGGCGGGACCACCGGAGCGGTGGAGCCACCGCCGGCGGCGCGGTGGGCGGATCACCAGGGGCGCGATGACGGCGTTCGCCCTTCGCGCCCGGTCCTCCTCGGCGATCAGTTCCTCGATCGCCCCGTCCGGTATCCGCACCGGACCCAGGTCGGCGGCGAACTCGGCACGCCAGTCCGGGGACAGCCGGTGTCGGAGCAGATGCGACACGGCGACCCGGGGCGGCGAGCCGAAGACGCCGAGCATCGCCTCGGCGGCCCGTTGCCGGCGCGCCCATGCCTCCCGCTCCGCCTCGGTGAGCAGGTCGCGCGCCTGGTAGTCGCCCCGGAGGGCGTACGCGGCCCGGGCCTCCACCGCGATCCGGCGGATCCGCAGCCCGAGCGGCGAGTCGTCGTCGACCCGCCAGCGCGCGCCGGTCGCCGTCCGGTCCAGCGCCGCGGAGAACTCCGGATAGCCGTCGAGCCCGGTCTCGGCGGCGAGCCTGCGGGCCTGTGCGACCATCGCCGACCGCAGGTCCGGCTCGTCGGCGTACCTGATCAGGCCGGCGATCGTCGGCTCCAGTACGGCCGGCAGCGCGGCCTCGGCCGGCGGAGCGGGCAGCAGCGGTTGATACTGCGCGCTCGGCAGCGCCCCGAGCAGCGTCGTGACGTCCAGTTCGATGCCCAGTTCGGCCCGGAGCACGTCGAGCAGGGCCGGCAGGTCCTCGTCCGGGTAACGGTCGGGCGGCGGCGGGAGCAGCCCGGCGGCCCGTAGCGCCGGTGCGAGGAGGTCGGGCCGGCTGCCGGTCGACTGCTCCGGCCGGAGCGTGTCGTACCCGGTGACCAGCGTGCCGTCCTCGTACAGCGCGAACCGGGTGGCGGTGCCGATGTAGTGCACCGCCACCGCCCGGGTGCCGGCGGAAAGCCGTCGCAACACCTCCGGGCGGGCGCCCTGCGCGTCCCGCTCCTCGGCGGCGAACGCCCAGGCGCCGGCCCGGCCGACCCGGACCACCGGCCGGTAGCCCTCGGTCCAGGTCTCGGCGAGGTCTCCGGCCGCCAGCCGGTCCCGGGGTACGGCACGGGCCGGCTCGGCGCCGTACCGCCGGAACAGCTCGGCTTCGTCGACGCCCGCCACGAAGCTGAGGCAGAGGTTGCCGAACTCGCCGACCCAGCCCGCCTCGGGCTGCGGCGGGTGCGGCTGCGCCGGATAACGCCCGGTGGTCCCGGCCGCTGCCGCCGGACCGACCTCGGCCGGCAGCGCGAACACCGACCGGGGGGCCGGATGCTGCTCCCGGACCGTCTCCCAGTGCAGCCGCCCGCCGAAGGCGACCGGATGCCTGGACCGCATCGGCCGCCCCCGGTGCAGCGCGTCCGCCAGCTCCGCCAGCAGGTCGCCCAGCGACGCCCAGCGGCCGAAACTGGTCCCGCCGCCCTTCAGGTGCGTTCCGACCGCCCCGTACGACCCGCCGGGGCGGCAGTCCAGCACGAGCATGTCCACCGAGTTCGTCTTGGCGAACGGCACCCACTCGGGATGCCAGTAGTGGCCACGCATCGTGTCGTCGGTCATGAACTCGCGCAGCCCCTCTTCGGTGTTCCGCCACCGCCGCACGATCTGCTCCACCGACATTGGCTGGTACGACCCGGCCAGCTCCAGCGTGCCCGCCCCGTCGGCACAGCCGTCGTGCCGGGCCAGCGATGCGGACAGGTCGGCCGGGAAGGTCACCCCGATCGCCCGTTCGGCGTCCGCCACCGCTGCCGGATCGGCGGGCGGCCGCAGCGACCCGTACGTCTCGACGGCGTGCTGGGCCAGCCACTCCTCGATCCTGGCCCAGCCTGCGACGACCCGCTCGACACCCGTCACCGAACCTCCCCCGTGGACACCGACCGTCGGTCGCCGAACGACTTCGCGCCCGGCGGTGCCTGGATCTTCCCCCGTGGACACCGACCATCGACGCTGTTCACTGCCGACGGCGACGGTACGGCAGCGTACCGGTCCGGGGTGACATCCATCCCGGGGCCGATCGGCGGGAGCGGCTGACCGGCCGGGGCCGGTGCGGGTTGTCCGGGAACGAGCGGTGGCGGCCCCGCTTCGGGCCGGTTCAGTTGGCCGGCCGGGCCCGCTCGGTCGGGTGGCTGATACCCGTCCGAGCACTCTGCCCCATACGCCCGTTGTGCTCGGCGGTGCGTGGGTCGGAAATCTGACTTAACACCACCCGTTGTGCCACTGATCCAGGGTGGTTAAGCTCCTTGGTGCGCGCCCCAATCGCCCGCTTCCCCCGTGGCAGGCGATCGGGGCGCGCACCTATGTCCGGGGCCCTTCCGTGTCCCGACCAGCCTTTCTGCCGGTGCCGTCCGCCGTGCCCCGCGCACCGACCACGAAGCGCCCCGGGCAACACCAGGGCCGCCGCGCAGCCGTTCCTGCGGTCGTCTGCGGTCGTCCTGGTCGTCCACGGTGGAACCCGCGCCGGGCGGATCACCGCCGCAGGGTCCACACGATCACCGTGCCGGCGATCCGCCGGGATCGCCGGCACGGCCGAACCCCGCCGACACGGCCGGGTCCGCCGAGAGGGAGCGGCCGGGCGGGCCCGGAGTGTGCGCCGCCCGGCCGTCCCATCGGCTGTGCCGAAGGAGTCAGATCCAGCGGTTGCCGAGCCACATCCGGCTCGACCACTCCGCGTACGGCAGGAGTTGTCCCACGAAGATCGGATAGAAGTAGGCGAAGCAGATCGCCACCAGCAGCACGTACGTGCCGGCGACGATCGCGCCGATCATGCGGCGGTCACTGGTCCGCCCGCCCTGGCCACCGTCGCCGGACGATTCGGCCGGCGGATCACCACCGGCCGGGGTGCCCGCCAGCGCCGGTGCCCGGGCCGGGCCGGTGATCGCGCCCAGCACGTAGGTCACGGCCAGGATCATGAACGGCACCACCGGCGCGACGTAGAAGAAGAACATCGTCCGGCCGTCCAGCGCGAACCAGAACCACGGCAGCAGGCCGGCCGCCACCGGCAGCAGGATGGCCAGAGGGCGCCAGTCCCGCCGGGCCAGGCCCAGCCAGGCGACCGCGGCCAGCGCCGGCAGGAACGACCACCACAGGATCGGGGTACCGAGCAACAGGATCTCCGAGGCGCAGCTCGGGGCCCCGCAGGCGCCCTGGTCGGACCAGTGGAACGCGACCGGCCGGCCGAGCAGTAGCCACTGCCACGGCCAGGACTGGTAGACGTGCTTGTCGTCGAGGCCGGAGTGAAACTTGAGCGCCTCTTCGTGGTAGTGCCAGAGGTTCTGCAGGCTGCCGATGATCGGCGGGCTGGACTGGCCCGTGTCGGCCAGCCAGTTCCGGAAGTAGCCGTTGTCGCTGGCGAACCAGCCCGACCAGGTGGCGAGGTAGACGAGCCCGATCAGCACCCCGGCGCCGAGTAGCCAGAGCCCCTCGTCGAGGAAGGTGTCCCGCCACGGCCGGCGTACCCCGGCGGAACGGCGGGCGCCGACCTCCCAGAGCACGACCAGCAGCGCGAACACCGGTATGAAGTACAGTGCGCTCCACTTCACCCCGAACGCGCAGCCGAGCAGTACCGCGGCGAGCAGCCGCCACCACGGCACCCCGTCGGACCACCGGAACGCCGGCCGGTTGCGCCGCCCCGGCTGGCTCGGGTCGAGGCCGGACTCGATCGCCCGCAGCCAGCGCTTCCGCCGGACGTCCCGGTCCACCACCAGGGCGCCGAACGCGGCCAGCACGAAGAACATCAGGAAGATGTCGAGCAGTGCGGTGCGGGAGAGCACCAGGTGGAAGCCGTCCAGCGCCATCAGCAGCCCGGCGGTGCAGCCGAGCACTGTCGACTGGAACATCCGGCGGGCGATCCGGATCAGCAGCAGGACGGAGAGCGTGCCGATCGCCGCTGCGGAGAACCGCCAGCCCAGCTCGTTGTAGCCCCAGATCTGCTCGCCGATCGCGATCATCCACTTGCCGAGCGGCGGGTGCACCACGTACGCGGCGGTATTGTTCTTCTCGTCCCATTCGACGCCGCGCAGCAGCAGGTTGTGCGCGTCGGTGGCGTAGTAGATCTCGTCGAAGATCTTGCCCTTGGGGTTGCTCAGCCCGACGAAGCGCAGGATGCCGGCGATCAGCACCACCACGGCGGTGGCCAGCCAGGACCACGGTTCGAGCCGGGCGTCGAACGGGGCCAGCCGGCGTCTGATGATCCCGGGTACGCCCCCGTCGGGGCGCTCGGGGCGCTCGGTCGTGGCTGTCCCGGCCGGGGTGGCCGAGACCACCTCGACCATCGGGCCTGCCGCCGGCCCGGCGGTGCCCGGGCTCTCGGTCTGCGCTGTCGACGCCAGAGTCACCCCGTGATCGTAGGCTGCGATGGTGTGAAACGGGGCACGACGCTCGCTATGTGCGATGACAGGTATCGATGAAGGAGCCAGTCGGTGGAAAAAACGCCCGGTAACGGCCGGCTGATCCTGCTCGGGGCGCCGCTCGGAAACCCCGGCGACGCCTCGGCGCGGCTGCGGGACGCCCTCGGGCAGGCCGACGTCGTCGCCGCCGAGGACACCCGCCGGCTCACCCGGCTGGCCCGCGACCTGGACGTCACCATCACCGGCAAGATCGTGTCGTACTTCGAGGGCAACGAGGAGCGCCGTACCCCGGACCTGGTCGACGCCGTCCTCGACGGCGCGCTGGTGGCGCTGGTGACCGACGCCGGGATGCCGAGCGTCTCCGACCCCGGCTACCGGCTGGTCCGGGCCGCGCTCGACGCGGGTGCCCCGGTCACCGTGGCGCCCGGCCCGAGCGCGGTCACCACCGCGCTCGCCCTCTCCGGCCTGCCCACCGACCGGTTCTGCTTCGAGGGGTTCCTGCCCCGCACCGGCGGCCCGCGCCGGGCCCGGCTGCGGGCGCTCGCCGCCGAGGAGCGGACGCTGGTCTTCTTCGAAGCGCCGCACCGGGTGGCCGGCGCGCTCGCCGACCTGGCGACCGCGTTCGGCGCCGATCGGCCGGCGGCGCTCTGCCGGGAGCTGACCAAGACCTACGAGGAGGTGCTGCGTCGCCCGCTCGGCGAGTTGGCGACCTGGGCCGCCACCGGCGGGCCGCGCGGCGAGATCACCCTGGTGGTGGCCGGTGCCCCGGCGGTCGCCGCGCCGCTCCCGGCCGTCGCGGACCTGCGGGCTGCGGTCGCCGACCTGGAGGCCGGGGGTACGTCCCGACGCGACGCCATCACCGCGGTCGCCACCGAGTACGGCCTGCGCCGCCGGGACGTCTACAGCGCCGTGCACCCCCCGGCGTCGAGCTGACGCGCCGGCCGACGCCAGCGGGGGTCAGTAGGCGCCGGCCAGGAACCCGGCGGCGAGCAGCAGCGGGCCGGCGACGCTCACCAGGGCCGCGGCGTGCCGGGCGCGCCGCTCGACCAGTCGCAGCGCCCCGCTGGTCCAACCGGCTCCCACGCAGCACAGCAGCACCATCCCGAAGCCGAGTATCCAGCGCAGGTGCAGCAGGCCGGTGCCCGCGCCGACGTACGCCTTCCCGCTGTCCGCCCCGGTCATCCGGGCCGTGATCCGGCTGCCGAACTCGCGGTGCGCCGCGCCGACGTCGACCAGTCGGATGTCGTGGACCCGCAAGCCGCCGCTGTCGGCGCCGAAGGTGCCCCGGCAGTGCTGCCCGAGCCCGCGCCCGGTGCAGGTCTGCACCGTCGCCGTACCCAGCTCGCCGTGGCCGACGGCGAGCCAGAACGGCTCGGCACTGACCCAGGCGAAGAAGCTGACGACCAGGGAGCAGAGGATCACCCCGGCGAGCCCGAGCGCCGGGTTCCGCGGCGGCTTCGGCGGTCGTGGCACCCGCCGCCGGGTCGCGGTCGCGTCCGGGTCCTTCGGCCGGCCGTACCAGGTCCGGGGAGTCGGCTGCACGGGCGTACCGTCCCAGTGGACCTCCTCGATCGGCAGCCAGAAGTCGTCCTCCTGGGCGGTTTCCGGATCCGTTCCCGGTGCGGCGGTCGGTAGCGACCCGGTCGGTCCGTTCCAGGTCGGTGCGGTGGCCCGGGGCGCCCGCCGGGGCAGCATCGCGAGCGGGGCGCCGGTGGTCGGCTCGATGCCGGACGGGCCGGCGAGCGTGCCGGGGGCACCGAGCCAGGCGGAGCCGAGTGCGGGTGTGGCACCGCGGAACGGTCTGGCCGGCGCCGGCTCGTACGCCGGGGCCGGCCGCTGCTGCGGCGCCGGTCCCGCCTCGGCGGCCGGGTTGTCGGTGGCCTCGGCGGGCTGGACCGGCCCGGTGGTTGGTTGCCCGTCGGCGGGTACGGGCGCGGCCCCGGCCGGTGCCGGTGGACCGGGCTGGACGGATGTCGGTGGATCGGGTTGGACGGGTGCCGGTGGACCGGACTGGGCCTCGGAAGGGCGCGTTTCCGCTGCTGGCTGCCCACCCTCCTGGCCCGTCACCCGTCCATTGGACAACGCTGGCCGGACTCGCCCAGGCAGCCGCACAGGCGTGTCGAAGGAGAAAAAAGTCGGATATCAGTCTGAATATTGGCAGGTTGAGTGATCTTTCCGCTAAACACCCGTCGATGCCCGGTCTCCAACCAAGCCCCTACCGGCGCCGTCGGCCCGGGGTACGGCGTTGGTTCGCGGTAGTCGGACGGTGGTCACTAGGCTTGCTTCTCATGAGTCACGTTCTCGCGGCGGTTGCCTGGCCGTACGCCAACGGCCCGCGCCACATCGGCCACGTCTCCGGCTTCGGGGTCCCCTCCGACGTGTTCAGCCGGTACATGCGGATGGCCGGGCACGACGTACTCATGATCAGCGGCACCGACGAGCACGGCACGCCGATCCAGGTGCAGGCGGACAAGGAGGGGGTCACCCCGCGCGAGCTGGCCGACCGCTACAACCGGGTGATCGTCGAGGACCTGCACGGGCTCGGCCTCTCCTACGACCTCTTCACCCGGACCACCACCCGCAACCACTACGCGGTGGTGCAGGAGCTGTTCGAGGCGCTGCATCGCAACGGCTACATCGTGCCCAAGGTCACCATGGGGGCGATCTCGCCGTCCACCGGCCGTACCCTGCCGGACCGCTACATCGAGGGCACCTGCCCGATCTGCGGTTACCCGCACGCCCGGGGTGACCAGTGCGACAACTGCGGCAACCAGCTCGACCCGATCGACCTGATCGATCCCCGATCCAAGATCAACGGTGAGACACCGCAGTTCGTCGAGACCGAGCACTTCTTCCTCGACCTGCCTGCCTTCGCCCAGGCACTGGCGAAGTGGCTGGACAGCCGGGAGGGGTGGCGGCCGAACGTGCTGCGCTTCTCCAGGAACCTGCTGGACGACCTCCAGCCCCGGGCGATCACCCGGGACCTGGAGTGGGGCGTACCGATTCCGCTGGAGGGCTGGCGCGACCGCAGCGACAAGCGGATCTACGTCTGGTTCGACGCGGTGATCGGCTACCTGTCGGCGTCCATCGAGTGGGCGCGGCGCTCCGGCGACCCGGAGGCGTGGCGGCGCTGGTGGACACCAACGGACGCCGACGGCTCCACCGGCGGAGACGCCCGGGGCTACTACTTCATGGGCAAGGACAACATCGTCTTCCACTCGGTGATCTGGCCGGCGCTGCTGCTCGGCTACGACGGCGAGGGCGACCGGGGCGGTGAGCCCGGCGATCTGGGCCGGCTCCACCTGCCGACCGAGGTGGTCTCCAGCGAGTTCCTGACCATGGAGGGGAAGAAGTTCTCCTCGTCCCGGCAGGTCGTGATCTACGTACGCGACTTTCTGGCCCGGTACGACGCCGACGCGCTGCGCTACTTCATCGCCGTCGCCGGGCCGGAGAGCCAGGACACCGACTTCACCTGGGCGGAGTTCCTGCGCCGCAACAACGACGAGCTGGTTGCCGGCTGGGGCAACCTGGTCAACAGGTCGATCTCGATGGCCGCGAAGAACTTCGGCGCGATCCCGCCGATCGACCCGGCCGGGCTGACCGAGGCCGACGAGGCGCTGCTCGCCACCGCCAGGGTCGGGTTCGGCACCGTCGGCGAGCTGATCGAAAAGCACCGGCAGAAGCAGGCGATCGGCGAGGCGATGCGGGTGGTCGCCGAGGCCAACAAGTACCTCTCCGAGCAGGCCCCCTGGAAGCTGAAGGGTGAGACGGACAAGCCCCGGATGGGCACCATCCTGCACGTTGCGCTCCAGGTGGTCAGCGACGCCAACACGCTGCTCACCCCGTTCCTGCCGCACTCGGCGCAGCAGGTGCACGAACTGCTCGGCGGGACGGGTGTGCACGCGCCGATGCCGTCGATCGTGGAGGTCGACGACCTGGACGGCGGGCCGTCGTACCCGGTGTTGACCGGGGACTACACGGTCGGGGCACGGTGGGAGTCGGTACCGGTCGAGGCGGGGCGGGCACTGGCCGCGCCGAAGCCGGTCTTCCGCAAGCTCGACCCGTCGATCGTGGACGAGGAACTCGCCCGACTCGTCGGCTGAGCCAGCCGGTCGGGTACGATCCGTCTTTCCACTTCCCCCGAGTCAGAGACGGTTGTCGATCGTGGAGCTGGTGTCGTGACCGCGCCGAATGACGGAAGCAAGCCTCAGATCCGGCAGGACCTGCCCACCGCGGCGCGGATGTACGACTACTGCCTCGGCGGCAAGGACAACTTTCCCGTCGACCGGGCGGCGGTGCTGGCCGTGCACAAGCAGTTCCCGGAGGGCGTGACCGAGGCCCGGAACAACCGCCTGTTCCTCTACCGGCTGGTGCGCTTCCTGGCCCGGGACGCCGGGATCCGGCAGTTCCTGGACATGGGCAGCGGACTGCCGACCCAGGCCAACGTGCACCAGGTGGCCCAGCAGTTCCAGCCGGACGCGCACGTCGTCTACGTCGACAACGATCCGATCGTGTTGGCACACGGGCGGGCGCTGCTGGCCGACGACCGGACCACCACCGTGATCGCGGCGGACATGACCGAACCGGAGCGGATCCTGGGCGACCCGGATGCGCGGAAGCTGATCGACTTCTCCCGGCCGGCCGCCGCACTGTTCCTCTCCATCGGGCACTCCATCGTCGACGACACGTTGTTGGGTAACATGCTCAGTACCGTCTGGGGAGCGCTCGCGTCCGGCAGTTACCTCGCCTTCTCCCAGGTGTGCGGTGTCGACCAGGCGACGGTGGACGAGGGCAACGAGATGACCAAGCGGCTCGGCCTGGCCTGGCGCAACCGCACCACGGAGCAGGTCGTCGAGCTGATGCGCGGGTTGACCGGGGCCGAGTCGGTGGAGCCGGGCCTGGTGAAGGTCGTCGACTGGCGTCCCGACCCCGACCAGCCGAGGTTGGCGCATGTCGACGAGCCGCTGCGGCCCTATCTGGAGTCGCCCCCGGAGAACCAGCGCTCCATGGAGTGCGGCGTGGTGTTCCGCAAGCTCTGACCCACCCGGTAACTCGGGGACGATGTCCCGCCAAGGGGTGTCCCCGTCGAAGGCTGTCGAGCTGCCCCGCTTGTGCCCCCGGCACCACCCGTCGGCGGCCGACGAGCTTCCCCTGGATACCACCCCCTCGGCGGCCGACGAGCTTCACCTGGACACCAGACGCGTTATCCGGCACCGATAGCGCATCTGGTGTCCAGGTCACCGGTCCGGCGTCGGCTGGGACCAGTGCCCACAAACGTCTGCGCCTGCTCCACCGCCGGTTCGGGGCGCCCGACGAAGAACCGCGCGCTCCCACATGGCAGCCATGGCAGCTTTCTGCCCTGCCTGAGCCCTCGGCCAATCCGCCCGAACCGATCAAGCTGAAACAACCGACCCGGTCCCCGGCATAGCAGAGGTGGAGGAAGACCACGACCTGGGAGGGACACGTTGGTGGACGAACACGTCCGAAGGCCGGCCGGAACGGGGCACGGGTGAGGACCGACATCGAGCTGCTCGTGGCCGCAGACCACGACGCACACGCCTTTCGAGAGCTGTACGACCGGTACGCGCAGGCGATCCACGGGTTCTGCCACAGGCGCACCGGCGACCACGAAGCGGCACTGGACCTGACGGCGGAGACCTTCGCCCAGGCGTGGCAGTCGCGGCACCGGTTCGTCGACCAGCGGGCCGGATCGGTGGGACCGTGGCTGTTCGGCATCGCCCGCAACCTGCTGCTCCGGGCGGTACGGGACCGGCGGATCCAGGCCGAGGCGAGCGCCCGACTGCAGGTACGAACCGATCGGGCCGCCGTGGCCCCGGAGCAGAGCTGGCTCGACGGCCTGGACGCGGATCTGGAGGCGGCGCTTGCGTCGCTGCCGGCGGCCCAGCGCAGCGCGGTCGAGCTGCGGATACTGCACGACCAGAGCTACCAGCAGATCGGCGACGCGCTCGACTGCTCACCCGGCGCGGCCCGGATCCGGGTCTCCCGTGGACTCGCCGCTCTGCGCAGCCTGCTCCAACCAACCAGACCAACCAGACCAACCAGACCGACCCGGGCGACCCCGGCCAGGAGGGCATCGTGATGACGAACGACCTGCACCCGGACCTGGTCCGGCTCGGCAACGAACTCGAACACGCGGTCGGCCGGGAGATCGCCGCCAATGGCCGGGGACAGCGGAGCCGCCGGCTCTTCGGATCCCGGGCCGCGTTCCTGGCGACCGTCACCGCCGGGGTGCTGGCGGTCGGCGGTGGTGCCGCCTTCGCCGCGGTGGCGCTGCTCACCCCGGAAACCGTCAGTCGAGGCATGCCGGGCGCGGCCGAGATCTTCCAGGGGACCGATCCGACGTGTACGACCGAGGACAACGTCGTCTTCACCTGCACGCTCGACCGTGCCCCCAACGACCCGCTACCCGACCTTTCCCGGATTCCGGAGGCGAAGCGGCCCAAGGGGCCGATGGTCCGCGACTTCACGGATCGGAAGGAGGCGTTCACCGACGAGCAGGGCAACGTCGCCGGCGGCTGCGTCGGTGAGGACGCGGCCGGCCTGCGCTGGACCTGCTACGCGGGACAGCGGGCGGTCGACGAGGGAATTCTCAGCGAGGGTGTACTCGGCGAGCACAGGCCCACGCCGGTCCGGGGCTGATCGCCAATCGAGAGGCGCGTGGCGGGCGGGGTGCCGTTCGGTGCATCGCCCGCCACCCGCGGTCGTAAGTCGCAGGTACTACCGCTGCGGGTGCCGCCGGACGCCCCGGACGAACTGGCGCCAGGGGCCGGAGGCGAAGGTCAGGATCGACCTCCTCCTGCATCCGGGCCAGTGGCCGTACAGGTCCTTGCTGTCGCGTACGGCGACCAGGTCGGCGAGGTTGTCGGCGACCTCGACGCAGTCACCTTCCCCCGCTGCGGGTGCTCTTGCGCCAGGGCCGTGCCGGTCGGCTCGGTTCGGTCGGTCATCGTCTCTTCCCTGCGAACGCTCTGATCACGTCGTTCGATTCTGCCTCCGGAAGGGCGAGCTGGGCGAGGTCCTTCCAGATGGCGTTGTGGGCGTCGATGTCTTTCGGTCGATCCAGATACCTGAATCGCGCGGCGCCCACGCACCGCGTCCGACCTTGCGCTCCGCCGGACTGCAAGGGGAGGTTGAGAAGGTTCGGCGGTTACCGGCGGCGGCTACGTCGCTCGGGGACTGCTCGCCGGATGGCGGACCGGATCTGCGCGACGGCGTCGGAAGGGCCCAGCTCGTGGCGCAGCTCCAGCAGATAGCCGGCCGGGTGACCGGCGACGACCTGCCTCCGCTGGTCGAGCGTGCTGCTCACCGCCCCGATCAGGCATCCCGCCACCACGCCCGCGCTGGTGACGACCGGCGGAACGTGGACGGCGTTGGCCAGCACGCCCAATGCCGCCGGTGGCGCGAGCGTCTGGAGACTGAGTACGGCTCGGACCGGCACCAGGCCGAGCCGACCGAGCGTACGTTCCATCTCCTCGAGCGGATGGGCGATCCGGCTCTCCACGTGGTTGCGGAGCTTGGCCGCTCGCACGTCCGGGTCCCGGACCTCGCTGATCGCCACGAAGTCCGGGGTGAGCGAGTCGAGGAATTCGCGGTATTGCAGCAACTGCGGCAGCAGCCTCCGTCGCGCCTCGATGATTCGCTCGACCGGCACCTCGGCGAGGTCGCGCGGCAGCACCGTCTCCAGGGCCAACACCGCGAACGCGTGGCTGTAGTCCGTCGGGTCCTCCGGCGCCGCGTCGGTCTCCTCGCCGAGCAGGACCCGGGCCATAGCCTCGACCGTCCAGCCCGAGATTCCGGCGGAGGCCAGCGGCTGGTCGGTGATCGGCGTCATCCCGTTCTCCCGGGCGACGACGTCAGCCAGGATCGCCAGATACAGCCGGGCCAGGCGGCGGTGCGCCGCCAGGTCGGCGATGTGCAGCACCTTCCCGTCGGACGCGCGCCGCCACTGGTAACTCCGCGAGATCAGCAAACCGGCCTCTGCCAACCGATGCGCCAGCCCGTACGACAGCTTGCCCGGATGAATCTTCTCCAGCCGGGGATCCGTCGACAGGAGTTCGTCGTACACCTCCCAGGTACGCAGGGATTCGAGACCGAGTGCCTCGGCCCCGTACCGTGGGGTCAGCTCGTCCTGGTGCCGGTCGAGGAAGTCGAAGAACAGCGCGTCGACCTGGTCCTCGGTGCCCACCCGCCGGGCCCACTCGAGGTAGACGTCATCCACCCTCTCGAGAACCTCGCGGTCCACCCAGGACCGCTCGCCCCACCCGGGCCGTACGT
Source organism: Plantactinospora sp. KLBMP9567 (assembly GCF_033446045.1). Classification (NCBI taxonomy): domain Bacteria; kingdom Bacillati; phylum Actinomycetota; class Actinomycetes; order Micromonosporales; family Micromonosporaceae; genus Plantactinospora; species Plantactinospora sp. KLBMP9567. The sequence goes on along the minus strand of NZ_JAWQRR010000026.1, from coordinate 265,444 downwards.
CGATGACGAAGTCGAGTTCGTCCCGGAGCCGCTTGACGGTGTCGGAGTCGCGCAGGTTGTAATAGCCGGACGGACGGATCCGGCCGAGCTGGGGCCAGTGCAGGGCGGCGGCCTTCACCCACTCGTCCGCCGGGAGGTGGACGTATGGGAAGTAGAGGGCGACATCACTCACGGGGACCACAATGCCCGCTCGGCGCCACACCCGGAAGTCGAGCTGACGAGTCCTGAGACCGACGCTCGCTCAGATCTCGTACGGCACGTCGAGGAGCTGGTCGTGGGTCACCTCGACCAGCGGTGCCCACGCCTCGTAGACCCCGCGCTCGTAGCACTGCGCGCCGAGCGCCGCGACGTTGTCCGGGTCGGGCCGGCAGAGCCGTACCCGCAGCCAGCCGCCCTCCTCGCGGAGCACCAGGCAGCGGGCGTCGCGCCAGACGACGTACCGGGCCCGGCGGGTGAGGGCATCCACCGGGTAGCGGGCCGCCCTCGTCATCGCCAGCACCCGGAACTCGCCGGGCGGGTCGGCGACCGCCTCGTGCTCCTGCCCCCGGTATCCGCCGATCAGCAGGGTGGACCGGATGGCGTCGCTGGTCGAGACGTACTCCTGATCGGGGGAGACCCCGGGCACCGCGGCCAGCAGGTGCCGCCAGCGCGGCCCGGCCATCCGCAGCCAGCCGCGCTGTTCCGGCTGGTACGTGTAGAGCACCACCTCGTCCCCGTCCGGGGTGTGCGCCAGCAGGGCGGCGTTCGCCGGCAGCGGCAGGTCGGCGAAGTCCCGGGTGACGAACTCCGGGATCAGGTGCCGCCCGCTCGGGGTGAACCCGGTGCCGAGCACCGGCGGCCCGACCCGGTCGTGCGGCGGCATCGTCATCAGACCCTGGTGTTCGGGGGCCAGCGGTGCGACGTAGTCGATCGGGTCGGTCGCCCGCCAGCGCAGTAGGTACGCGACCTCGGGCACCGCCCGGCCCGCGTCCGAGTCGGTACGCAGCAGCATCTGGTCGGCCGGGGTACGCAGGTGCGCCACATCGTACTCCCGGTAGCAGAAGCCGTACGGCAGCCAGCCGCGCAGCAGGAAACCGGCGAACTGCTGGGCGGAGAGCGCCTTGACCATCTGGCTGCCCCGCTGCACGGTCGCCGACTCGCGTACCGAGACCAGCACCGGGTCCTCGGCCGCGGCCGGGCTCTGGCTGAGGCCGTGGATGTCGGTCCAGCCCCAGACCCGGTGCAGCGGTGCGGTCAGCGGGGTGTCCGGGACACCGAGGCCGTTCGCCCGCTCGCCCGGACCGGCGCCACCGCCGGTCGCCCGGCCGTCCGGGAGTACCCCGACCTCGCTGGCGTGCGCGTACCGGTGGTACGGGTAGCGTGCGTCGGGACGGCGGTCCCGCTCGAAGCCGGGCACGGGCTCGGTGCTGAACAGCTCGTAGGCGGCGCCCCGGGCGAGTTCCTCGGCCGGGTGCACGGCTGCGCCGTACCGGACCCGGAGTCCGGCCGGCGTCTCGGGCACCGCACTGGCCGGCGGGGACACGCTCACCGCGCCGACGCTAAGACCGATCCGTACCGGCCCGGTGAACAGAGGGTTACCGGCCGGGGTTGCCCGGTCCGCCGCGAGCGCGAACTGCCGGTTCGGCTGGCCGGCTGGCGCCGGTTCGGCCGCCCGCCCCGCCGGTTCGGCGGATCCCGCCCAGAACCACCCCGTTCGGTACGCCCGAGCCCGGCCCGCCCCGCCGATGTGTGATGCTGGCGGCGATGAGTCAGCAGCCGACCGAGAGCCGCCGTGCGCGGGCCGCCCGCCGGGCGGGGGAGTTTCCACCGGTACCGGAGCCACTGCCCGGGGCGGTGATCGACAGCCATACCCACCTGGACATCACCCTCGCCGAGGCCGGCACCCCGCCGTGGAACGGCCGGCCGGACGATCCGGTGGCGGCGGCCGTCGAGGTGGCCGCCGGGGTCGGGGTGGACCGGCTGGTGCAGGTCGGCGTCGACGTGACGTCGTCGCGCTGGGGTGCCGAGCTGGCCCGGCGACAACCGGCGGTGGTCGCCACGGTGGCGCTGCACCCGAACGAGGCGCCCCGGCTGGCCGACCTCGACGAGGCGCTGCGGGAGATCGAGTCCCTGGCCGCCGAGGACCGGGTACGCGGGATCGGCGAGACCGGGATGGACTTCTTCCGTACCGGTGACGAGGGCCGGGCGGCGCAGGAGGCGAGCTTCCGGGCGCACATCGCGATCGCCAAGCGGTACGCCAAGCCGCTGGTGATCCACGACCGGGACGCGCACGCCGACGTGCTGCGGATCCTCGACTCGGAGGGTGCCCCGGAGACGGTGGTGCTGCACTGCTTCTCCGGGGACGCCGAGTTCGCCGCCGAGTGCGTCCGGCGCGGCTACCTGCTGAGTTTCGCCGGCACGGTCACCTTCGGCAACGCCGCCGGGCTGCGCGAGGCGGCCAGGATCACCCCGCTGGACCAGATCCTGGTGGAGACCGACGCGCCCTACCTGACGCCGATGCCGCACCGGGGGCGGCCGAACGCCTCGTACCTGATTCCGCTGACCGTCCGGTCGCTGGCCGAGACGACCGGCGCCGACCTCGGTGAACTCTGCGCGGCGATCTCCGCCACCGGCGACCGGGTCTTCGGCCCCTGGTGACCGCGGTTCCCGGCCGCCGACAGTTCCAGGCCGGCACGGTTTCCGGCCGGCGTGGTCTCAGTCCGTGGTCTCAGGCCGGCACGGTTTCCGGCCGCCGACAGTTCCAGGCCGGCACGGTTCCCGGCCGGCGTGGTATCAGGCCGAGGCGCGCCGGTTACGGGTGGCGCGGCCGTTGCCGGCCGGCGCACCGCCGGACGCCTGGGCCGGCACCAGCTCGCCGGCCATGCCCTGGGCGGCGAGTCGCCGGGCGGCCCAGGGGGTGATCACGAAGCCCCGCTTGACGGTGAGCAGCTGCACCCCGGCCGTCCATGCCTGGATGCCGTCGATCCCGCCGAGGGTCTTGGTGGTGAACTCGAAGACGTCGGCGTGGGTCGGCAGGATCACCTCGCACATCAGCGACTCCTGGCCCAGCGTCGCGGCGACGTAGCGGACGCCGCGCAGCGCGGCCAGCTCCCGGGCCACCCCGTCGAGCCGGGACGGCGCCACCGAGAGCCAGAAGAAGATCTCCGCCTCGAAGCCGAGCGCCGTGGCCGGGACCAGCGTGATCACCTGTACGCAGCCCGCGTTGTACAGCGACTCGAACCGCCGCCGGACGGTGCTCTCGCTGACACTCAACCCGCCGGCCACGGCCTGGAAGCTGTTCCGGCCGTCCTCGCGGAGCGCCGCGATGATCCGCTCGTCCAGTTCGTCGAGGTGCGCCGGGGGGCAGTCGTGCACCGGTGGCGGGGCGACGAGCTGGGGTTCGGTGCCGAGCAGGTGCCGGGACCACTCGTGGGTCGACTTGTAGGTGTGCAGGTTCAGGTCGGCGACGCTGCCCTGCACCCCGGGGATCTTCTGCAAGCCGTTGAGCAGCACGCTGTGCAGGCTGGTCCCCTTCGGCACCAGTACCTCGGCCACCAGGTCGTACACCCCGGTCACCAGTGCGACGAAGCGGATCTCCGGCATCGCGGCCAGCGCCTGCGCGGCGGCGAGCTGGCTCCCCGCCGCGCAACGGATCCGCACGATCAGCAGGTCGGCCGGCCCGCCGCCGGGCTGCGGCGCGGCGGCGACCTTGACCAGCCCGTCGGCGAAGAGCTGCTGTGCCCGCCGGGCCACGGTGGTGACCGAGGTGCCGGTGAGCTGGGCGATCTCCGTCCAGCTCGCCCGGCCGTTGACCTGGAGCGCGGCGACGATGCGCCGGTCGGTCGGATCGAGGTCGTAGATCTCGCCCGGGATCATGCCTGCGGCGCCGGTACGCCGGCCAGGAACTCCCGGACGACCTGCTGGAACCGCTCCGCCTCCTCCAGTTGCGGGGAGTGCCCGGAGTGCTCGAAGACCACCAGTTTCGCGTCCGGGATCAGTCCGGCGATGGTTTCGCTGCACTCCACCGGCGTGATCCAGTCATGTCGACCCACGGTGACCAGGGTCGGGCAGGAGATCCCCGGGAGCAACGACTTGATGTCGTAATTCGGCTGGTTGACGGCGAATGCGAAGTTATGCGTGGCGTACCGGTACGGAGTGTTCGCCACCCGCTCCCGCACCTTGTCCCAGTCCAGGTCGTGGTCGTAGAGCGGCAGGATCTCCGCCCAGCAGTCCCGCAGGTCGGCGTCGTCCCGGACCGTGCCGGACATGATCCGGTCCAGCTTCACCCGGTCGATCTCCACCCGCGCCGAGGCGAGCGCGTTGCGCAGCGCCAGCTCCTGGTTGGCGTTGTCTGCGGCGGTGTCCCGGAGCACCAGCGCGGCCACCCGATCCGGATAGCGGATCGCGTACTCCATCGCGATGAAGCCGCCGTACGAGCCGCCGGCCATCACGATCCGCTCGGCGCCGATCCACTCCCGCAGCCCGTCCACATCGGCCGCCCACTGCTGGTGGGTGAACGGCCCGTTCCCCTCGCTCGCCCCGGAACCCCGGGCGTCGAAGACCAGCACCCGGTACTCGTCGGCGAAGGCCGCGAACGACACCCTCGGCTCCGCCATCGAGCCCAGCCCCGGCGCGCCATGGTGCACGATCATCACCGGCTTCTCCGGCGCGTCGTCACCGAGCACCAGCACGTTCAGCCGGTTGCCGTTGATCTCCACCATCGTCAATTCGCTGGTCATGGTCATGCTCCGATCACGATCTCGTCGAGGTCCCGGGGATAGCTGGTGAGCCGCCGTGGCCCGTCGTCGGTCACCAGTACGGTGTCCGAGATCCGGTAGCCGGCGTGTCCGGGCACGTACACCCCGGGTTCGCTGGAGAGCACCATGCCGGCCGCCAGCACCGTGTCGTCGCCGTCGGCCACCCAGGGCGGCTCGTGGAAGCCGAGCCCGATCCCGTGCCCCTGCCGGTGCCGCAGGTATTCGCCCAACCCGGCCCGGCGGATCACGTCCAGGCAGGCCCGGTTGGCGTCCACGCAGCGGGTGCCCGGCCGCAGCGCCTCGGTGCCGACCTGCTGCGCCTCCCGGACCACCTCGTAGTAGCGCCGCTGCTGCGCGGTCGGCCCGCCGAGCAGGAAGGTCCGCTCGCTCTCCACGAACCGGCCGCCGACCGCACAGCCGAGCGAGAGCATGAACGGCTCGCCGGGCCGCAGTCGGTCCCCGCCGGGCAGCCGGTGCGGCTGGGCCGAGTTCGGGCCGCCGTAGACCAGGCCGCCGGTGAGCATCGGCACCACCACGACGTCGTCGTGCTCGGCGTACATCAGCGCCGCGCCGTATCGGGTGACGTGGCCGGCCAGTTCCGTCTCGGTGGGCAGCTCACCGCCGCCGGCCACCGCGTCGGCGACCAGCCGGACGCCCTCGGCCAGCATCGCGTCGGCGATCCGGGCCGCCTCGGTGTGCAGGGCGATCTCCTCCGGGGTCTTGCGCAGCCGCAGCGCCCCGACCAGGTCGCACGGCTCCCAGGCGGTGCCGGGGAACGCCCGGCCGATCCCGGCGACCCGGGCGACCGAGGTGGACGGGGCGTAGCCGGCCCGGGCCGGCGGGGCCGGCACCGCGTCCCGGAGCACCGCCCACGGGCTCCGCTCGCCCGGGAACTCCGGATAGACCACCAGGTCGGCGGCGGCCCGCTGGTCGGCCGCGTACTCCCGCTCCAGGTCCGGGACCAGCAGCAGCACGGCGCCGTCCCGGGCCAGGTAGGCGGCGACCGGGCGCTCGTTCGGGAAGTGCGAGAAACCCGTCAGGTACGCCACGTCGAGCGGATCGTCCAGCAGCAGCGCGTCCAGCCCGGCCCGGTCCAGTTCGGCCCGGACGGTTTCGTGCAGCGCGGAGTAGAAGGAAGCAGCCAGTCGCACCGGCCTCGTCACCTCGTCCTCGGGTTGCGGGCGTCGTTGTACGCCACGGCGAGCAGGGTGGTGGCCACCACCAGCAGCAGGATGGCCAGCGACGGGAAGAGCGTGGTCCACCAGGCGGTGGCGAGCGAGCCGGAGCGCTGTGCCTGGTGCAGGATCGTCCCCCAGGACCAGCTGTTCGGGTCGCCGAGACCGAGGAACGACAGTCCCGCCTCGGAGAGCACCGCCCGGGAGGTGGTCAGCACCACCGAGACGGCGACCACCGGTGCGACGCCGGGCAGGACGTGCTTGCGGATGATCCACAGGTGCGAGCCGCCGATCACGTGCGCCGCCGAGACGTACGGCATCGGCACCACGGCCAGCCCCTGGGAGCGGACCACCCGGGCCACCTCGGGCCAACTGAACACCGCGATCACCACCACCAGGGTCGGCACGCTCGGCCCGGCCAGCGCGGCGACCAGGATCATCAGCGGCAGCACCGGCAGCGAGAGCGAGACGTCGACGATCACCCCGAGCACGATGTCGGCCGGCCGGAAGTACGCCGCGGCGACCCCGACCAGCACGCCGATGACGATCGCCAGCAGGCTGGCCGCCAGGCCGACCACGATGCTGACCCGGGTCCCCCAGACCACCTGGGCGAAGACGTCCCGCCCCAGGTCGTCGGTACCGAACCAGTGCCCGGCACCGGGGCCGGCGAGCACCTCCTCGCCGTACCCGCTGGGGTAGTCGGCGATCAGCGGCGCGGCCAGCGCGACCAGGCCGAGTAGCAGCAGGATCCCGGCGCTGACCAGGCCGAGCGGGTTGCGCCGGAACGACTGCCAGGTCTGCCGCCCCACCGACTCGGACGGCGGCAGCCCGCCGGACGCCGGGATCGCGGCGGCCGGCGGCGGCGTGTCGCCCGACGACGGAATCAGGGCATCGGTGGTCGTCATGCCGCCTCCTCGCTGCGCTCGTCGTCGTCATGACGTTCCTCGTCGAGCTGGCTGGTTCGCTGGCTGCGTTCGCTCATGAGGTCCGGACCCTCGGGTCGAGCAGTCCGTAGGCGAGGTCGGTGAGCAGGTTGGCGGCGATCACCGCGAAGGCGAGCATCAGGAACGCGCCCTGCAACACCGGGAAGTCGAGCTGGCCGACCGCCTCGAAGATGGCCCGGCCGACCCCCGGGTACGCGTAGATCGACTCGGTCAGCACCGCCCCGCCCACCAGGAAGCCCAGTTGCAGCCCGACCAGCGTGGTCGTCGGCAGCAGCGCGTTGCGCAGCGCGTGCCGCCACACCACCTTCCGGTTCGGCAGCCCCTTGGCCCGGGCCAGCGTGCAGTAGTCCTCGCCGAGCGCGTCGATCAGCGTGCTGCGCAGGGTCAGCACGTACGAGCCGAGCTGCACCAGCACCAGCGACAGGCAGGGCAGGACCAGGTGCAGCGCGATGCTGCCGTACGCGGCCAGCCCGTAGACGTCGTCGTCCATCGCGCCGCCGATCGGCAGGATGCCGAAGACCACCCCGAAGACATAGAGCAGGAACACCCCGATGCTCGGGATGAAGAGCGACTGGCCGGTGATGCCGCCGACCTGGATCAGCCGGTCCAGGGTGCCCTTGGCCCGGGTGGCCGCGAGCACGCCGAGCGGGATGCCCAGCGCCACCGTCACCACCAGCGCGGAGCCGGCCAGCAGCAGGGTCCAGGGCAGCCGCTCCAGCAGGATGTCCAGCACCGGCTGGTTCTGCCGGAACGACACCCCGAGGTTGCCGTGCAGGAGCTGGGTCAGGTACTCCCAGTACTGCACCGCCAGCGGCCGGTCCAGGCCGTAGTCGCGCAGCAGCTCGGCCCGCAGCTCGTCGGTCATCGTCGGATCCGCCACCGCCAGTGCCGGGTCGCCGGGCAGCAGGCGGAGCAGGAAGAACGTCACGGTCACCGCGAACCACATGGTCAGTACGCCGCGCAGCAGGCGGCGGGTGACGAACCGGGCGCCAGCGGGCATGGTCTCGCGCCCGGGGGGGGGGGGGGTGGGGGGGGGGGGGGGGGGGGGGGGGGGGGGCCCCCCCCCCCCCCCCCCCCCCCCCCCCGCGTCGAACTGGTCAGCCCTTGGTGGCCTGGGCCACCGAGACGGGGTTGACGATGGAGAGCAGCTCACTCGGCTGGACCAGGAAGTTGGACCATTCCGCCGAGTGCGCGATGGTGAACTCCTCGACGTAGAGCACGTTGTCGTACACCTTGTCGGTGATGATCTTCGCGGCCTGCTGGATCGGGCCCTTCTGGCCGGCCTGGTCCAACTGCGACCTGGCCTGGTCGATCAAAGCGTCCAGTTCCGGGTCGCAGGCGTTGGCGTAGTTGATGAAGCCCTTGCACTTGAACGCCAGCGCCAGGTTGGCCGGCGGGTTCTCCATGATCGCCCACGAGCCGGCGTAGATGTCGTAGTCCCGCGCGGTGTACTTCTCGACGTACGTGTTCCGCTCCAGGCCCTCCAGCTTGATCTCGATCCCGGCCTCCTTGCTGGAGTCCCGGACGAGCTGCGCCCACTTGGAGATGTTCGGGTCGGCCTGGTCGTAGATCATCCGCAGGCTCAGCCCGTCGAAGAGCCCGTCACCGTTGCCGTCGGAGAACCCCGCCCCGGTCAGCAGCGTCTTCGCCTTGGCCGGGTCGTGCGCGTACTCCTTGGCGGACGGGTCCTGCCACTGCTTCAGCGTCGGGGTCAGCACCGAGGAGTTCGACGAGACCGCCTTGCCCTGCAACGCCACCCGGCGGATCGCCTCGTAGTCGACCGCGGCGGCCAGCGCCTGGCGTACCTCCAGCTTGTCCAGCGGCTCGCGCGCGGTGTTGTACTGCATGTGCGCCCAGCCCAGCGACGGCACCTTGACCAGCTTCAGCTTGCTGTCGCCCTCCAGGGTCTTGGCCAGGGGTGGCGGCAGCGCGTTGGCGATCAGATCGACATCGCCGTTACGCAGCGCCAGCGCCTCGGTGTTGACGTCGGGGAAGACCCGGAAGACCACTTCCCTGGTCTTCGGACCGCCCTCGACCAGCGGGAAGTTCTCCATCCGCTCCAGCACGTACCGCTGGCCCCGCTCCACCGTGGTCAGCTTGTACGGCCCGGCCGACACCCAGTCGGAGTCGTTCGCGAACTTCTGCACGCTGCCGACCTTGCTGAAGACGTGCTCCGGGACGACCGGCATCCAGAAGCCGACGTTCTCCAGGAAGGTGCCGTCCGGCTGGGAGAGCTGGAACTCGATCTCCGTCGGGGAGATCACGGTGGACTTCTGGTACGACGAGATCAGCCCGGCGACGACGCCGATCTTCTCCTTGGCGACGGCGTCGATGGTGAACGCCACGTCGTCGGCGGTGACCTTCTCCCCGTCGCTCCAGGTGAAGTCGTCCCGCAGCGTGAACTTCGCCTTGCGCCCGCCGTCGGTGTACTCCCACTTGCTGGCCAGGTACGGCGAGCGCACCCCGTCCATCCCCATGCTCATCAGCCGGGGATACATCAGGTTGGTGACCCAGGTGTCGGTACGGCTGTTGCCGACCAGCGGGTTGTAGTTGAGCACGTCGGCGGTGGTGCCGATCGTGATCCGGTCCGCCGCGCCGCCGCTGCCGCCGTCGTCGGAGCTGTCCGGATTACTGGGTGAGCAGGCGGTCGCCGCCAGCCCTATCGAGAGCGCGCCCGCCGCCACGGCGAGGGCGCGCCGGAATGTACGCATCAGTGCCAGACCTCCTCAAGGACGCGCATGATGTTGCCCCCCAGGACCTTGCCGATCTCGTCGTCCGAGTAGTCGTGGCCGACCAGCCAGGAGACGATGTTCCAGTAGCACTCGGCCGGGTTCTCCAGCCCGTCCACGTAGGGCACCCGGGGGTGCTCGACGTGGCCGTGCGCCTCGGCGATGGACAGGTGTGCGGCGAAGGTGTCGTGCAGTCCGACATGGTCGCCGAAGAGGGTGTCCGGCCCGAACGCCACGTGGTCGATGCCGACCAGGTCGACACAGTGCACAAAGTGGTCCATCACCGACTCGATGCTGTGCTCGGGGTGGGCCGGCGAGAGCGTGGTGTGCGGTGCGGCCTCCAGGCCGAGCACCCCGCCGCGTTCCGCGCAGGCCCGGATCACCTCGTCCGGCTTCATCCGGTTGGTGGGCCAGACGGTACGCGATCCGGCGTGCGTGATGAAGATCGGCTTGGTGGAGGCGGCGATGACGTCGGCCGAGGTACGGTCGCCGGAGTGCGACACGTCGATCGCGATGCCGAGCTTGTTCATCCGGCGTACGGCCTTTTCGCCGAAGTAGGTCAGGCCGCCGTCGCCGCGCTCCTTGAGCCCGCTGCCCAGGGTGTTCGCCTCGCTGTAGGCGATGCCCATCTGCCGGACGCCGAAGCCGTAGAGCATGTCGATCCGGTCCAGCTCGTTCTCGATCATCGTGGCCGCCTCGGTGGCCAGCACCAGGCCCATCCGGCCGGTCTCGTGGGCGTGGTGGATGTCGGCCAGCCGCTCCACCCGGATCAGGTAGTCCTGGTGGGCCAGGTCGGACAGCCGCATCCCGAGGTCGGCGATGACGTCGGTCCACTTCCAGCCCATCTGGCTGGTCACGCAGCAGGTGCCGTCCATCATGTTGTCGAAGACGGCGGTCATGCCGGAGCGGGCCAGTCCGGCGTACCCGGTGTGGTGCCGGGCGGTGCGGTTGTAGTCGACGGTCTGGCCGATCTCCTCCGGGAAGACCGACGGGTGGTCGTGCAGCGAGATCACGACGTTGTCGGTGAGCAGCCGGCGGACCCGGTCTCGCTGTCCGTCCGTCAGCGAGATGCCCTGGTACGCCGGCACCCGGCCGAGTTCCGGAGCGAGCTTGAACTCCCGGTAGTCGGTACCTGCCTCCAGGTAGCTGTAGGACGTGTATCCGGTGTAGCGCGGGGCCGGGTCGAGCACGCCGCTGCCTCCTTCGGGTCGGGGCCAGGTGCCGGGGCGCGCGGTGGATTTCGGCGCCGTTACCTGATCTGGGTGTGGATTGTCGGCGATGTGGGAGCAGAGATTGCCAGGATCAGGCGCAGCGTGTCAACATGTTGGCCAACTCCGGCGCGGATCAACGGCTGGGCGACAGAAACCGTTACGGCAGGAAACATCACGGAAATTCGGGAGGTGTAGTGACTAGCGGGGTAGAAATCCAGCGTCGGTCACCCGATGCCGACCTGCCGGCCGCACTGCGGGTCCGGGGCCTCGACGTCACCTTCAGCGGCCGGCGGGGCGTCGTACCGGCGGTGCGCGGGGTCGACCTCGACATCGCCGCCGGCGAGGTGCTGGTGCTGCTCGGCGAGTCCGGCTCCGGCAAGTCCGTCACCGCCCGCGCCGTGATGGGACTGCTCGACTCCGGCGGGGTGCAGGTCCGGTCCGAGCAGCTCCGGGTCGCCGGGCACGATCTGACCACGGCCGGGCCGGAGCAGGTCCGGAAGCTGCGCGGCGAGACCATGGCGCTGGTCTTCCAGGACGCCCTCTCCGCGCTCAACCCGGTGCTCTCGATCGGCGACCAGCTCGGCGAGGTGTTCCGGATCCACCGCGGGCTCTCCCGCCGGGCCGCCCGGGCCGAAGCCGCCGAACTGCTCCGGCTGGTCGGCATCCCGGCCCCCGACCGCCGGGTACGCGACTATCCGCACCAGTTCTCCGGGGGCATGCGGCAACGGATCCTGATCGCCATGGCGGTCGCGCTCGGGCCCCGGCTGCTGATCGCCGACGAGCCCACCACCGCGCTCGACGTGACCGTGCAGGCGCAGATCCTGCAACTCGTCGACCGGCTCCGCACCGAACTCGGCATGGGCGTCCTGCTGATCACCCACGACCTCGGGGTGGCCGCCGAGATCGCCGACCGGGTCGCCGTGATGTACGCCGGCCGGATCGTCGAGACCGGCACCGTGGCCGAGGTGCTGGACGGGCCGGCCCACCCGTACACGGCGGCGCTGCTGCGCTCGGTACCCGATCTGGCGCAGCCCGGCGACCGGCTCCGGCCGATCCCGGGGAGCCCGCCGAACCTGCTGGCGCTGCCGACCGGCTGTGCCTTCCATCCGCGCTGCGACCGGGCCACAGAGGAGTGCACGGTGACCCGCCCGGAGCGGCGGCCGCTCGCCGTACCCGGCCGGACCGCCGCCTGCCACCACGCCGAGGAGGCCGTCGATGCCCCCGTCTGACCACCCGGCCGGGCCCGGCCCAGCCTCCGCCGGCCCGGCCGGGTCAACCCCCACGGTCGGTACGCCGACCGCGCTCTCCGTCTCCGCCGGCCCGAACACCTCCGGTCCGCTGACCGCCGACGCGCCGACCATCGGCGAGCCGCTGCTGGTCGCCACCGGAGTCCGCAAGACCTACCGGGCCGGACGCGGCCTCGGCGGCGGATCCCGGGTGCACGCCGTGGACGGGGTCGACCTGACCGTGGCGGCCGGCGAGACCCTCGGGGTGGTCGGCGAATCCGGCTGCGGCAAGTCGACGCTGGCCCGGCTGCTGGTCGGGCTGGAACGACCCGACTCCGGCCAGGTCCGCTACGCCGGCCTGGACGTCGGCTCCGCCCGGGGCACCCGCCGTCGCGAACTGCGCCGGGCCGTTCAGATGGTCTTCCAGGACCCGGTCACCTCGCTCAACCCCCGGATGCCGATCCTGGACGTGATCGCCGAGCCGCTCGACGTGCACAAGCTGGCCCGGGGCGCGGCCGCCCGCCGGGACCGGGTCGCCGAACTGCTGGAGATGGTCGGGCTCGCCCCGGACATGATGCGCCGGTTTCCGCACGAGTTCTCCGGCGGGCAGCGGCAGCGCATCGGCATCGCCCGGGCGCTGGCCACCGAACCCCGGGTGGTGGTCTGCGACGAGCCGGTCTCCGCGCTCGACGTCTCCGTGCAGGCCCAGGTGGTCAACCTGCTCGCCGAGTTGCAGCAGCGGCTCGGCATCGCCCTGGTCTTCATCGCGCACGACCTCGGCGTGGTCCGGCACGTCTCGCACCGGGTCGCGGTGATGTACCTCGGCCGGCTCGCCGAACTCGGTCCGGCCGCCACCGTCTACCAGGACCCGGCGCACCCCTACACCCGGGCGCTGCTCGGCTCCGTACCGGTGCGGCACCCGCGCGAGCGGGGACGGGAGCGGATCGTGCTGGCCGGCGACCCGCCGAGCCCGGTCGACCCGCCGTCCGGCTGCCGCTTCCACACCCGCTGCCCGATCGCCCAGGACGTCTGCGCCCGGGAGACCCCGGCGCTGCTCGTTCCGGAGGGCGACGCCCCGACCGTCGTCGGCGAGCGGGTCGCCGCCTGCCACTTCGCCGGTACGCCCCTCCCGGCCACGCCGTAGCCCGCAGCGCCGTTGGTCCCGCTCTGCGCCCGGTGCACCTGGACATTTGCTCGGTATACCTGGACACCAGAGGCGTTACGGCACTCGGATAACGCCTCTGGTGTCCAGGTCAGCGCCGGCCGGGACGGTGGAGCGGCCGGCTGCTCGTGCGGACGGTGGCCGTGGGCGCAGCGGCGTGGGACGGTACGGCGGGTACGCCGTCCCGGCCGCACCGGTGGGCCGTACCCTGTTGCAGCATGGCCGCAGACCTGCTCGGCCCGGCGGAGATCCGGGAACTCGCCGCCCGGCTGGGAGTGCACCCGACCAAGAAGCTCGGCCAGAACTTCGTGCACGACCCGAACACCGTGCGCCGGATCGTCGCCGCCGCCGGACTGACCTCGGCTGACGTGGTGTTGGAGGTCGGGCCGGGGCTCGGCTCGCTCACCCTCGGCCTGTTGCCGGTGGCCGGGCACGTGCACGCGGTCGAACTCGATCCGGTGCTGGCCGGGGCGCTGCCGGAGACGGCGCGCCGGTACGCCGGCCCGGCCGGTGCGGCCCGGCTGACCGTGCACCCCGCCGACGCGCTGCGGATCACCGCCGCCGAACTCGCCGAGCCGGTCCCGACCGCGCTGGTGGCGAACCTGCCCTACAACGTCGCCGTGCCGGTGGTGCTGCACCTGCTCGCCGAGCTGCCCGCCCTGCGCCACGGACTGGTGATGGTGCAGAAGGAGGTGGCCGACCGGCTGGTCGCCGGCCCCGGCTCCCGCACCTACGGGGTCCCGTCGGTCAAACTCGCCTGGTACGCCGACGCGCGCAGCGCCGGCCGGGTCCCGCCGAACGTCTTCTGGCCGGTACCGAACGTCGACTCCGGGCTGGTCGCCTTCATCCGGCGCGAGCCGCCCCGGTCCGACGTACCCCGGCACCAGGTCTTCGCGGTGATCGACGCGGCGTTCGCGCAGCGCCGCAAGACCCTGCGGGCCGCGTTGGCCGGCTGGGCCGGCGGCCCGGACCGGGCGGCGGCGGCGCTGGTCGCGGCCGGGGTCGACCCCGGCGCCCGGGGCGAGTCGCTGACCGTCGCGCAGTTCGCCGCGATCGCCGCGTCGGCCCCGGTGGCCGCCCGACCCGCCGAGTAGGCTGACGGCGTGTGTGGCAGGAGGTGGCCGACGTGACGGCCGAGCCCGTCGATCCCGCGTCCCGGCGGCCGTGGTCACCCGACCCGCTCCGCCAGCGGCTCGCCCGGCGGCGGGCCCGGGGCATCGCTGCATGACCGAGGCATGGCGGCCGGACGACGAGGACGAACGTCCGCGCCGGAGGATGTCCGGCCCGGTCAAGGTCCGGGTACCGGCGAAGGTGAACCTCCATCTCGGGGTCGGGCCGCTGCGCCCGGACGGCTACCACGAACTGAACACCGTCTACCAGGCGATCTCGATCCACGACGAGCTGACCGCCCGCCGGGGTGACACCCTCACCCTGACCATGGAGGGCGAGGGCGCCGGTGAGCTGGCCCTGGACGAGTCCAACCTGGTGATCCGGGCGGCCCGGGCGCTGGCCGCGCACGCCGGGGTGCCGGCGCACGCCCGATTGCACCTGCGCAAGCAGATCCCGCTGGCCGGCGGCCTGGCCGGGGGGAGCGCCGACGCCGCCGCCACGCTGGTCGCCTGCGACGCGCTCTGGGGCACCGACCTGAGCCGGGACGACCTTGCCGGGATCGCCGCCGGGCTCGGCTCCGACGTCCCCTTCCTGGTGTACGGCGGCACCGCGCTCGGCACCGGACACGGCGAGACGATCAGCCCGATCCTGGCCCGGCCGGTCACCTGGCACTGGGTGGTGGCGATCGCCGAGGTCGGCCTCTCCACCCCGGCCGCCTACCGCGAGCTCGACCGGCTGCGCGCCGAACACGCCGCCCCGCCGCCGCTGCGCAACGCCGACGCGCTGCTCGCCGCGCTGCGCGGCCGGGATCCGGCCCGGCTCGGCCGGGCGCTCGGCAACGATCTCCAGGCCGCCGCGCTCTCGCTGCGCCCGGCGCTCACGGAGACGCTGAAGGCCGGCGAGGCGGCCGGGGCACTCGCCGGCATCGTCTCCGGATCCGGCCCGACCTGCGTCTTCCTGGCCACCGACGGCGGGCACGCCGAGCGGGTCGCCGCCGAGCTGACCGCCTCCGGGTTGTGCCGGACGGTCCGGACGGCGTACGGGCCGGTCCCCGGCGCCCGGGTGAGCTGACCGGCTGACTACCGTCTGAGTACATGGCCAACATCGTCAATCTGGACCGGGTCTCCAAGGGGTACGGCGCGGCGGGGCAGCTCCTCACCGACGTCTCCCTGGGCCTTTCCGACTCGGACCGGATCGGCGTCGTCGGGTTGAACGGCACCGGCAAGTCCACCCTGCTGCGGCTGCTGACCAAGACCGAGGAGCCGGACAGCGGCCGGGTGACGCACCGCCGCGACCTGCGGGTTGCCTGGCTGCCGCAGACCCTCGTACTCGACCCCGAGGCCCGGGTCCGGGACGTGGTGCTCGGCACCGCCTGGCTCGACGAGGGGTTCGGCGCCGAGCACGAGTGGGCCGGCGACGCGGGCGTACGCGCGATCCTGGACGGTCTCGGCATGCCCTACCTCGGGCTGGACCAGCCGGTCGGGCCGATGTCCGGCGGCGAACGGCGGCGGGTGGCCCTGGCCGCACTGCTGGTCCGCACCACCGACCTGCTGGTGCTGGACGAGCCGACCAACCACCTCGACGTGGCCGGGGTGGACTGGCTGGCCCGGCACCTGATCGGCAAGCGCGGCGCGCTGGTGGTGGTCACCCACGACCGGTGGTTCCTGGACGCCGTCTGCACCGACACCTGGGAGGTCGCCGACCGGACGGTCCGCGCCTACGAGGGCGGTTACGCCGCCTGGACGCTGGCCCGGGTCGAGCGGGAGCGGGTGGCCGCGGCCACCGAGGCGCGCCGGCAGAACCTGCTGCGCAAGGAGATCGCCTGGCTGCGGCGCGGCCCGCCGGCCCGGACCTCCAAGCCGCGGTTCCGGATCGAGGCGGCGAACGCGCTGATCGCGGACGTACCGCCGCCGCGCGACACCGTGTCGCTGCAACGGCTGGCCACCGCCCGGCTCGGCAAGCAGGTGTACGACCTGACCGACGTCACCCTGAACGCCGGCCCGAAGCTGATCCTCGAGAACCTGACCTGGCAGGTCGGTCCGGGCGATCGGATCGCCATCGTGGGCGCGAACGGGGCGGGCAAGACCACCCTGCTGCGGTTGCTGGCCGGGGTACGCGGGCCGGATGCCGGGCAGGTACGGACCGGTTCCACCGTCCGGCCCGCCTTCCTGTCGCAGGAACTGGCCGAGCTGCCGGGCCAGTTGCGGGTACTGGAGGCGGTCGAGGAGGTGGCCCGCCGGGTCGTACTCGGGGACCGGGAGGTCAACGCGTCCCAGCTCGCCGAGATCTTCGGTTTCGACGACCGGCGGCTCTGGACCCCGGTCTCCGACCTCTCCGGTGGGGAGCGGCGCCGGCTGCAACTGCTCCGGCTGCTCGCCGCCGAGCCGAACGTGCTGCTCTTCGACGAGCCGACCAACGACCTGGACACCGACACCCTGGCCGCGCTGGAGGACCTGCTCGACTCCTGGCCCGGCACCCTGATCGTGGCCAGTCACGACCGCTATCTGGTCGAACGGGTCACCGATGTGGTGTACGGAATGTTCGGCGACGGCCGGCTGGTGCACCTGCCCGGAGGTATCGACGAATATCTTGCCCGGGCAGTCGCGCCCGGCGGGCCGCCACCGGACGGGCGGAGCAACGGTGCGGCACCGGCCGTCGCACGGGTCGACGGCGCGCTCTCCGGCGGGGAACTGCGGGCGGCCCGCAAGGAGCTGAGCCGGCTGGAGCGGCAGATCGGCAAGCTGGAGCAGCGCGAGGCGGCGCTGCACAATCAGATGGCCGAGCATGCCACCGACTACACCCGGATCGCCGAGCTGGACGGCCAGCTCCGGGCGGTACGGGCCGAGCGGGAGCAGACCGAGGAGGCCTGGCTGGCCCTGGCCGAGGAGGTACCGGAGGGCTGAGTGCCGGGGCTGTACCGGAGGGCTGAGCGCCGGCGCTGCGACGACGGCGGCACCTCACCGGCGGCGTGCCTGACGGGGCCTGGCGGGGGTGTGCGGCGTCACCCGGATGCCATGCGGAAGAATCTAGCCCGACCCCCACTGGCAACGGCGTTGGAGATTGCTGATCATGGCCCACAACCCCGTCAACCATCCCGCGCGGCCGGTCTACCGGGCGATCGGCGGGCTGACCGGCCTCTACCTGGTGGCCTTCGGCGTCCTCGGCTTCGTCGAGGCCGGCGGCGGCGAGTTCTTCGCCCAGGACGACACCCTCGTGCTCGGCCAGGGGACCAACCTCGGCTACTCGGCGATCTCTACCGTGCTCGGCCTCGTCATCCTGCTCGCCACCCTGGTCGGCCGGAACGTCGACACGGCGGTCGACAAGTTCCTCGGGTACGGCCTGATGGCGCTCGGGCTCGCCGAGCTGGCGGTGCTGCGTACCGACGCCAACTATCTCAACTTCACCGTCGCCACCACCATCGTGATCATGATCCTCGGTCTGGTGCTGCTGATGTGTGGCATGTACGGCAAGGTCGGCTCCGAGGAAGAGGCCAAGGCCTGGCAGGACGCCCGCCTGGTGCTCTGATCCGGCGACGCACCGGCCGCCGGTATCTCCCGGTCGGCCGGTGCCGATCCCGGCGTTCGCCGGGCAATCCCCTCCGGCCCGGGTGACAATCCGGTAGGAAAGCCGCCCAGCGGCGGCGAGGAGGGGACATGGCGCATATTCCGATCAACCATCCGGCCCGGCCGGTCTACCGGGTACTCGCCGGGCTGATCGGCCTCTACATCGTGGTCTTCGGCGTCTTCGGACTCTTCGAGACCGCCGGGGACGACTTCTTCAGCCGGGGCAGCCACTGGGTGTTGGGGCTGCGGACCAACATGGCGTTCGCGCTGGCGTCGGTGATCTTCGGGCTGGTGGTGCTGTTCGGGGCGGTGCACCGGGGCAATTTCGGGCACCTGATGAACCTGGCCATCGGGGTGGTCTTCCTGGTGGTCGCCATCGCGATGATGACCGTGTTGCAGACCGAGGCGAACATCCTCAACTTCTCGATGTCGACGGTCATCGTGTCGATGCTGTTCGGCCTGGTCCTGCTCGCCACCGGCCTGTACGACAAAGTCGGCCCGCCGGGGCACGCCGAGGAGGAGCGCGAGATGCGCAGCAGTTCGAGCGCCCGCCCCGGCCCCTGAACCCGGCCCCGCCGGCCGCTCAGCGGGTCCGGCGGGTGAGCAGGGTCGGCTTGGCCTCCAGGTGGGACAGGCCGTTCCAGGCCAGGTTCACCAGGTGCGCCGCCACCGTCTCCTTGCGTGGCTTACGTACCTCCAGCCACCAGCGACCGCTCAGCGCCACCATGCCGACCAGGGACTGCGAGTAGAGCTCGGCGAGCTTCGGGTCGTAGCCCCGGCTCTTGAACTCGGCGCCCAGGATGTGTTCCACCTGGTGCGCCACGTCGTTCATCACGCTGCTGAAGTTGCCGGTGGCGGAGAGCACCGGAGACTCCCGGACCAGCACCCGGAAGCCGTCGGTCTCCTCCTCGATGTAGTCGAGCAGGGCCAGCGCCGCCTGCTCCAGCAGCTCCCGGGGGTGCCCGGCGGTCAGCGCCGTGGTGACCCGGTCGAGCAGGGCGCGTACCTCCCGGTCGACGACGACCGCGTAGAGGCCCTCCTTGCCGCCGAAGTGCTCGTAGACCACCGGCTTGGAGACCTTGGCGCGGGCGGCGACCTCCTCGATCGAGGTGGCGTCGAACCCGCGCTCGGCAAAGGCCTGCCGGCCGATCGCGATGAGCTGCTCCCGGCGCTGGGCCGCGGACATCCGTACCCGGGAAACGGGCTTGGCCGGCGGCGGCGGTGGCGTCGGGGCCGGGACCTGCCGGCGCCCGACCCGGCGGGTGGTGGGCGAACCGTCTGTCACCTCGTCATCCCGCTGCCGTCCCGCGATGCCGTGCCGACTCGTGCCGTCCCTGGTGGTGCCCTCGCTGCGCTCGGTCACCTGGCCATCCTGCCAGGCAGACGCTCGTAACCGGATGCCCGGGCGCGTCGCGGGTCACTGTGACGGTGTGGATTTGAGCAGTTTCGCGGCGACCCGCTCGGGCTTCGGCCACCGTACGTCGTACGCGGCGCCAACCTTCTCGAAGAGCCAGATCGTCCGGGCCGTGATGTCCACCTGACCACGCAGTACGCCGTGCCGGGCGCAGGTCGGGTCGGCGTGGTGCAGGTTGTGCCAGCTCTCCCCGAAGGACAGGATGGCCAGCGGCCAGAAGTTCGTCGCCCGGTCGCCCTGGCGCACCTCGAAGGGGCGCTCGCCGTAGACGTGGCAGACCGAGTTGATCGACCAGGTGATGTGGTGCAGCAGGGAGACCCGGACCAGGCCGGCCCAGAAGAACGCGGTCAGCGCGCCCTGCCAGGACCAGGTGACCAGGCCGCCCAGCAGCGCCGGGGTGAGCAGTGAGAGGCTGACCAGCAGCGGGAAGAGCCGGTCGACCCGGTCGATGTCCTTGTCGGCGAGCAGGTCGGGGGCGAACCGCTCGCGGTTGGAGAGTTCCCGGTTGAACAGCCAGCCGATGTGGGCGTGGAACAGCCCCTTGGTCAGCCCCCACACGCTGGCGCCGAACCGCCACGGCGAGTGCGGGTCGCCTTCGAGGTCGGAGAAGGCGTGGTGCCGGCGGTGGTCGGCGACCCACTGGGTGATGTTCCCCTGGATGGCGAAGGAACCCGCCACCGCCAGGGCCACCCGCAGCCAGCGCTTGGCCTTGAACGACCCGTGCGTGAAGTACCGGTGGAAGCCCACCGTGATGCCGAGCCCGGCCACCACGTACCACACTCCGGCGATCGCGATGTCGGTCCAGCTCAGCCACCCGCCCCAGGCCACCGGTATCGCGGCGAGCAGGGCGAGGAAGGGGATGGTGACGAAGGACCAGAGGGCGACGAGGATGCCCTTGGACTGGACGCCGTCGGTGAGCGGCTTGGGCCCCTTCTTGGCTTCGGAGGCCGGTTGTTCGAGCAGGACGGAGGACATGGCACCTCGCTGAGCGTAGGGGGAAGACTGATAACTTACGCCTACGTCACCGTAACCTACGCTCTCGTAGTCTGCCATGTACGCGGACTGGGAATCCGCTGTCAGCCATCGACGGATCTTGTCGTACACGAGTCCTAATCTCCAGGTCATGGTTGATCCGCTCGCTGCCGAGGCGCGTCGTCTGCGTACCGTCGAGCTGCTGTCCGCGCGAGAGATCCGGCGACGGCTCGGCATCGGCAAGGACCGGTTGTCGGCGTTGCTGCGGAATGTTCCCCCACCGGAGTGGACGAAACGGCCCAACGCCAAGGACGAGTTGCGGACCCGGGCCGTCGAGCTGCGCGGGGCGGGCCGTTTGGTGCCGGAGATCGGCGACGAGCTGGGGGTGGCGAAGTCGACGGCGTACCGGTGGGTTCGGCACCTGCGGCTCGCCCCCGACCCGGAAGCCGAGGCTGACCGTCGACGAGCACGCAGCACCCCCGGTTCGGTGCCGGCCACGAAGTCGTTACTCCCGTCGGATGACCGACGCGCTCTGGGGACCGCATCGCGCGGCCCGGGACGCGGCCCGGGCGGAGACGATCAAGGCGACGGCGGCCTGGGTGAAGAGTCTTCGGTACCGCGAGTTGGTCCTGGTCGGTGCGGCGATCTACTGGTGCGAGGGTGCCAAGGCCAAGCCCTGGCGCCCGAACGACTGTCGCGTCAAGTTCGTCAACAGCGATCCGGGCCTGGTCCTTCTGTTCATCCGCTTCGTCGAGGCGCTCGGAGTGCGGCGGTCGGTCCTGCGGTTCCGGGTCAGCATCCACGAGGCGGCCGACGCGGAAGCCGCCGGGCGGTGGTGGTCCGATCTGGTGGACGTTCCGGTGCAGGCCTTCCGGAGGCCCTCGCTCAAGCGGCACCGGCCGGAGACCAACCGGCGGAACACCGGCGACGGCTATCGCGGCTGCCTGGTCATCGATGTCCCTGGCTCGAGCCGGCTGTACTGGAAGATCGAAGGGATCATGCGGGGGATGACGGATGAGGATCTGAGGGCGGGGCGGTAGGGTGTAGATGCTCTCCAACTGAGGGGCACTTTGTCCCTTTTGGGTGATCCCGGGTCGTCTAATGGCAGGACGTCAGGTTTTGGTCCTGATTGTAGGGGTTCGAATCCTCTCCCGGGAGCTTCGCCCATCGTCGCTGGCGCCTGGTTAGCATGGGGCCGCATACTGCCGGCCGTTACGACGGGAGCATTCTCGTGTCCCAGCCCCGCCTCCGCACCGTCGTCGTCCTCGCCGCCGGTGAGGGCAAGCGGATGAAGTCGGCGCTACCCAAGGTGCTCCATCCGATCCTCGGCCGCACCCTGCTCGGCCACGTGCTCGCGGCCGCCGCCCCGGTGTCGGCCGACCGCACGCTGGTGGTGGTCGGCCACGGTGCCGACCAGGTCACCGCGCACCTGCGCGAGGTCGCCCCGTACGCCGAGCCGGTGCTCCAGGCCGAGCAGCACGGCACCGGGCACGCCGTCCGGATCGCCCTGGAGAGTGCGCCGGACGCCGGGGGCACCGTGGTGGTGCTCAACGGAGACGTACCGCTGCTGCGGCCGGAGACCGTCACCGAGCTGGTCGCCGCGCACGAGGCCGCTTCAGCGGCGGCGACCGTACTCGCCGCAGAGGTGGCCGACCCGACCGGCCTGGGCCGGATCGTCCGGGGCGCCGACGGCGGGCTGGAGCGGATCGTCGAGGAGCGCGACGCCAGCGCTGCCCAGCGGGCGATCCGGGAGATCAACGCCGGGATCTACGCCTTCGACGCCGCGCTACTGCGCGACGCGCTGGGCAAGCTCTCCACCGACAACGACCAGGGCGAGGAATACCTGACCGACGTCTTCGGCCAGTTCGCCGCGACCGGCGAGACGGTGGCGGTGCACGTGGCGGCAGATGCCACCGAGACGCTGGGCTGCAACGACCGGGTCGAGTTGGCGGCGCTGCGCCGGCTGCTGCGGGACCGGGTCAACGAGGGCTGGATGCGGAGCGGAGTGACCCTGCTCGACCCGGCGACCACCTGGATCGACGTCACCGTCACGCTGGGCCGGGACGCGGTGGTCGACCAGAACACCCAGCTCTGCGGCGCCACCACGATCGGTCCGGAGGCGGCGGTCGGCCCGGACACGACCCTGATCGACACCACCGTCGGCGCGGGCGCCACGGTGATCCGGGCGCACGCGGTCGGCGCGGCGGTCGGCCCGGGCGCGAGCGTGGGGCCGTACGCGTACCTGCGGCCGGAGGCGACGCTGCGGGAGAAGGCGAAGGTCGGCACCTTCGTCGAGGTGAAGAAGTCGGAGATCGGCGAGGGGGCCAAGGTGCCCCACCTGACGTACGTCGGGGACGCCACCATCGGGGCGCGGGCCAACATCGGCGCCGGGACGCTCTTCGTGAACTACGACGGGGTCAACAAGAACCACACGGTGGTGGGTGAGGCGGCCTTCGTCGGCTGTGACACCAGCCTGGTCGCGCCGGTCGAGGTGGGCGCCGGGGCGTACGTGGCGGCGGGCAGCGCGGTGACCAAGGACGTACCTCCCGGGGCGCTCGCGATCACCCGGGCCCAGCAGCGCAACATCGACGGCTGGGTGCTGCGCCGCCGGGCCGGCACGAAGTCGGCGGCGGCCGCGGAGCGTGCCGGACAGGGGGCGCCGGGCGCAAGCGAAGGTGAGCCACTGCACGGGGGCTCCGTAGCGGGTGAAGGTCGTCCGGCCTCGGGAGATACTGCAACCGAATAGTCTCTGGCCCAACGCCGGGTGACCCACCGACAAACGGGAGCAGACGAGCCGATGGGCAGCATCGTCGCCGAAAATCGCAAGAGTCTGATGCTCTTCTCCGGAAGGGGATTTCCGGAGCTGGCAACGGAAATCGGTGAGGTGCTCGGGGTGGCGCCGACACCGTCCGACGCGTACGAGTTCGCCAACGGTGAGATTTTCGTACGGTTCAAGGAGTCGGTGCGTGGTTCGGATGCCTTCGTGGTGCAGTCCGTCACGCACGGTGTGAACAAGTGGGTCATGGAGACCCTGATCATGATCGACGCGCTGAAGCGCGGCTCGGCCAAGCGGATCACCGTCGTGTTGCCGTTCTATCCGTACTCCCGGCAGGACAAGAAGCACCGCGGCCGGGAGCCGATCTCGGCGCGGCTGGTGGCGGACCTGCTCAAGACGGCCGGCGCCAACCGGATCCTCACCGTGGATCTGCACACCGCGCAGATCCAGGGATTCTTCGACGGGCCGGTGGACCACCTCTTCGCGATGGACATCCTGGCCGAGTACGTCCAGCGCAAGTACGCCGGCCGCCCGATGACGGTGGTGGCCCCGGACTCGGGCCGGGTACGCGTGGCGGAGCGCTGGACCGACCGGCTCGGCGGCTGTCCGCTGGCGTTCATCCACAAGACCCGGGACCCCTCCAAGCCGAACCAGGTGGTGGCGAACCGGGTGGTCGGGGACGTCGAGGGTCGGGTCTGCCTGATCGTCGACGACATGATCGACACGGGTGGCACCATCTGCAAGGCGGCCGAGATCCTGCACGAGGCGAAGGCCGCGGACGTGCTGGTGGCCTCCACCCACGCCCTGCTCTCCGACCCGGCGACCGAACGGCTGAAGAACAGCCGGATCAGCGAGGTGGTGGTGACCAACACCCTGCCGCTGCCGCCGGAGAAGCAGCTCGACAAGCTCACCGTGCTCTCCATCGCGCCGCTGCTGGCCCGGGCGATCCGCGAGGTCTTCGACGACGGCTCGGTGACCACCCTCTTCGGCGGCCTGAGCTGACGGCCTGTTCGGCGGGCTGAGCTGACGGCCTGTCCGGCGGGCTGACTCGACGGCGGAGCCTGTCAGGCGGGCTGAACCTCACGGCGCCGTCTGCCCGGCCGGCTTGACTCGGCGCCCTGTCGAGTCGGTCGAGGGGCCCTCCACAGGCCGCAGGCGTGAGCCTGCGGGGGCGCCGGGAGGTGGAATTGGCGGATGGCGAATGGCGCCAACCTGCCTGGGTGGGGACCGCCGCAAAGCCGCATCGGGGCTCGGGTAGACTGGTGCGGTTGCCACGGCGAGGGTGCCTGCGGGCCGCTGAAGCAAGCGCCGCACGGATGCACCGTCATCGACGCGGTGCTCCGGGCAGTGGCCACACGCAAAGCCCCCAGCGCGCCCTTCGCCCTAGCACCGCCAACCGCCAGCCGACGTAGCGCCGCAGTGACCGTATCAGGAGTCTTCCCGTGTCCGAGGTAAAGATCAGCGCCGAGCCCCGCACCGAGTTCGGCAAGGGTGGTGCCCGTCGTACCCGCCGGGCCGGTAAGGTGCCCGCCGTGCTGTACGGCCACGGCGAAAAGCCCAAGCACATCGCGCTACCCGCGCGTGAGTTCGCCGCCGCCATCCGGCACGGTGGCGCCAACCAGTTGTTCGCGATCGAAATCAGTGACGGCACCCAGGCGCTTGCACTGCCGAAGGCCATCCAGCGTGATCCGATCAAGGACACTCTCGAGCACATCGACCTGCTGCTGGTCCGGCGGGGCGAGAAGGTCACCGTCGACGTGCCGGTGCACCTGACCGGTGAGGCGGCCAGGGACACCCTGGTCGTGCACGAGCAGAACACCCTCTCGGTGAGTGCCGACGCGACCCGGCTGCCGGAGAGCTTCGAGGTCTCGATCGACGGTCTCGAGGTCGGTTCGCAGGTGACCGCGGCGGACGTACGGCTGCCGCAGGGTGTGGAGCTGGTCGCCGACCCGGAGCAGATCCTCGCGCTCGTCAGCCAGGCGCCGACCGCCGAGCAGATGGCGACCGAGGCCGGTGAGGAGCCGACCG
Source organism: Plantactinospora sp. KLBMP9567 (assembly GCF_033446045.1). NCBI lineage: Bacteria > Bacillati > Actinomycetota > Actinomycetes > Micromonosporales > Micromonosporaceae > Plantactinospora > Plantactinospora sp. KLBMP9567. The sequence goes on along the minus strand of NZ_JAWQRR010000026.1, from coordinate 240,398 downwards.
AGGAGGCCGAGGAGGAGGCCGGAGCCGAGGGCCCCGGTGCCGAGGCCGCCGAGGCCGAGGGCGACAACCAGGGCGCGCCCGCGCAGGCTGCCGCGGAGGCCTGAGCGACAACCGTCTGACAGGCGCCCCCGGACGTTCGGGGGCGCCTGTTTCCGTACTGTGACGTCGGCGGGACTGTGACGCCCAGCGGGCCGGGAAGCAGAACTGGGGGAAGAGCGGCGTGGCGGAGGAGCTTCATCCGTGGTTGCTGGTCGGGCTCGGCAACCCCGGCAAGGAGTACGCGCGGCACCGGCACAACGTCGGCTTCATGGTGGCCGACCTGCTCGCCGAGCGGATCGGCGCCAAGTTCGGCCGGCACCGCCGGGCGGTCGCCGAGGTGGCCGAGGGGCGGCTCGGCTTCGGCGGGCCGAAGCTGGTGCTGGCGAAGCCGACGACCTACATGAACCTCTCGGGCGGCCCGGTGGCGGCGCTGGCCCAGTTCTACAAGGTGCCGGTCGACCAGGTGGTCGCCGTGCACGACGAGCTGGACATCCCGTACGGGCAGATCCGGCTGAAGCAGGGCGGTGGCGAGGGCGGGCACAACGGGCTGCGGTCGATGTCCAAGTCGCTGGGGACGAAGGACTACCTGCGGGTGCGGTTCGGGATCGGGCGGCCGCCGGGGCGGCAGGACCCGGCCGACTTCGTACTCTCCGACTTCTCCTCGGTGGAGCGCAAGGAGCTGGAGTTCCTGGTGGACCGGGCGGCCGATGCGGCGGAGACGGTCGTGACCCGTGGCCTGGAGTGGGCGCAGAACGCGTACCACGGGACCTGACCAGCGACGGACGGACCGCATCGGTGTGGCGGACTGCCGGTCCACCCGCATTCGCATCGAGACCGGTAGTCTTCTCGCCGCGGGTGAGGAGGCTGACGATGATGATCTCGTGTCCGACGACCGGCGAAGCCGGCTCCCTGGGGGTGTGCTGATGGCCGCGCCGCCCGTGATCGACGGCGAGTTCGCCCGCTGGTTGGCCGGTCGAGCCGGCCAGGCGCTGCTGGAACTCCGGGCCGAGCTGGGCTTTTCCGACCCGGGCGCGCTGAAGGCGGCCGGCGACAAGGTCTCGCACGAACTTCTTCGCACCGAGCTGGCCCGCTGGCGACCCGCCGACGCGGTGCTCTCGGAGGAGGACGAGGGCGCCCGACTGGCCTGGGCCGCCGAGGCCGAGCCGGAGGTGGCGCCCCGGCTGGCCGCCGACCGGGTCTGGATCATCGACCCGCTGGACGGCACCCGGGAGTTCTCCGAGGAGGGCCGGGCGGACTGGGCGGTGCACGTGGCGCTCTGGTCCCGCCGGGCCGGCACCGCGCACAAACTGGTCGCCGGCGCGGTCGGGCTGCCCGCCCAGCACCGGGTGCTCGGCACCGACCAGCCGCCTGCGTACCCGCCGATGACGCTGCCGGCGGCGCCCGACGGTACCGGATCGACCGGCCCGGACGGCATCGGCCGGCGGATCAGGCTGGCCGCGAGCCGGAGCAGGCCGCCGGTCTTCCTCACCGACCTGGCCGCCGAACTCGGCGCCGAGCTGGTGCCGATGGGGTCGGCCGGCGCGAAGATCGCCGCCGTGATCAGTGGCGAGGTCGACGGGTACGTGCACGCAGGCGGCCAGTACGAGTGGGACTCGGCGGCTCCGGTCGCTGTGGCGACGGCCACCGGGCTTTTCGCTTCCCGAATCGACGGATCCGCGTTGAAATACAACCAGGCCGATCCCCGCCTGCCGGATCTGGTGGTGTGCCGTAAGGATCTCGCTCCTCGGTTGCTCGCAGCGTTGCAGCGGCACCTCCAGGTACCGTAGACCGGGACATGAAGACTTAACCGATCGGGAGGGTCTGGAAATCCCATGCGAGCAGCACCTGCGAGGGCCGGCACGAGCGGGCACCGCGAACGGACCGGCCAGCGGGCCAGCGCCCTTGCCGACCCCGCCGATCACGCCAGCGCCGGGAAGCCGGATTCCGCCGGTGAGCGCGGCGAGGTGGCGCCATGACCTCGCCGGCGGCCTACCGGGTCTCCCATCTCGACGCCCTGGAAGCCGAGAGCATCTTCGTCATCCGCGAGGTGGTGGCCGAGCTGGAGCGGCCGGTGCTGCTCTTCTCCGGGGGCAAGGACTCGATCGTCATGCTCCGGCTGGCCGAGAAGGCGTTCGCGCCGGCCCGGATCCCGTTCCCGGTGATGCACGTCGACACCGGGCACAACTTTCCCGAGGTGCTGGAATACCGCGACCGGCGGGTGGCCCAGATGGGGCTGCAACTGGTGGTGGCCAGCGTGCCGGAGGCGCTGGAGTCCGGGCTGGTGCAGGAGCCGGCCGACGGGGTACGTAACCGGATCCAGACGCCGGTGCTGCTCGACGCGGTGGAGAAGTACCGCTTCGACGCGCTCTTCGGCGGTGCCCGGCGGGACGAGGAGAAGGCCCGGGCCAAGGAGCGGGTGTTCAGCTTCCGCGACGACTTCGGCCAGTGGGATCCGAAGAACCAGCGCCCCGAGCTGTGGTCGCTCTACAACGGCCGGCACCATCCGGGCGAGTCGATCCGGGTCTTCCCGCTCTCCAACTGGACCGAGCTGGACGTCTGGCACTACATCGCCCGGGAGCAGATCGGGCTGCCGTCGATCTACTACGCCCACCAGCGGGAGGTCGTCGAGCGGGACGGCATGCTCTACGCAGTCAACGAGTTCATCTCGCCCCGGGCCGGCGAGACGCCCTTTGTCGAGCAGGTCCGCTACCGCACCGTCGGCGACGCCTCGTGCACGGCCGCGGTCCGGTCGGCGGCGGACACCGTCGAACTGGTGATCGAGGAGGTGGCCGCGACCCGGATCACCGAACGCGGCGCCACCCGGGGCGACGACCGGGTCAGCGAGGCGGCGATGGAAGACCGCAAGCGGGAAGGGTACTTCTGATGACGGCGACCGCGGTCCCCACCGAGACCCGTGCGATGGACCTGCTCCGGTTCGCCACCGCCGGCAGCGTCGACGACGGCAAGTCGACCCTGATCGGCCGGCTGCTCTACGACACCAAGTCGCTCTTCACCGACCAGCTCGAAGCGGTCGAGGCGGTCAGCGCGGCCCGGGGCGACGAGTACACCAACCTGGCGCTGCTCACCGACGGGCTGCGGGCCGAGCGCGAGCAGGGCATCACCATCGACGTGGCGTACCGGTACTTCGCCACCCCCCGGCGGAAGTTCATCATCGCCGACACCCCCGGGCACATCCAGTACACCCGGAACATGGTGACCGGGGCATCCACGGCCGACCTGGCGCTGATCCTGGTCGACGCGCGTAAGGGGCTCGTCGAGCAGTCCCGCCGGCACGCGTTCCTCTGCTCGCTGCTCCGGGTGCCGCACCTGGTGCTCTGCGTCAACAAGATGGACCTGGTCGACTGGTCCCAGGAGATCTTCGAGCGGATCGCGGACGAGTTCACCGCGTTCGCGGCCAAGCTGGACGTGCCGGACCTGACCGTGGTGCCGATCTCGGCGCTGCACGGCGACAACATCGTCTCCCGCTCCGAGCACACCCCGTGGTACGAGGGCCCGTCGCTGCTGCACCATCTGGAACACGTGCACATCGCCAGCGACCGCAATCTGGTCGACGTACGGTTCCCGGTGCAGTACGTGATCCGTCCCCAGTCGACCACGGTCACCGACTACCGGGGCTATGCCGGGCAGGTCGCCTCCGGGGTGCTCAAGCCGGGCGACGAGGTGCTGGTGCTGCCGTCCGGGTTCACCAGCCGGATCGCCTCGATCGAGACCGCCGACGGCCCGGTCGAGCAGGCGTTCCCGCCGATGTCGGTAACCGTGCGCCTCACCGACGAGATCGACATCTCCCGGGGCGACCTGATCTGCCGGCCGACCAACGCCCCGGCGGTGGCCCAGGACATCGAGGCGATGATCTGCTGGATGGACGAGACCAAGCCGCTGCGGGTCGGCGGCAAGTACGCCATCAAGCACACCACCCGGTCCGCGCGGGCGGTGATCCGCAACCTGCGGTACCTGCTGGACGTGAACTCGCTGCACCGGGACGAGTCCGCGACCGAGCTGAAGCTCAACGAGATCGGCCGGGTACGGCTGCGCACCACCGTGCCGCTGCTGGCTGACGAGTACCGGCGCAACCGTACGACGGGCGGCTTCATCGTGATCGACGAGTCGACCAACCGTACGGTCGGGGCCGGCATGATCGTCGAGGCCGGTTGACCATCCCGCAATGCGCCGGGGCGCGACGGCTAGTGACGGTTGTTGATCACTAGGATGCTCGGGTGCTCAACGGATCACGATCCTTCTTCGTCCTTGTAGGACTGTCCACTGTCCTCTGTCCACTCGCGGCGGTGCCGGCGCTCGCCGCCGAGCCCGAACCTTCCGCCGAACCTCCCCGGGTCGAGCTGGTGCTCGACGTCAGCGGCTCGATGCGGGCCGCCGACATCGGCGGCCGGAGCCGGATCTCCGTCGCCCAGCAGGCGTTCAACGAGGTGGTCGACGCACTGCCGGACGACACCCAGCTCGGCATCCGGGTCCTCGGCGCGACATACCCGGGCAAGGACAAGGCGGTGGCCTGCCGGGACACCCAGCAACTCGTACCTGTCGGGCCGGTGGACCGGGCGGCCGCGAAAAGTGCGATCGCCACGCTGCGGCCCACCGGGCACACGCCGATCGGTCTCGCGCTGCGCGAGGGCGCCCGGGACCTCGGCACCGAGGGCGGCAACCGGCGAATCGTGCTGATCACCGATGGTGAGGACACCTGCGCCCCACCGGACCCCTGTGACGTGGCCCGGGAGCTGGCGGCCCAGGGCACCAAACTGGTGGTCGACACCCTCGGCCTCGCCCCCGACGAGAAGGTACGCCGGCAGTTGCTGTGCATCGCCGGCGCGACCGGCGGGACGTACGCCGCCGCGCAGACGCCTGAGCAACTCACCAAGCGGATCAGGCAACTGGTGCGGCGGGCCGAAGACACCAACACTCCCGCCCCGGCGCCGGTCGCCGGCGGTCGGGAGTGCGCCGGTGCGCCGCTGCTCGGGCCCGGCGTCTACACCGACCGGGAGAAGCCCGCCGAGCACCGGTGGTACCGGGTACCGGTGGCCACCGGGCAGGAGCTGCGGGCGGCGGTCAGCGTGGCGCCGGACCGCCCGGTCCAGCGCGACTACGGGGTGCTGCTGCGGGCGACCGCCGCCGACGGGCGGGAACTCGTCCGGGGTACGGACGCGGGCAGCGGGCGTACCGACGTACTGTCCGCCGGATTGCGCTGGTCGGCGGGGGAACCGGGGTCGTCGCCGAGCCCGGCGACAGGCGAGGACGCCCGGCCCACCGAGGTCTGCCTGGTGATCAGCAACTCGTTCGCCCCGGTCGATCGGCAGGCCGGGCAGCCCGGGTTGCCGTTCGAGCTGGTCGTGGACGTGGTGACCGCCTCGGACACGCCCGACGCGCCGGGGCTCGGCCGGGGCTGGCTACTGCTGCTCGTGCTGGGCGCGGCCGGTTTGCTCACCGGCGTGTTGGCGGGCTGGTTGACCCGGTGGTGGATCGCGACCTGGAGGACGAACTGATGGGTACCCGGATTCGACCCGCCGCCGTCGCGGCGGCCCTGGCGGTGCCGGCCGTCCTGCGGTTGCCGGCTGTCCTGGTGTTGCTGGCCGTCCTGCTCGGAGTGCTGTCCCCGGCCTCCGCACTCGCCGCACCCACCCCGTCGCCCGGGGCGACTCCGCTGGACCGGGCCGGCACGTCGTTCCTCACCGCCGCGCCGGTCACCGCTGGCCAGCCGGTACGCCTCGACGCCTCCACCGGCGACTACCTCTACTGGTCGTTCCCGGGGGCGGCCGGCGACGTGACGGAGATCGCGGCCACGCTTCGCTTTCCGACCGGTGCGAAGCGGTCCGGCCCGTCGACGTGGAGCATCGAGGTGTTCGACGGGCTGCGGCGCAGGCAGGCGTGCACGGCCGGCGCGCAGACGCCGACCGTCGCCAAGGACGCCTCCGAGGTACGCCTCGACTGCGTGCTGCGCCGGGTACGGTCCTGGGCCGAGCCGTGGTCCGGTGACCCGCTGCCCGGCACGTACTACGCCAAGCTGTCGGTCGTCGAGCTACCCGAGGCGGACCTCGGGCTGCCGGTCGAGGTCGACCTGCTGCTCGGCACCACGGACGGTGGCGCCGACGCCGACGACGGCGAGTTGCGGGCGCCGCTGGCCCCGCCGGCCCGGCCCGGCGCGGTGCTGACCGCGACGGACGGATCCGGCGCGTCGCCCAGCCCGGCGGCGGCCGACGACAACGACGCCTTCGACTGGGTGCCGGCGTTCTCGACCCGGTGGATCTGGACGACGGTGGGCGGGGTGCTGGCGGCGGTGGCCGGAGTCTTCGGGTTCTCGCTGACCTGGCGCCGCCGCTGACCTGCCGGGGTCCTTCCCCCGACCGGGAAGGGCCCCGGAGCGCCGGCTACCGAGCGCTGTACACCGATAACCCGAGCGCCTAGGTTGTTGCCAGGGAGTTGCTGGAGGAGTTGGCGGACCTGGCCCGGGGTGGCGGTGGGACGGTGTGGCTGCTCTGCCCGATGGAGGATCCGGGGCAGCTTCCCCGGCTCGACGCCACGGTGGTGCCGGTGGCCCAGGACGAGTGGGTCACGCTGCCGGACGCCTGGGTGGCGAACGAACACCGGAATCGTCGACATCTGCGGTGACGGGTGCCGGGAGCCGGCCCGATCGGTTCAGCGAAAGGGTGCGGCAGCCAGGGCATCCACCTGCACCCGGAAGCTGGGACCGACGAGTCCGGCGACGAAGAGGATGCTCAGGGTCGGTGCGTGGCCGTCGAGCCACTTGGCGAGTTCGGCTCGCAGCGGATCCATGTCGGCATCGCCAACGAGGTAGATGGTCAGCTTTACCACGTCGTAGACCAGCAGATCGGCGGTGATGAGGTTCTGTCGGACGTTTTCCAGCGCGACCCCCAGCTGTTCGATCTGGCCGTCTGGTGCGTATCCGTCCGGTCGAATTCCGAACTGGCCGGATAACGCCAACCAGCGGCCCCCGTGAACCTCGGCCTGGTGGTGGAAGCCGGCGATGGGTGGATGGACCCGTCGCGGTGACGGGTTCCGAAATGTTACGGATCTCCACAGCCGTCGACTCCATGGACGACGGTCCACCGGCTCCTCGCCCGGCGGCGTCACGTTGAACATCTAGCGTCCTCACGTCGGCCAGACGACCACTGTCATCCAGGTCAGTTGACGGGCTGGGTCGGACCCGGTGGCAGATCGCTGCTCGGAGTCAGATCACAGTAGGCGCTGAGGTCGGTACGAGCCAGATCCGCATCCGGCAGCTTGCTGTCGAACACCTGTGCCGTCGCGGTGAAGCCGCCCGACGCACAGAATTCCGGATCCCGAACAGGGTAGTATGAGCCGCCGACCACGGCTCCGCCGGCATCGCGGAACACGATGCCCATGCCCCGACTGCCGAGCTTTCGGCAGACGTCTGAATCCGCCGCGAGATATATGGTGACCCTGCCGTCCTGTGCTAGCGGCGGCTTCTCAGTGTTGAGGCGGGCGATGATCGCCGGGAATGTCCCTGTGTCCGCTGCTGAAATCCACTGGGTTTGGACAAGCTGCAGACTTGCCTGGGCAACGTGGATCCAGTTCCCGGTCCGGTTGAAGCTGGCCCGGTCCAGAAACGCGTAGGTGCCGATCACTGCTCGCTCACCGGGCCGGATGATCGGGATTTCGAAGAAGTAATTGAACCGCTCGGCCTCCCCAAGCGCGTAGCTGCCATCCGCCTCAAAGGCGCCGAAGATTCCACGGGTCTGATATGCCACCTGGGAACTCGTATTTTCGACGACGGCGCCGATGCTGACCTCACCCTGGTTCGTGATCTGCGTGAAGCCGGTCTCGGTCACCGTGACGGCACCGCTCGATGGCGCCGCGATCGTCGCCCGGTTGTCGCCGCTCGGCCTCGCCGAGGTCACCCCGCTAACTACCGGGTATGGGCAGGCCGCAGTCTCCGGGTCCTCACCCGGCCGCAGTACCCACCACAGGCCCGCCGCCATCAGCAGCACGACCACGAGCGCGCCTGCGAGCAGCATCCTCCGGCGTCTCACTGGTACACCTGCACTTTCAGTTGGTTGACTTGCTGGAGTTGGTTGCTGATCAGGCGGGTAGCCGCGACCTGCAACCCGGCAAGGAAGGAGCGCTCGCTGTGCGCCTGGAGCGTTCCGGCGGCGAGCTGGACCCTCCACTCCTGCATGCCGCGCACCGAGACCACGATGCGGTCGTCGTCCGAGCAGCCGACGGCGAGCAGCTGGGCGCGCTCCTCGTGGAACCGCTCGTCTTCGTACGACGAGATGGATTCGTCGGGGTGGACGTTGAACTCCGCCATGCTTGTTCGGAGCGCCCGCTCCCGGGCCGTCCACAAAAGCCGGGCCAGGCCTTCGAGTTGTCGCTCGAGTTGTCGCTCGTTTGCCTGGTCGTAGTAGCCGGACGAGAAGTAGATCTCGATGCTGTTGTGCCCGCGGACCTCGCCGTGAATCCCGCCCCCTGGTGCCGAGGCATGTACGTGGATGGCGTTGATCCGGTCCGCCATTGCGCCCATGGCTCTGGCCGTCCTTATCAGCTCGAAAAACCCAGCATGTCCTGGTCAGTGATGTTCTCCGGGGTTGCCTTCGCGAGTAGTGGCCGCTTCGGCACGAACGCCTCCCGTTCGTCCCAGACCAACGCGTTAACGCCGCTGAACGCCGCCGCGATCTTGCCTTCCTGTTCAACGATCCGGGCGATCAGTTCCTTGACCCCGCGATCGACCTCGCGGATCACGCCGTCCGCCGTCGATGCCTCGAAGCGCCGGTTTTCCGGCGGATCGTCTTTTATGAAAAGAGAGGAACCCCCAGCTACTTTGTCGGCCACGGTGAGACCGACGACAATGCCGGCACCGGCGGCCGCGAGCGACACGGCGGCGACGCTCGCCACTGCGGCGACCACCGTGAACGCCACCGTCCAGTTGTCCTTGCTGCACCGCTGCGGCATGTTCTCCAGTACCTCGATGGCCTGATTGACAATATCCGCGACGTTCTTGCGGGCCTCCGTCCAGATGGCCTTTTCCTGCTGGATGAGCTTCATGGAGGCGGCCACGGCGTTGAACTGGCTGGCCTGTTGAACGGGAAGCTTGTCGAGATATTGCGACTTGAACTCACGCGCCGCCGCGCCACTCCAGCTCGCCAGGTTGTCACCTACCGTGGTTACCCCGGAGAACTTGTTGTTATTCGCTGCAGTGAGCTCGAGGTCCGAATCCGGTGCGTTCTGTGTGGTCATCAGTACCGTAGCGCTCTGCTGCAGGTCAGCGAAGATGCCGTCAAAATTCTCCGGCCTTGGCATATCAAGGAACGGATAGAACATGGCCGGTACGCCAGCGAACGCTGCCTCGATAGCGATGACGTCCTGCTTCTGCTGGCCGGACTGGGCTTCGGGCAGGGGCGGGATCGCCGCCTGCTCGCAGGCCGTCTTGATGGCCGCTTTGCGCAACGCCTCCGCCCCCGCGGCAAGGTTCTCGTACGTGAAGCCGGCCATCAAAAGCGCCCCTGCCCGGCATCGTCCTTCATCGCGTTGAACTGATCCATGGCTGCCTGGTCCGAAGCGTCATAGTTGTCAGCGGCCATCTTGAGGGCTTGTCCAGCCAGCTCCAGGTTGCTCTGGCTGTCCCGGAACACGGCGGACATCGTCATCCGAAGCTCGGCGAATGCCCGCTGCGCCGGCCCGTAGCCACCACCGCCGATCTCGGCCGGACGGGAGAAGTAGCCGTCCCCCGACTCCGTCTGGCCGAAGCACTTGCCCGCCTCGGCGAACTGCTGCGCCACTTCCGGCAGCGATCGTTCGCCGGCGACCCACAGCTCGTAGAGGTCCACTCCCAAGTCACTGCCGGATTTAGGCACGCCACTCCTCCTCCGCTGGGGCGCCTGGAGCGGAGGGCGCGCCGAGCCTCCTGCCCGGCTCGGTTGTCTCCATGATCCCGTTACCCCCGGTTACAGGTGAAATCGCCTCGGAGGTTATAGCACGAAGCGCGACCGCCTCGTCACCCTAGAGTCGCGCACCTGTGGATAACTTCGATGTCCGCACCACCCCGACCCTCCGATCAGGATCCGTCTTCCTAGGCGGCGTCCCAGGTCAGTTCCTCGCCGCCGGTCTCGTGGTACCCGGGCAGCAGTTCGTACTCCATCTCAACGGCGGCACCTGGAAGTCGGAACCATGTCTAACCCGGAGGTATGTGTGTCACCGGGAGCAGGTTGAACACATGTTGCGCGACTGACATTGCTGGCCTACGGTGCCAACCGCACTTGTTGATCATGTGAGTGCTGATCGGGTTCATCGAAGGAGAACGACAACCGTGCACCTGGAAACGAAACAGCCCGGCTGGAAGGCCGGCGCGGTGCGGCGGATCGCCGCGGCCGTGGCGTTGGCTGCCGTGGCGAGCCTGGGCGTGGTCGTCGTCTCGGCCGCACCGGCGGAGGCGATCCCGTCCAACTGCAGCAAAATAGTCAGGACGCGGAGCAACGCCGCGGTGTGCAAGTCCGGCAGCGGGTATTACCGGGCCTGGGCTCGCTGCACGAACCAGTCGAGCAAGAAGGCGACCTACCGGTACGGCTACTGGCGGAGCGTGGGGAGCATCGCTTCCAACGCGAGCTGCACCAGCGCCGAGGCCATCGTGAGCTCGAGCCGTGATGCCGGCATCACGACGACCGACTACCTCCCGCCGTACTGACAGGCCGTTCCTACCGGGAAAGACCTCCGGGGCCGTCGAGCCGTACGGTAGTTGATCAGAGGATGTTCTCCCGCCCTGGCTCTCCGGCCAAGTCCGCGCCGATCTCCTGGATGAATTCCTGTTCCAGGCCGGCCAGGGTCGCGGTGCGTTCGCGGATGAAGCCGTCGCGGTCGTCGGCGAGCAGCCGGGCCAGCGCGGCCGGCGGGATGCCGTGGCTGACCGCCACCGACCGCAGCCGGTTCGGCGGCAGGTCGAGCAGGGCGTCGCGTACGGGGGTGCCGGGCGGGGTGGGCAGGACGATCCGGTTGGCGATGCTGGACGCGTCCCGGATACCCGTTACGACCCGGCGGCAGGCGGCAGCCCCGGAGCGGGCCAGCAGGTCGTCCAGCTCGATCGGCTCACTGTCCAGCCCGTGGCGCTGGCCGAGGTGGTTCAGCTCCCAGAGCAGGAAGGCGCGTACCCGACCGTCCTCGGTGTCGAAGCGTTCCGGCAGCGGTTGAACGTATTGCCCCTGGGAGCTGAGCCCGGCCCGGCCGGTGGCGAAGGCGCCCAGCTGGTGCAGGGCGCGACGGAGCTGGAAGGCGTTGCCGCCGACGAAAAGCGTCGACCATGAGGTGCTCCAGAACCGCGCATCAGGGCACGGGTCTGAACGCCGTCCGGGGTCGGGCCGGTGGTGGAAGAAGAGCGCGAGCAGCATGAGCTGCTGCGGGTACGGCACCAGCCAGGCCACCGGCACCCCCACCTCGTACCGGAGGAACCGGACCGCCCGGTGCAGGGCGACCTCGGCCTGCGCGACGACGCCGTCGAGGGTCTTGCCGACCCGGTCGGCGAGAGCGGTCCAGCGGGCGCCCTGCACGTCGTCCTCGCCGGCGATCGCGACGATGGTCTGGAAGACCGGTTCCGCGGCGGTGTCCCCGAACCCGCTGTCGGCGATGCTCTCCCGGATCGACGCGATCCGGTCAGTGAGGGTTTCGTCGTGCCTGGCCCGGTAGGTCAGCGCGGAGACCATCTGGTCCGGGCTGATCTGCCGGCCGTTGCTGTTGACCGGGGAGAACGCCTCGACCGCGTGTTCCAGGTCGCCCCCGAAGAGCCGGATCACCGAAATCTTGTACGCCTTGATCCGCTGGGCGACCTGCTCGGCCTCGTCGACCAGGGCGTCGGAGTTCTCGGCCCTGGTCAGGTCGCGGGCGAGGCGGCGGGCGTGGGCCAGGAAGTTCATGGTGCGCAGTACCGCCTGCATGGCGAGCAGGTTGGCCGGCGGGGCATGCTTTCCCCAGTGCTGGAACAGCAGGTCGCGCTGGTCCGGGGCGCCGAGCGTCCGGTAGATCCACCACTGCCGGTCCCGGCCGGTGCCGGCCGGCTCGGGGCGGTGCACGGGGGTGCCGAAGAGGGTGGAGAGTTGCTGGTGCCCGTCGAGCAGGTACGCGACCGGACCGTCGGGGGCGGGCGGGACCTCGATGCCGGCGACCGGTCGAGGGTGGGCAGGGAACGGCTGGTCTTCCAGACCAGCATGCTGCCGATCGGGTACCCGCGCTCGATGCTGTCGTAGAGGTCGAGCATCTGCTGGGGGTGCCACACATAGAAGCGGGCAACCCGGAGCCGGCCGGCGCGGACCTCGTCGAGGAGCATTTGTGGCGGCGAGCCGAGCAATTTCTGTCCAAAGGTATTAGTCGAACTTCCTAGCCTGGATGCTGGCCGCCCAGCGGTAGCGTGGACAGGCATGGGGGAAGAGGTGCGTGCCGATCCGGTGGAAATCGCCCGGGTCGCGCAGTCCTATCTGGACAACTCGGCCGAACTGGCGTCCGCGCTGCGTGCGGTGCGCGCCGACGCCGTGATCTCGCCGGCCGACTTCGGGCGGGTCAGCCCGGCCGGCCAGCTACAGGACGCTTACAACACTGTGGCGGGCAGTGCCGGTACGGCCGTCGAGCGCGTCATCGGCGTGCTGGAGGTCGACAACGAGAGCCTGCTCCAGGTCGCCTTCGCCTACCGGCAGGCCGACGAGCGAGCGGCCGAGCGGCATCGCCGCGAACATCCCAACATCCCGATCTAGGAGAGGACTCTCGGATGGGCATCCCGCCGGAGGATCGGGAAATCCGGGTCGACGCGGCGCTCTGGGACCTCCAGGCCAACCCGGGCCGGATCGATAGCGCCGCGTCGGTGTGGCGGCGCTTCGGCAGGGCGAGCGTCGCGGTCGGAGACGACCTGGACGCGGACAGCCGGAAGTTGCTCGGCTCGGAGTGGGCGGGAGCGGCTCGCGACTCGTTCGGCCAGCACCAGTCGAAGGTGTTCGGCAGCCTCGACGCGATGGGCAGCCAGGCCGACCGGCTCGCCTCGGCGCTGGAGGGCGCGGCGGAGCTGCTGCGGTTGTATCAGAACGCGCTCGACGGCGAGCGCGAGCAGATCATGGGCGCCGTGCCGAGCTGGCGTTCGGGCGGACAGATAGTCTTCCGGTGGAACCAGCCCGCGCAGGCCACCCAGGTCAGCGAGGCGACCAACCGGGCCAGCAACCTGCGCAAGGAACTCGACGACGCCCTGAAGGGGAAGCTGAGCGGCTTCTCCGCCACCGAGTGGGACGCCATCTCGACACAGTGGGACAGCGTCTCCTCCGGCGCCGCCGACCCGTTCACGCTGCCGGCGGAGGCGACCGGCGTCTCGGTGCTGATGGTCGACGGTCGGGCCGTGGTCAACACGGGTCCCGGTGACGACAACGTCAAGGTGACCCGCGACCCGGAGACCGGACAGGTGGTCGTCGAGGTCAACGGGGTCAAATACCACTACCCCGAGGGCACGCCGGTGACGATCCGCGCCGGGGACGGCAACGACCGGGTCGAGGTGCCCAAGGGCGCCGATCTGAGCCTCACCCTGCTCGGCGGCGAGGGCAACGACGAGCTGCGCGGCGGGGACGGCAACGAGCGGATCATCGGCCTGCACGGCGACGACAAGGTGTACGGCGGCGCCGGGAACGACTACGCCTCGGCCGGCTCCGGCCGCGACTACGCCGACGGCCAGGGCGGCGACGACCTGCTGGCCGGCGGGCGCGGCAACGACATCGTCTACGGGCTCTCCGGCAACGACAACATCGCTGGCGGCGAGGGTGAGGACTACCTCGAAGGCGCGACCGGCGATGACACCGTGCACGGCGGCGCGGGTCGGGACATCGTCTCCGGCGGCCGGGACAACGACCGGCTCGACGGCGGCTCCGGCGACGACGTGATCTACGCCGGGCACGGCCGTGACACGGTCACGGGCGGCGGCGGGGCCGACACCGCCTACCGGCAGGACGAGGACCAGGTGACCGGGGTACGCCAGGACGTGCGGGTCGAGGTGAGCGACGCGGCGCAGTACATCCAGATCCAGGGCTCGGCCGAGTTCCAGGAGCGGGTCCGCGCGGACCTCGACATGATGCGCGCCTCCCCGATCGGGCAGCAGATGCTCGCCGAACTCGACGACATCCACAACGACTCCGCCGCCATCGCCGCAGACTGGCCGGTGCTCGGTGGGATCTCGTACCAGGGCAACCCGCTCGTCATCGTCGAAGCCGAATCCAACACCGCCTCGTACACCACGAACTGGCATCTGGGGGAAGACTACGAGGTCACCTACAACCCGAGCCGGCTGTCGTCGTCGGACGAGCGCCCGCCGATCGGAGGGTTGTTCCACGAGTTTGCGCACGTCTACGACTACGGGAACAACACGTCCGCTCCGGGTACCCACGAGGGGCCGGACGATGTCGGGGTCGAGAACGACGAACGGGAGGCCGTCGGCCTGCCGATCGACGAGGACGACGACCCGAACACGCCCGGCCAGATCGACCCCGACCACCCCTACAGTTACACCGAAAATGCTTTCCGGGACGAGATGGGCTGGCCGAGAAGGACGTCGTACTCTTGATCAAGAAGTTGTTTCTTGCCGGCGGTGCGGCGGCGCTCAGCGTTGTCACGCTGGCCGGCTGCGGCGCGGATGCCTACGTTGATTTCGAGCCGGAGTGGAGCCCGAGCGGCGCCAAGCCGGCGGCGAGCTTCGACGCCGAGGTCACCCCTCGGGGGGAGGCGCTGGACGTCCGTTACACGCTGCGCAACCAGGGCGCGGAGCCGATCGTCGCCTATGTCGGGGTGGAAGGGGACGCCGCCTCGCACGCCTACGACGTCTATGTGACCGTTCGGGAGGACGGCACGGTCGAGCTGGCCAAGCGCACCTTCGCCATCCCGCCCCGGGTGAACGCCGACGCGGTCGGCACCATCCAAGGCACGGTCGTCCCGCCCGGCGAGGAAGTCAGCGAGCAGTTCTCTGTCCCGCTGCCACTGG
Organism: Plantactinospora sp. KLBMP9567; assembly: GCF_033446045.1. Lineage (NCBI taxonomy): Bacteria > Bacillati > Actinomycetota > Actinomycetes > Micromonosporales > Micromonosporaceae > Plantactinospora > Plantactinospora sp. KLBMP9567. The sequence continues at coordinate 225,367 of NZ_JAWQRR010000026.1, read as the reverse complement.
AAGGTCGCCGCCCCTACGTCGCCACGGTCAAGCTTCCGGAGCCGGTGCGCGAAGTGGTCTTCTGCCTCGGCGCCGTACTCCAGAGCGAGGCCGCCGCGCCGAAACCCGCCGAGGATGGTCGCGGGAAGTATCCGCTGAACGGGCCACAGCACCTCTTCTGTTCGCCGCCCGCGACGCTGTGATCGGCGCCCGCCCGGGCGAACGGGTGGTGCACCGGTTGCGGCCGCGGTTGGTTGGGGCGCCGTTACTGTCAGCCCCGCTGGTTAGGCTGACCGCGTGACCAGTACGGCATCGCTCGGGGCGGACGTGTGGCGGCCACCGGCGCTCGACGACGAGGTCGTCACCGCGTACCTGCGCCGGCTGGGTCTCGACCCGGTGGCCGAGCGGGCGGAGCGGCCGTCGGTGGCGCAACTGCACCGCCTGCACGCCGGGCACGTCGCACGGGTGCCGTACGAGACCGTGTGGATTGCCCTGGGCGAGACGCGGGGGATGGATCCGGTCGCGGCGGCGAAACACCTGGCGGCGGGGCGCGGCGGGTACTGCTACCAGCTCAACGGGGCCTTCTCCGCGCTGCTGACAACCCTCGGCTATCCGGTGACCTGGCACCGGGCCGGCGTGCAGGGCCAGCCCGGTGACCCGCCCGGCGACACCGGCAACCATCTCGCGCTGACCACCGTCCTCGACGGCCAGGGCTGGTGGCTCGACACCGGCCTCGGCGACGGCCCGCTCGACCCGGTGCTGCTGGTCGCCGGGGCGTTCGGTCCCGACGACAGGTTCCGGTTGCGCCCCTCGGAGGCCGTGCCGGGCGGCTGGCGGTTCGACCACGAGCCCGGCGGCGCGTTGGTCGGGATGGACTTCCCGACCACGACGACCCGGCCGGCCGACCTGCTGGACAAGCACGTCGAGCTTTCCACCTCGCCGACGTCCGGGATGGTGCGGGTGGTGACGGTGCAGCACCGGACCCCGGCCGGCGTCCGGATCATCCGTGGCCGGGTGCTGTCCGAGCGGCCGCTGGCCGGCTCCGCGACGGTCCGGCAGCTTTCCGGGTACGCCGAATGGCGCGCCGTGCTACGCGAGGTGTTCCACCTGCCGCTCGACGATGTACCGGACGAGCGGCTGCGGGCCGTGTGGCAGCGGATCGAGGCGGACCATGCCGCGTGGGAGCGTGACGGCCACTCCTGAGCACGGAGGCCGAGCAACTGGCCTGGCAGACCCTGCTCCGCAGCGGTCTACCCGAAGACGGTCGGCCCGGCGTCAGCCGAGGCGTACGGCACCGGGGCCGGGGGTGACGGTGAAGCTCGACGGGGCGCGGAAACCACGTGCCGCGTACGCCTCGGTCACCGCTGACGCCACCGCCTCGGCGGCTGCCGCGTCGACCAGCGCGAGTACGCAGCCGCCGAACCCGCCCCCCGTCATCCGGGCCCCGTACGCCCCGGCGGTCAGCGCCGCCTCGACCGCGGTGTCCACCTCCGGGACGGTGATCTCGAAGTCGTCCCGCATCGAGGTGTGGGAGGCGGTCAGCAGCGGCCCGATCTCGGCCAGCCGGCCGGCGCGGAGCAGTTCGACGGTCTGGCGTACCCGCTGGTTCTCGGTGACGACGTGTCGCACCCGGCGGCGTACCGTCTCGTCGTCCAGCCGGGCCAGCGCGGCGTCGAGCCGGTCGACGGTCACGTCCCGCAACGCCGGGACCCCGAGCGTGCCGGCGGCGGACTCGCAGGCGGCGCGGCGGGCGGCGTACTCACCACCGACGTGCCGGTGTGGCGCGTTGCTGTCGATCACCAGGATGGCGAGCCCGGCGGCGTCGAGGTCGAACGGCACCTGCTCGACGGCGAGCGTCCGGCAGTCCAGGAAGAGCGCGTGCCCCGGCTGGCAGCGCAGCGACGCGGACTGGTCCATGATCCCGCAGGGCATTCCGGCGTAGCCGTTCTCGGCCCGCTGGGCCAGCGCCGGCCGGTCGGCCAGGGGCAGGTCCAGCTCGCCGAGGTCGGCCAGGGCGGTGAGCACGGCGGACTCCAGCGCCGCCGAGGAGGAGAGTCCGGCCCCGAGCGGCACGTCGGAGGCGATGGCCAGCCGGGCCACCGGTACGTCGTGTCCGGCTTCGCGCAGCGCCCAGACGACTCCGGCGACGTACGCCCCCCAGCCGGTCACCCGGCCCGGTTCGGCGGCGTCGGCCCGGCCGAACGAGATCCGTTCACCGGCCTGCTCGGACCAGACCGTCCAGCGGCGTCCCCGTTCGGGCGCGGCGGCGACGACGGTGCGCTGCGGCAGCGCGAACGGCAGTACGAAACCGTCGTTGTAATCGGTGTGTTCGCCGATCAGGTTGACCCGGCCGGGTGCCGCCCACACTCCGGCGGGCCGTTCGGCGTACTCGCCGATGAAGCCGGCGGTGGCGCGCTCGGTGACCGGCCCGACCGGCCGGTCCGGGTGGTTGGTGGTGCCCGGGCGGTGCGTGGTGTCCGGAGTGCCGGTCACGACGCCGCCCCGCCGAGGATCTGCTCCTGGTAGAACGTCCAGGCGTCGGCGACGATCTGCGGCAGGGCCGGCTTGGCCGGGGTCCAGCCGAGGTCGGCCCGGGCGCGTTCGGCGGAGGCGACCAGCGCGGCCGGGTCGCCGGAGCGGCGCGGCGCCGTCTCGACCGGCACCGGATGCCCGGTCACCTCGCGGACCGCCTCCACCACCTGACGATTGGAGAAGCCGCAGCCGTTGCCGAGGTTGAAGAACTGGTGCGTACCGGGCTTGGCGGCCTCCAGCGCGAGCAGGTGGGCCCGGGCCAGGTCCTCGACGTGGATGTAGTCCCGGACGCAGGTGCCGTCCTCGGTCGGGTAGTCGTCGCCGAAGAGTTGCAGCTTGTCCCGGCGGCCGGCAGCGACCTGGAGGGCGATCGGGATCAGGTGCGTCTCCGGCTCGTGACGCTCGCCGAGGGCCACCCCGGGGCGCAGGTACGCCCCGGCGACGTTGAAGTAGCGCAGCGAGACCGCCGCCAGGCCGTGCGCGGTGGCCATCGAGGTGAGCGCCAGGTCGACGGCGAGCTTGGTGGCGCCGTACGTACTGGTCGGCAGCGGAGCGCTGGTCTCCCTGATCGGCGAGGAGGTCGGGTTGCCGTAGACGGCGGCGGTGGAGGAGAAAACGAACCGGGGCACCCCGGCCAGCCGGGCGGCGTCCAGCAACGCCAGCGAGCCGACCGTGTTCACCTTCCAGTAGAGCTCCGGCTTGACCATCGACTCTCCGGCCGCGATCAGCGCGGCGAAGTGCAGCACGCCGTCGAAGCCGGCGTCGGGGGTCAGCACTCCGGCGACGTCGGCGATGTCGGCCCGGACGAAGGTGGCCTCCGGGGCCAGCGCCTCGGCGTGCCCGGTACGCAGGTCGTCCAGGACCACCACCTCGTGCCCGGCGTCGAGCAGCAGCCGGGTGACGACGCTGCCGACGTAACCGGCACCTCCGGTGACGAGCAGTTTCACGCCTGTGCCTTTCTGCTTCGGTACGACGGATGCCGTGCTGACTCCGGTGACGATTCCGTATCGGCCTCGTGTTCGGCGCCGGACCCCAGCATTCCACCATGTTCTGTCAATTCTGCACAGAGTCGAACATCGACCGGCGGGTGCACGGGTCCGGAGGTACCCACATCGGGCACCTCCGGTGTCTACCATCCTTGGCATGCGGGACGGCGGCAGTACCGGGCCCCGGCGACGATCGTCGGGGCGTACTCGACGGCAACCGGGTCCACTCGCGTGGGCCCTGGCCCGGATCATCGTACGGGCGGCGGACGGCTCGACCCGGCTGGTCACCGCGCTGCTCGGGGCCAGCCCGACGGCGGGTCGGGAGCAGATCAGCGAGGCCGAACTCCGGGACCTGGTCGCCGCGAACACCCGGCTCGACCCGGTCGAACGGCGGATCATCGACGAGGTACTCGTGGCCGGCGCCAGCCTGGTCCGGGAGGTGATGATGCCCCGGACCGAGGTGGTCTTCCTGGCCGCCGGGCTGCCGCTGGCGGAGGCGGCCCAACTCGTCCGGGTCGAGACCCACACCCGGTATCCGGTGGTCGACGGCACCTCCGACGACGTGGTCGGCTTCGTGCACCTGCGCGACGTACTGCTCCGGCCGGACGACGACGGCTGCACCACGATCGGGGACCTGACCCGGGAGGTGAAGAAGATCCCGGGCAGCAAGCGGGTGCTGGCGGCGCTGACCGAGATGCGCCGCGAGCGGCACCACCTCGCGGTCGTGATCGACGAGTACGGCGGCACGGCCGGGATCGTCACCCTGGAGGACCTGATCGAGGAACTGGTCGGCGAGATCCACGACGAGTACGACAGCGCGCCCGACCCGGTGTCGATCGGCGGCCCGACCGAGGTGGACGGCCGGCTCAACCTCGCCGACTTCGCCGAACGGGTCGGCTTCGCCCTGCCACCCGGCCCGTACGAGACGGTCGGCGGCTTCGTGATGGCCGCCCTGGGCCGGTTGCCGGTCTGCGGTGACGAGGTGCCGGTGCCCGGCGTGGAGGAGCCCGGCGTGGCCGGCAACGGCGGCGGTCCGGGCCGCCCGGCGGGTGGGCTCCGCAACGGTGCCGACCCGGACGGCGGCTCCGCCGCGGGCGGCTGGCTGCTCCGGGTGCTGGCGGTGGAGGGCCGCCGGGTGGCCCGGGTCGGTGTCTCGGTGGCCCGGCTGCCGGAGCAACAGCGCGCCAGCGTGCCGGCCGCGCGCACCGACGGAGAGCCCGGCGCGGCATCCGAGAACCCGGTCAGATGATCTGGAGTTTGCGCCAGGTGGCGCCGTCGGCCGAGTAGGCCGCCCAGCCGGAACCGAACAGGTCGTAGGCGACGTAGCCGGCGACGGTCCGCTCCAGCCGGGCGAGCGGAGGCAGGCTCCCGCCGGCCCGCTGGAAGGTCACCCCGTCGTCGGCGCTCAGATAGAGCTGCCGGTCGGTGCCGGTCACCAGCAGCCGCCCGTCCAGCAGCGGCACCAGCGCACCGGAGAGCCCCGTCGGCAGCTCCGACGAGCCGGACCGGCTCGGGTTGAAGGTCTGGCCACCGTCGGCGGAGTGGTGCAGGGCCAGCAGCCTCCGGTCGGCGCCGAGCACCGTCGCGTACGCCTGGCTGCCCAGGCTGGCCACCTCGACGGTACCGGCCGAGACGCCGGTGCCCGGCAGTTCCACCGTCCGCCAGCGTGCTCCCCGGTCCCGGGTGATCGCCACCGCGGGTTGACCGTTCCGGAAGCCACCGACCCACCAGGCGCCGTCGGCACCGGCCGCCGGTGCCACCCAGCAGACGTCGAGATCGGGTGCGGTCGCCGGGGCACCCGCCCGAGCCAGCTCCGGCCGCCACACCTCCACGTCCAGGTCGCACCGCCCGCCGCCCGGCCCGGCCCGGAGCAGGTCGCCCCGGACCGCCGGCACCTGGCCGGTCCCGTCCCCGCTCCCGACCTCCTGCCAGCTCCGTCCCTCGTCCGTGGAGGCGTACCCCCCGCCGGGGTGGCTGACCAGCAGCCGGCCGCCGGGAAACGCGGCCAGCTCCAGATCGTGCTGCCCGGCGCTGCTGGCCGGCAGGTCGGTGTGTTCCCAGCTCGCGCCGCCGTCCGAGGTCCGGGCCAGGTTGGCCGGGCAGGGCTCGGCGGCCCCGCAGCGGGCCAGCAGGTAGCCGTGGTCCGGGTCGACGAATTCGACGTCGCTGATCGTCCCCGGCACGTGTGCGACGGCGGCCGTGCTGAGCCCGTTGATGGTGATGCCGGCACCGGTGTAGACCGGACCGCCGGGCGGTGCGTCGGCCACCGGCGGCGGCACCGGGTCGGTGCCGTCGGTCGTCCACGGCTGGAGCGCCACCGTCGCCACCACCGCCAGGCTGAGCAGGGCGGCACCCCCGGCCGCGCCGGCCGCGTGCCGGCGACGGCGCCGGGTCGCCGCGCGGTCCCGGATCCGGGCCAGTGGCGGCTGGTCGATGCTGTCCAGCAGCGCCGCGCGGCCGCGTACCAGCCGTACGTCGAGGTCCGGGCCGGGCAGGTCTCGGTCAGGCATCTCTCACCCCGGTCGCACCGCCGGCCGTATCCGGGCCGGTGGTTCCATCCTGGCGGCCATCGGATCCGGCCGGCCGGCCGGACTGTCCGCGCTGTCGGCCGGAGGATCCGTCCGGCCCTTCGGTCCCGGCGTCGAGGCAGGCCCGCCGGTGCCCTGGTAGTCGCCGAGTCGGGCGGCGAGCGCCGTACGCCCCCGGGACAGCCGGGACTTCACCGTGCCGGTCGGTACCCCGAGCACGGTGGCGATCTCCTCGACCGGCAGGTCGGCGAAGTAGTGCAGCACGATCACCTCCCGATAGCTGACCGGCAGGCCCGCCAGGGCCTCCCGCAGGTCGGTCCGCTCGGGTCCGGGAGCAGTCTCGACCAGCCGGGTCACCGGACGGTCCCGCAGCAGGATGGTGTCCAGCAGTTGGCGTCGCCGCCAGCGCCGCCGTACGACGTTGACCGCGACCGTACGCAGCCACGCCTCCGGGTTGTCGACATCGGCCAACCCCTGCGGCCGGGCGATCGCCCGGGCGAAGGCCTCCTGCACCACGTCCTGCGCCTCGCTCAGATCCGTGGTGAACGCGTAGACCTGTGCGACCAGTCGCCGGTAACAGGCGTGGTACAGCTCGCCCATCGCCTCGTCCACCGCGCCCCGGTCGCCGCCGGAGGAGCGTCCGCCCCGATGCCGTACCAAGCGCTGTCCCTCCCGGCCGGGCGCTACGCCGCACCGGGTGCGGCGGAGCCGCCGACCGACTCCGGTTTCAGGGTACGAGTCCCCACCGTTCCGGCCGGTTCCCCGCTTTCCCGTCCGACCGTGCCCGGCCCGGTCACCGTGGCCGGGGGTGGACCGGTTGCCGCAGCCGGGTGGCCCGGTGGCTGTGGTCGGGGTGGAATGGCACGGGGGCGTGCGGACACGTTCCCACGGTTGCTGTCAGAATTGCCGGCATGTCCGACGCTCCTGCCCGGCCCCGGGTGCTCTCCGGGATCCAGCCGACCGCCGACTCGTTCCACGTGGGCAACTACCTGGGTGCGGTACGCAACTGGGTGGCGATGCAGGAGACGCACGACACCTTCTACAGCGTGGTGGACCTGCACGCGATCACCGCCGGGCACGACCCGGTCGCGCTGCGGAACGCCACCCGGATAGCGGCGGCGCAGCTCTTCGCCGTCGGGCTGGACCCGGAGCGGACCACCCTCTTCGTCCAGTCCCAGGTGCCGGAGCACGCCCAGCTCGCCTGGGTGCTGAGCTGCATCACCGGGTTCGGCGAGGCGAGCCGGATGACCCAGTTCAAGGACAAGTCGGTGAAGCAGGGCGCCGACCGGTCCAGCGTCGGGCTCTTCACCTATCCGATCCTGCAGGCCGCCGACATTCTGCTCTACCAGGCCGACGCGGTGCCGGTCGGCGAGGACCAGCGGCAGCACCTTGAGCTGACCCGCGACCTGGCGCAGCGGTTCAACACCCGGTTCGGCCGGACGTTCACCGTGCCGGCGCCGTACATCGTCCGGGACACCGCGAAGATTACCGACCTTCAGGACCCGACGGCCAAGATGTCGAAGTCGTCCTCGTCGCCGGCCGGGATCATCATGCTGCTGGACGACCCGGCGAAATCGGCCAAGAAGATCCGGTCGGCGGTGACCGACACCGGCCGGGACATCCTCTTCGACCCCGAGCGGAAGCCGGGGGTCTCCAACCTGCTGGTCATCTACTCCGCGCTGACCGGCCGGAGCATCGACGAGCTGGTCGAGGCGTACGCGGGCAAGGGCTACGGGGACCTGAAGAAGGACCTGGCCGAGGTGGTGGCGGAGTTCGTCCGGCCGATCCAGCAGCGCACCCGGAGTTACCTCGACGATCCGGCGCAGCTCGACAAGCTGCTGGCGATCGGCGCCGAGAAGGCCCGCGCGGTCGCCTCGGCCACGCTGCGCGAGGCGTACGACCGGGTGGGGTTCCTGCCCGGCACGCGAAACGGCTGAGCCCGCCGGACGCTCCGGCGGGGGTCCGACCGCCGGGTACCGGAACGTGGTCGCCGGGCGGGCGTGCTGCCGCCCGGTGCGGTGAGTGGAGCGGAGTGTGGTTGTCACGGACGGATCGCAGGATCCGGGAACTCCGATGGCCCGGGTCGGGATCGCCGTGGACGTCCCGGAGCCGTGGTGTGAGTTCCTCACCCGACGGCGGGCGGAGGCCGGTGACCCGCAGGCCGCGTACGTGCCGGCGCATCTGACGCTGCTCGGGCCGACCGACGTACCCGTGGCGAGCCTGCCGGCGGTGGAGCGGCACCTGGCCGAGGTGGCCGCCGCGCACCGGCCGTACCTGCTGCACCTGCGCGGTACCGGCACCTTCCGGCCGATCACCGAGGTGGTCTTCGTGGTGGTGGCCGCCGGGATAAGCGAGTGCGAGCTGCTCGCCGCGGCGATCGGCCGGGCGCCCGAGCTGCGCCGGGAGAGCCGCTTTCCGTACCACCCGCACGTCACGGTCGCCCAGGACGTCGCACCGGAGGCGCTGGACCAGGTGTACGAGGACCTGGCCGACTTCTCCGCCCTCTTCAAGGTCGAGAGGTTCACCCTCTTCTCGCACAGCGGCGACGCCCGCTGGCAGCCCCGCCGGGACTTCCCGCTCGGCGGCTGACCCGCAGTGTCGCTGGGTCACGTCACTCACCGTGATCCACTCGCCTCGGGCCGGCTCGCCGGGGTTGAACTCTCTGGATACCATCGCGGTTTCGGAAACCACGGAAGGGGAACGGTGGCACGGGCCCAGCAAGGCATACGGAGGGTTGCTCAAGCAGTGGCTGAGGGTGCCGACCCGCAGGCGTTGGCGCGGGCGGAGCTACGTCGCCGCGGCGGTGCGGCGGCCAGTGCGATCGCCGCCGGAGTCGGTGGCGGGCAGCGGTCGCAGCCGCAGGAGGCGGGAATGGATCCCGTCGACTTCCCAGCAGCCCGGGACCTCGGTGGCAGCATCGACACCCTGATGGAACAGCGGACGGTGCCGCTGGACGACGCCGGAGAGGTGCTCAACCGCAGCGAGCAGCGTCGGGAGGAAGGCGAGCAGGTGCACGTCATCTGCCCCATGGTGATTCCCCGGGGGCGCTCCCTGGCGACCATGCTGCCGGTGTCGCTGCTGTTGGTGCTCGGCGCGCTTGCCGCGGTGGCGATCTGGGTCGCCGGCGGCACCGTACTGACCAACCCCTTCTTCGGCCTCCATTACTGGTTACTTTCGGTGTCGGCTGTCGTCTTCGTCTGGTGGCGGCAGGGCATGGTGATGGTGCCGGACGGCTGCGCCGCCCTGATCACCCGGTTCGGCAAGCTGGAGCAGGTCGTGGGCCCCGGGCGGGTCATCCTGCTGAACCCGTGGAAGCGGGTGTCGTACATCGTCAACACCACCCGTGAGTACCCGTTCAACGCCCCGGTCCGGGAAGCACCCACCAAGGGCGGGGTGAAGGCGTCGATCGACCTGTTCATCCAGTTCCGGATCAGCGACCCGGTGGAGTTCGTCTACACCCTCGGTGCGGTACGCGGCTTCGAGGAGAAGCTCAGCAACGCCGTCAGCGAGACGATCCGTAGCCTGATCTACGAGCAGGAGGCCGCGGAGATCTACAACATGGTCGGCGAGGACACCGGTCGGCTGCTGGAACAGCTCAACCAGCAGTTCCGTCCGGCGGTGGAGCTGACCAACGCCAACATCACCCACGCCGAGCCCTCCGACCGCAAGTACCGGATGGACCTGGCCGCGCCGGAGATGGTGCGCGTCGCCAAGGAGGCCTACACCCACGAGTACGCGCTGCAACTGCGCAAGGAGCAGGACGAGGGTGACCTGACCAAGGAACTTGCCACCCTTCAGGAGACCCTCTCCGCGATCCAGGCCGATATAGCCCAGTACCAGGCGCAGATGGACACCGCCGTCGAGCGGGAGACCAACCGCGCCGAGGCGCTGGCCCGCCAGCGGTACGTGCTGGCCGAGTCCGAGGCGCGGGCCAACGCCGCGCTGCTGGACGCCCAGGCCCTGGACATCCGCGCGGTCAGCGCCGCCGAAGCACCGGAGATCCTCGAATACCGCTACCAGCGGGAGGTGCTCGACACGCTGGAGGCGGTCGCCGACCACCTGCCACGGTTGATCCGGATCGGCGGATCCACCGACCCGAACGGTGCCGCCGGCGTCGACCTGCTCCAGCTGGCCCGGGAGATGGTCGGCGAGCGCGGCGCAGAGCTCTTCACCGAGGCGGACATGGCGAGCATGCGTACCCGGCTGGCCGAAGTCGCGGCGCGCATCGCCGAACGGGAACCGGAGATCAACGCATTGCGTGAGGCCAACCAGCCGACCGTGCCGGCCGTCGTGGGCGGCGTCGGCGCGGACGACACAGTCCCGGTCACCGGCGTCACCGGACCGGCCGACGGCGCGGAGGTGCAGCGGTGAGTACGGCACGGACGGGTCGCAGTTCGGTCATCTCGGAGGTCGTCGCCCCGTGGGGCGAGATCGCCCAACTGCTGCGTGGTGGAGAGGCAGGCACTCTCGTACCGGTCGTCATCCCCAAGCATCGCCGCCGGCTCGGCTGGATGGTCCCGCTCTGGCTGGGCCTGCTCGCCCTGCTGACCGGCGTGATGCTCGCGGTGCGGGGCGACGACGGGCTGCTCGGGTCCGCGTACGACGCGCTGGGCGGGCTCGCGTTCGTGGCCGGCGGTCTGCTCCTGCTGATCGGCGTGCTCTGGTGGTGGCGTTCGTCGATCGTGGAGATCGAGCAGGGCACCAACGGCGTACTGACTCGGTACGGCGCGGTCACCCGCACCCTCGACCCGGGGCGGCACTACCTGTGGCACCCGTGGTCCCGGGTCGACTTCGTGGTCGACGTGGCCACCGAGATCCCGTACTCGGCGCCGGTGGTGGCCTGCCCGACCCGGGAGAACGTGCCGCTGCGCTCGATCGAGTTCTTCATGAAGCTGCGGATCACCGATGCCGTGCTGTTCGTCCGGACCATCGGAGCCGGCAACTTCGACCTGGTGCTCTCCAGCGCCGTGCAGGACGCGATCCGTCAGCGGGCCCGCCTGGTGCAGACCGAGCGGGCGTACGACCTGCGTGGCTCGGACGTGGCCGACATGCAGGAACTACTCAACCGCCAGCTGACCCGCTACGGGGTACGGATCACCGGCTGCAACATTCCGGACGTACAACTGCCCACGCAGTACCAGCAGCACCTGGCCACCCGGGAGCGGGTCGCCAAGGAGCACGCCGCGTACGAGCAGGAGTGGGGCCTGATCCGCAAGCGCCGCATCGACAGCCTCCAGATGGACATCGAGCGGGCCAAGAAGATGCGTGACGCCCGGTTCGTCGAGGTGAAGGCGGCGCTGAACAAGGCCCGGGAACAGGTCGCGCAGCTGTTGGAGGAGCAGGAGACCAACGCGCAGCGGGTCCGCTTCGAGATTGAGACCAGGGGACGCAGCGGGCTGATCGCGGCCGAGAACGAGGCCAAGGCGCAGCGCCGGTTGGCTCAGGCGTACCGGGACAACCGGGCGGTGCTGCACTACGAGCTGGCGCTGCGCCGGCTCGAAGTCGGGGCGGAACTGGCCGAGAAGTCGCCGCAGCCGGTGGTGGTGCGTACCGACGGTGCCGGCGGCGGCGACACCTCGGCGCTTTCCACGCTGCTCACCGCCCAGTTGTTGCCGCGCACCGTCGCGTTGCCGGCCGCTGACGGCACGAGCAGGAATTCCGGCGCCGGCCACGCGGACTAGGGTCCCGGCCACGCCCGGCGGCCCGGCCTGCCCGTAACGGATCGACGGCCCGGCGAACCCGATCGGCGCGATGCCGAGGGACGCCGGGCCGGACGGGCGTGGTCGCCTCGCCGGCCGCCGCCATGCGAGTCCATCGGGTCAACATGCTTGCCAGGAGAAGTAACGCTGCCGCAGGGCGTCCGGGTACCGCGTCGACCGGCCCCCGGACCCGGCAGTGATGGGCAAGGATGGCGGCGTGAATGCGTTGGAGCGGGTGGTGCTGCGCATCGAAGCGCGGCTGACGGCGTACCGCCGGCAGTCGCCGTGGTTCGACCACCTCGCCCGGGCCGTGGGCCGCTACACCGACGTGCTCGGCGCCCGGCTGGCGGCGGCGATCGCCTACTACGGCTTCTTCGCGGTCTTCGCCCTCGGCCTGGTGGCGTACGCGGTGCTGGGCGCGCTGCTCGGGGACAGGGCGGAGAGTGGCGAGGTGATAGTCGGGTTCCTCAAGCGGAACCTGCCGTTCGTCGACCCCGAGCAGATCCGGCAGAGCAGCAGCCGCCCCGGGGTCATCGGGTTGATCCTGCTGGCGGTCACCGGCATCGGCTGGGTCGAGTCGATCCGCTCCTCGCAGCGCCTGATCCACGGTCTGGCCCAGCATCCGGGCTACATCGTGCTGCGCCAGCTCGTCGACCTGGCCGTAATGCTGGTGATCTTCGTGTTGCTCGGGCTCTCGATCGGCGCCGTGGACGCGCTGGAGTCGGTGCTGAGCTGGCTGCTGGGTGCACGTTCGATCGGGCTCACGATCTGTAGCTGGTTCCTGGCGTTCCTGATCAACATACTGCTGGCCTCGGCGCTGCTGCTCGCCGTACCGAGGCTGCGGATGAGTTTCCGGCGGTGGCTGCCGGCGGTGCTGCTGGTGGCGGTGGGCGTGACCCTGCTGAATTCGGTCGGCCGGTACTACGTGGTGCGCTGGGAGCGGAATCCGGCGTACACGGTGGTGGCCGGCGCGGTCGGCCTGCTGATCTATCTCTATCTGCTCAACCAGTTGCTGCTGTTCGGCGCGGCGCTCGCGGCGACCAGCCACCGGGGGAGGGTCCGGGACCTGACCAGGGCGCCGGAGGTGCCCGATCCGGCCCGGCCGCACCCACCGTCGACCGAATGAGGCGGCGGCCGGCTGCCGGGGCGGCAGCCGAGCGTGATCGGCCCCGGGGAAAGAGACCAGAACTACGATTCGGGCAAAAGCCACTAATGGTGTGTGGATCGCCGCGATGATGAGTCCCGTGGGCGCACTAGTGACGTTGGAACTGCCGGACGACTCGCCGATCCTCGCCCTGCCCTGGATCATCACGTTCGGCCCGCTCGACGACGACGAGGAGTGGGAGCCGGTGGTCTGCGGCCCGTACGAGCGGCCCCACGCCCTGGCGCTGGCCGAATCGGTGGTCGCCGACGAGGAGCTGATGGCGGTGGTCGAGCCGCTGCTGCCCCGGGTCTCCGCCGAGGAGATCCGGGCCGAGATCGCCGCCGCGCAGATCGCCGTCGAGGCCGAGGACGAGGCGGCGGAGCTCGACGACACCAGCATCTACGGCGACTACGAGGACCTCGGCGAGGAGGAGGTGATCGGCGAGAGCAGCCGGGCGCCGGCGCAGCCCCGGCAACCCCCGGATCCCACCGAGGTGCGCGCCGGCATCGCCCGGATCGCCGCGATGCTCACCCGCCCCTCCCCCTAACAGGCGGCTCCCCGGGCACACCCCCGTCCCGACGGTTCGGGGAATCCCGACGGGGTTCCCACCCCGCTGAGATTCCCCGAACCGTCGCGCCGAGGAAACCGGTCGGGGCGGTTGACGCACCGGTGCCCCGGGAGTGCGCTCCCGGAGCACCGGTACCACCATCCCCCTCCACCACAAAGGGGTCGCCGCCCCAGCCGCCCGTCGGCGCGGAGCGCGGCGGGCGACCAGGTCGATAGGGAGTTACCCGGTTACCGGCCGGATGAACCACCCGGCCGTGTCGGTCGGCAGCCGAGCCGGGTCGTGGGCGGCACCCGGCGGCTGGCTGCGCAGGATCGGCGTCCCGTACCCGTCGACGTCCACCGGCTCGTCGCCGAAGTTGACCACGCAGACCAGCTCCGCCGGACCGGCTCCCGCCGGCCGGCTGAAGGCGAGCACCCCCGGCTCACTGCCCCGCCAGGTCACCTGGCCCGGTTCGGTCGCCCCGCCGGTCGGCGCGTGTTCGCGCCGCAGCCGCAGCGCCGTCCGGTAGAGCTCCAGGGTCGAGTCCGCGGCGCCGGTCTGGGCGGCGACCGAGCGGGCCCGCCAGGTGGGCGGGGCCGGCAGCCAGGCCGGGGCGCCGCCGGCCGGACCGAAGCCGTACGGCGGGACGTCGCCGTCCCACGGCAGCGGTACCCGGCAGCCGTCCCGGCTCTCGCCGGTGCGGCGGAACGCGGGATCCTGACGCAGTTCGTCCGGCAGGTCGAGCACCTCCGGCAGGCCGAGTTCCTCGCCCTGGTAGAGGTAGACGCTGCCGGGCAGCGCGAGCATCAGCAGGGCGGCCGCGCGGGCCCGACGCAGCCCGAGCGCGCCGTCGCCGTACCGGGTGACGTGGCGCTGCTTGTCGTGGTTGGACAGTACCCAGGTGGTCGGGGCGCCGACGATCGCCGACTCGGCCAGCGCGGTGTCGACCACCTTGCGGAACGAGTCGGCCGACCAGGTGGCGTCGAGGAAGTCGAAGTTGAACGCCTGGTGCAGTTCGTCCGGCCCGACGTAGCGGGCCAGCCGCTGCGGGGTCTCGGCCCACGCCTCGGCGACCGCCATCCGGCCGCCCGGATAGCTGTCCAGGATGGGCCGCCAGGCCCGGTAGATGTCGTGTACCTCGTCCTGGTCGAAGTAGGGCAGCCGGGCCCGGCCGAGCAGCTCGACCTGGCGCTGACCGGCCGGGACGCCGTCGCCGACGTCCGGCAGCCCGTCCGCCTTGATCATCCCGTGTGCCACGTCGATCCGAAACCCGTCCACCCCGCGGTCGAGCCAGAACCGCAGCACGTCTTCGAACTCGGCGCGTACCTCGGGGTGCCGCCAGTTCAGGTCGGGCTGGGCCGGATCGAAGAGGTGCAGGTACCACTGGCCGTCCGGGACCCGGGTCCAGGCCGGGCCACCGAAGATCGACTCCCAGTCGTTCGGCGGGAGTTCGCCGCCCGGTCCCCGGCCGTCCCGGAACAGGTAGCGGTCCCGTTCGGCCGAGCCGGGCGGGCTGGCCAGGGCGGCGACGAACCACGGGTGCGCGTCCGAGGTGTGGTTCGGCACGATGTCGACGATGATCCGCAGCCCCAGCGCATGCGCGTCGGTGATCATGTCGTCGAAGTCGTCGAGCGTGCCGAAGATCGGGTCGACGTCCCGGTAGTCGGCGACGTCGTAGCCGCCGTCCACCATCGGCGAGCGGTAGAACGGGGTCAGCCAGAGCGCATCCACGCCGAGGTCGCGCAGGTACGGCAGTCGGCCGCGTACCCCGGCCAGGTCACCGATGCCGTCTCCGTCGTCGTCGGCGAAGCTGCGGACGTACACCTGGTAGACCACCGCGGACTTCCACCAGTCCTCGGGCCGGCTCGGTGCGGGGGAGACGCTCATGCCGGCACTCCGCTGCGCTGCGTGCCGTCATGAGGCTCATCCGCACTGAACTGGCTGATTCGCTCACTGCGCTTGCTCATGTGGGGGTGTCCGTTCGTCGGGCGTGGAACGCCGGGCGGGTCAGAGCAGGATGCCGGGCCGCGCCTGCAAGAGTCAAGCAGTTCTTGCGCAAGAAGGTGCCGGGCTGCTCTGCCGGGCGACCCGGGTTCAGACCGGCAGCGGCAGGTCGGCGGCCGGCGGCCGGGGCTTGTCCACCGGCTTGTCCAGCACCCCCGGTACGACCGCGGTCGAGCCGCGCACCACCAGCTCCGGCCGGAAGATGTACTCCGAGTGCGGCGCCGCGTGCCCGTGGATCTCGTCGACCAGTGCGCGTACCGCCGCGACCGCCATCGCGGTGACCGGCTGCCGCATCGTGGTCAGCGGCGGATCGGTGAACGCCATCAGCGGCGAGTCGTCGTAGCCGACCACGGAGAGGTCGGCCGGCACCGACAGGCCGCGCTGCCGGGCCGCCCGGATCGCGCCCAGCGCCATCAGGTCGGAGCCGCAGACCAGCCCGGTCACGCCCCGGTCGAGCAGCCGCGCGGCGGCCACCTCGCCACCCTCCACGCCGAACAGCGACAGCTCGGCCAGCTCGTCCAACTCGGCGTCGGGGAGCCCGACCAACCGCTTCATCGCGGTCTTGAACCCGGCCACCTTGCGCTGCACCGGCACGTACCGGCCGGGCCCGGTGATCAGGCCGATCCGGCGGTGCCCGAGCGCGACCAGGTGGGCCACGGCCAGCTCGCCGGCCTCCCGGTCGTCGCAGGAGACGAAGGGTGCCGGCAGGCCGGGCTGGTAGCCGTTGACCAGCACGATCGGCAGCGGCCGGGCGATCAGCGTGCGGTACCGCGCCGGATCGGCGGCGGTGTCGGCGTGCAGGCCGGAGACGAAGACGATCCCGGAGACCTGCCGGTCCAGCAGCATCTCGACGTACTCGTCCTCGGTGACCCCACCCGGGGTCTGGGTGCAGAGCACCGAGGTGTAGCCGGCCTGTGCCAGCCCCGACTCGACCACCTGGGCGAAGGCCGGGAAGATCGGGTTCTCCAGCTCCGGCACCACCAGCCCGACCAGCCCGGCACTGCGCTTGCGTAGCCGGGCGGGGCGCTCGTAGCCGAGTACGTCGAGCGCGGTGAGTACGGCCTGTCGGGTCTCCGGCGCCACCCCGGGGCGGTCGTTGAGCACCCGCGACACCGTGGCCTCGCTCACCTCGGCCTGCTGGGCGATGTCGGCCAGTCGTGCACGCATGGCGGAACTGTAGCCCACGAGTCGTTTCTTGCGTAGCCCACGGCAAATACTTGCAAAGCGGCCCCCACGTGTGGCCCGGCTCGGTGATGTGCCAGGGGCAGCGCCGGTACCGCAGCGGTGATCCGCCCATCCGGTAGCCACTCAAAAGGGGTGAACCGCCCCGGCCAGATGTCGACTGGGCGCCGGTTGTTGCAAGGAGGTTTGCAAGGGGTTTCGTAACCGGCAACTCCTTGCTACTGTCCCGCCGATACCGGCCGGCAGACTAGGAGCGCTAGATGCGTCGCACAGCCAGAGGGATCGTCGTACTCGCCTGCACGACCCTTGCTCTGACGCTCGCCGCCTGCGGCGGCGAGGACGACACGTCGGGGGAGTCGGGCCAGAAGACCGACCCCGCCGCACTGAAGGCGGAACTGACCTGGTGGGACACCTCGGACCCGAAGAACGAGGGACCGGCCTTCCAGGAACTCGTCGCGAAGTTCAACCAGACGTACCCGAACGTCAAGATTAATTACCAGTCGGTGCCGTTCGGCGAGGCCCAGAACAAGTTCAAGACCGCGGCCCAGGCCAAGACCGGTGCCCCGGACATCCTGCGCGCCGAGGTGGCCTGGGTACCGGAGTTCGCCTCGCTCGGCTATCTCTACGCCCTCGACGGTTCGGAGCTGACCGCCGACGAGTCCGACTTCCTGCCCACCCCGCTCTCGGCGGACAAGTACGACGGCAAGACGTACGGCGTGCCGCAGGTGACCGACTCGCTCGCGCTGCTCTACAACAAGGAACTGCTGACCAAGGCCGGCATCAGCACCGCTCCGGCGACCTGGGCCGACCTGAAGACCGCCGCGCTGGCGGTCAAGCAGAAGACCGGTGTGGACGGTGTCTACGTCAACCCGGCCGGCTACTTCATGCTGCCCTTCATGTACGGCGAGGGCGGCGACCTGGTCGACGCCCAGGCGAAGAAGATCGTCGTCAACTCGGCGCAGAACGTCGCCGGCCTGAACGTCGCCAAGGACCTCATCGCCAGCGGCGCGGCGCCGAAGCCAGCCGCCAACGACGCGTACGGCACCATGATGACCCTCTTCAAGGAGAAGAAGGTCGCGATGATCGTCAACGGGCCGTGGGAGGTCAACAACATCTCGAACGCGCCGACCTTCGGCGGGCTGGAGAACCTCGGCATCGCCCCGGTCCCGGCCGGCTCGGCCAGGGCCGGTGCGCCGGTCGGCGGGCACAACTACGTGGTCTGGTCCGGCATGCCGCAGGAGAAGGTCGAGGCGGCGATCGCGTTCGTCAAGTTCATGAGTTCGGCGGAGTCGCAGGGCTTCCTCGCCGACCGGCTCGGCCTGCTGCCGACCCGCAAGTCGGCGTACGACCTCGACACGGTGAAGAACAACCCGGTCATCTCGGCGTTCCGGCCGGTGGTCGAGTCGGCGGTGCCGCGGCCGTGGATCCCCGAGGGCGGCCAGTTCTTCGGCCCGCTCGACCAGATGGCCACCCAGGTGCTGGTGCAGAACAAGGACCCGAAGGCGGCGCTGGACGAGGTCGCCGGGAAGTACAAGTCCGAGGTCGTACCGTCGTACGGCATGTGATCCGATCATCGGCGCCGGCCCCGGCCGGCGATCCCGTCCGGTACCCGGCGGGGCCGACCGGCGCTGGCCGGCGGCCCTGCCGGGCTCCCTTCCAGGAGCGCTGCTGATGACCACCGTGACCGCCGGCCCGGCGCCGGCGCCCGCGCCGCCCGGACGCCGGCCCGCCGGCCCGTCCCGGCTGCGCCGAAGCTGGGACAAGCACTGGTACGCCTGGGCGATGGTGCTGCCCGTGGTGCTGGTGCTGGCGGTACTGATCTTCTATCCGCTGGTCCGTGGCATCTGGCTCTCGCTGACCGACCTGACCGAGGCCAACCAGCTGGCCGAGGTCTGCACCAGGTCGATCACCGGCGGGGAGATCTGCAAGGAGAACCCCAACCGGTGGGAGTTCGTCGGGCTGGACAACTACGCCCGGGTGCTCACCGGCGAGGTGGGCGAGTTCTGGCAGTGGACCGGGGTCACGCTGATCTGGACCTCGGTCTGCGTGCTCTTCCACTACGGGCTCGGGCTGGGACTGGCCACCATGCTCAACCGGCCGATGCGGCTGCGTGGGCTCTACCGGGTACTGCTGGTGCTGCCCTGGGCGGTGCCGGCCTTCGTCAGCGCCTTCGCCTGGAAGTTCATCTTCAACGAGCGGTTCGGGCTGGCCAACTCGCTGCTCACCGCCGTCGGCGTCGACCCGGTCGACTGGTTCGCCAACCGGTGGACCTCGCTGGCCACCGCGATCGTCACCAACATCTGGCTCGGGGTGCCGTTCATGATGGTGGCGCTGCTCGGCGGCATGCAGACCATCCCGGACGAGCTCTACGAGGCGGCCGAGATCGACGGCGCCAGCCCGTGGCAGCGCTTCGTCAACATCACCCTGCCGGGCCTGCGCCCGGTCAGCATGACGGTGCTGCTGCTCGGCACCATCTGGACCTTCAACATGTTCCCGATCATCTTCCTGGTCACCGAGGGCCAGCCGGCCGGCCAGACCGACATCCTGGTCACCGGCGCCTACCGGGCCGCCTTCGAGGGGATCCGGAACTACTCGCTCGCCTCGACCTACGGGGTGCTGATCCTGTCGATCCTGCTCGTCTTCTCGGTCTTCTACCGGCGGGCACTGCGCAAGCAGGGCGAGGTGTGGTAACGATGAACCGATCCGTGCGTACCGGCCGGAGCCCGTTGCGGTCGGTGGGGCTGCACGCCACCCTGATCGTCGCCTCGCTGATCGCGGTCGGCCCGATTCTCTGGGTGCTGCTCTCCTCCTTCAAACCCGGGTACGCGGTACAGAGCAGCGAACTCACCCTGGTCAAGGACCCGACGCTGGCCAACTACGCGTACGTGCTGGGTGAGACGAGCTTCGTGCGCTGGTTTGGCAACTCGGTGCTGGTCGCCGCGTTCACCATGCTTTTCGGGATCTTCCTCGCCGCCACCACCGGGTACGCGGTCTCCCGGTTCAACTTCCCGGGCCGCCGGCCACTGATGACGGTCTTCCTGGTCACCCAGATGTTCCCGGTCGCCATCCTGATCGTGCCGATCTACATGATCATGGCGCGATTCGGGTTGATCAACACGCCCGCCTCACTGATCATCGCCAACCTGACCATCGCGGTGCCGTTCTGCGCCTGGATGCTCAAGGGCTACTTCGACTCCATCCCCACCGCGCTGGACGAGGCGGCGGCGATCGACGGCTGCGGGCCGTACGGCATCTTCTGGCGGGTGGTGCTGCCGCTGGCCCGCCCGGCGCTGGCGGTCACCGGCTTCTACGCCTTCCTCACCGCCTGGGGCGAGGTGGCGTACGCCTCGGCGTTCATCCAGGAGGACCGGAACTTCACCCTGGCGTACGGGCTCCAGCAGTTCGTACCCCAGTTCAACCCGCAGTGGGAGTACCTGACCTCGGCGGCGGTGCTGGTCACCATCCCGGCCGGTCTGGTCTTCCTCTACGCCCAGCGGCACCTGGTCTCCGGGCTGACCGGCGGCGGCACCAAGGGGTGACCGGGGCCGGCGGCGCTGACACCGCCCCGGGGACGGCCCGACCTTCCAGGTGCGGCCGCCGCGCTGAGCCGGCTCCGGCTCACTTCGACTGCGGGTCGAGCACCTCGCGCATCCGGTTGACCTCGACGGCCTGCTCGAAGGCGATGTTCCGGGCCAGCTCCCGGATCTGCCGGTCGATGCCGTTCACGAGTACCTCCTGAGCCATCGCGATGGCGCCCTGGTGGTGCGCGCTCATCATCTCGACGAACATCCGGTCGAAGTCGGTCCCGGTCGTCGCGGTGAGCGTGGCGATCGCCTCCGGGGTCTGCATGCCGTGCATGCCGGGGTGCTCGTGACCGGTCCCGCCGAGCAGCGAGTCGAGGCCGCGGTCCCGGAGCCAGCCCCGCAGCACCTCGACCTCGGGCTGCTGGGCGGCCCGGATCCGGTCGGCGACCGCGATCACGCCGGTGCTGCCGGCCCGGTCCGGGACCAGGGCGGCCATCTCCAACGCCTGTTCGTGGTGCGGCACCATCATCGCGACGAACCGGATGTCGGCCGCGTTGTGCTGCGCCCCGGGCGGCGGGGTGAGCTGGTCCGGCCGGAGCACCTGGGCCGACTCGCCCGGCCGGCCGGGCTGGATCACCGGCGCCGTGCCGATGGCCGAGGTGGGCAGGACCGACGGCACCGGGGTCGGGGTCGTGGTGGCCGGGGCGGCGACGGGCGCGGGTTGGCGTCCCTCCCCGGTGGTGGCGATCCCGGCGATGCCGAGGGCGAGCAGTACCGCCGCCGATTCCACCAGCGCGAGAAACACGATCACCGGTCGGCGACTGCCGCCGGTCGCGCTCCTGGCCAACACCACAGCGTGACTCCCGTCCACCCTGCCGGCCGGTCGAGGCGTAGCCGGGGCTCTGCGCCGGGGCCGGGTCGTCAACCCCGGGTTGGGCCGATGGTAGCCCGACGGCCGGGACGCTGGAAGATCGAGTACGCCCTGACCTCGGCGGCCGTCCGGGCCGGTTTCCGCCGGCTCTACCTGCTGAACCTTCTCAACCTCCCTTGCGGTCTGACGGACCGCAAGGTCCGACGCGGTGTGTGAGCGCCGCGCGGTTCAGGCTGAGAAAGGTTCACTCTCCACCGCCCTTGCTGGCCAGGAGGGCGCGTACACCGTCGAGATAGGTCTTCGGATCCGGGCCGGCGGCGAGTATCCGTTGCAGGGCGAAGCCGGGGATCAGGCCGAAGAGGGCGGCACCCACCGCCTCGACGTCGGCGTCGGCCGGCAGTTCACCGGCCTGTTGGGCCCGGCGGGCCAGTACGACGAAGTTGGACCGGAAGCCGGCGTACAGCCGCGCGACGGACTCGGCCAGCGCCGGATCGCGGAGCGACTCGGACCAGACCTGGATGGCGAGCGGAAAGACTCCGTCCTGGCGGGTCTGGGACTCGACGAACTGGAGCGCCCGGTCAAGTGCCTCGACCAGCGGCAGTGGCGGCTCGGTCGCGGCCAGCGTCGCGAAGAGCTGGTCCGCGCCGTCGAGTACCGACTCGGCGATCGAGGTGACCAGATCCTGCTTGCTGCCGAAGTAGCGGTAGACGGCGCCCACCGAGAGACCGGCCTCGGCGATCACGTCCTGCATCGAGGTGGCGTGGAAGCCGTTGCGCAGGAAGCAGCGCCGGGCGGCGTCGAGGATCTGCTGGCGCCGGGCCGCCAGGTGTTCGTCGGATACGCGTGGCACGGCACGCAGTGTAAAACGAACGCTCGTCCCTTGACTGCGGAGTTCGTGGGGAGGACGCTGAATAAAAGAACGAGCATTCGTTTTAGAAGGAGTCCTGAGATGACTCGTCCATCGGCCCTCTCCGGGCCGCCCACCCCCACACACCTCCGCCGGCCGCTGGCGGTCGCCGTACTGCTGGCCGTGGCGGTGGTGCTGTTGCAGTCGCTGCTGGTACCCCTCTTCGCCGGGCCGGCGGCGAACCTGGAGCCGCGCGACCTGCCGGTGGTGGTCGCGGGTCCGGCGCCGGCCACCGACCGGTTGGTCGGGCAACTCGACGCCGCCGCACCGGGCGCCTTCGAGGTGATCCGGCTGCCGGACGGTACGGCCGCCGACCGGGCGCTGCGCGACCGCGAGGCGTACGCCGCCTTCGTGCTCGGCCCGGACGGCGCGACCCTGCACACCGCGAGCGCGGCGAGCCCGACCGTGGCGGCCCTGCTCACCCAGGCGGCCGGGCAGGTCTCCGGCGGCCAGCCCGTCCGGGTGGTCGACGTGGTGCCAGCCGACCCGGACGACCCCCGGGGTGCCGGCTTCGCGGCCGGCTTCCTGCCGCTCGCGCTGACCGGCATGGTGCTCGGGGCGCTGCTCGTGCTGCTGCTCGGCGGTCGGCTCGCCCGGTTGGCCGGGCTGGCCAGCTTCGGGCTGCTGGTCGGCGTTGTCGGACCGCTGGTACTCCAGGGCTGGCTCGGCCTGCTGCCCGGCGACGCCGTGACCGTCGGTGCCGTACTCGGGCTCGTCGGGCTGGCGGTCGCGGCCACCGTCGCCGGGCTCGGCGCGATCCTGGGCCGACCCGGTCTCGGGCTCGGCGCGGTACTCGTCTTCCTGGTGGGCAACCCGCTCTCGGCGGTCGGCGCGGCGCCGGAACTGCTGCCCCAGCCCTGGGGCGAGGTCGGCCAGTGGCTCCCGGTCGGTGCCGGCGGCACCCTGCTCCGGTCGACCGCCTTCTTCGACGGCGCCGGAGCCGGCACCCCGCTGCTGGTCCTCGCCGGGTACGCCGCCGTCGGCCTGCTCCTGGTCACCCTGGCCCGCACCCGCCACGCGCAGGCCCCCGCTGACACCGCCTCCGTCATTGGCGCGGATGATCGTGCTGTCTCGGTGATGTAGTGCCCTCGAACTCCCCGGTAACCAACCTGTTCGGGGATGGTGGGTGAGGGCTCGGGGTGTGGCCCGGGGGCCGGGGGGGGGGCGGGGGACGACATGTGGATAGCCGATGGGGGAGGATGGCCGCCGTGGAACCTCTCCGGCTGATACTTCTCTACGCCCACCTGATCGGTTTCGCCCTGCTGCTGGGTGGTGCCGCCGCCCAGTACGCCACCGGACGGATCCGGATCAACCCGCTGATGCTCTGGGGCGCCGTCATCCAGGTGCTGACCGGGATCGGGCTCTCCGCACCGCTGCGGGACGGCGACGAGCCGGCCCCGGCGAAGCTCGCCACCAAGCTGGTGATCGGCTTGATGATCTTCGTGATGGTGTTCTTCTCCCGCAAGCGGGAGGAGGTCAACCGTGGCCACTTCCTGGCGATCATCGGGCTGACCCTGGTCAATGCCGCCATCGCGGTCTTCTGGCGTTAACCCCGCGCCCGAGTTGTTAACCGGCGGCCGGGCCGCTCCGGCCGCGCCGCCCGGGCGGAACAGGCGAAACCGGACGTCCCATAGCTCGAGGTCCCGCACCGGGCGGGCCGGGAAGTGATGTCGCGCACCCCGAAGTTACGTAAGGGTAACGGGCGTTCAACAGTCAGGCACGATTGTCGGCCGGTGGACAGGCGCGGGCGTACGCTCCCGTCCGTAACGTGGGACAGCCGGCGGCAACGCGCAGGCCGGCTTAGGGCTGCCACCGCGGTGGGCGGTGTGCAATGGGAAGGAGACCGTCTTGCGCTCTGTGCGTGGGATGCGGATCGTCTCGGTATTCGCGGTGGGTGGGCTCGCGCTGGGCGCCGCCGCGTGTGGTGAGGCACCGAGCGATAGCAACGCGGGCGGCGCCGCGGCCGACAAGTACACCGCGTGCATGGTGACGGACGTCGGAGGCATCGACGACAAGTCGTTCAACACCTCCGCCTGGGCGGGCCTGGAGGCGGCCAAGGCCGCCGACGACAAGATCGACATCAAGTATGTGGCGTCCAAGGCAGAGGCCGACTACGAGCCGAACCTGACCCAGTACGTCAACCAGGACTGCAACTTCATCCTCGCCGTCGGTGGCCTGATGGGCGGGGCGACCTCGAAGATCGCCAAGGCGAACCCGGACCAGCAGTTCGGCATCGTCGACGCGAAGCTGCCGGAGAGCAACGTCTACCCGATGCAGTTCGACACCGCGCAGGCGGCCTTCCAGGCCGGTTACCTGGCCGCCGGGTTGACCAAGACCGGCGTGGTCGCCACGTACGGCGGGGAGAAGATCCCGCCGGTGACCATCTTCATGGACGGCTTCGTCGACGGTGTCGCCCACTACAACAAGGTCAAGGGCAAGACCGTCAAGTCGATCGGTTGGGACAAGGCCAGCCAGAACGGCTCGTTCACCAACAGCTTCGTCAAGCAGGACGAGGGCAAGAAGGTCAGCGACACGCTGGTCGCCCAGGGCGCCGACATCATCATGCCGGTGGCCGGTGGGGCCGGCCTGGGCACCACGGCCGCCGCCCAGGCCTCCGGCGGCAAGTACTCGGCGATCTGGGTGGACAGCGACGGCTGCGAGAGCACGCCGAACTGTGCCGCGCTGGTCACCACCGTGGTCAAGAACATCAAGGACGCGGTCCAGGAGGCGGTGGTGACGGCGGCCAAGGGCGAGAAGCTGGCCCACGACCCCGGCTACCTCGGCACCCTGGCCAACAACGGCGTCTCGCTCGCGCCGTACCACGAGTTCGACAGCAAGGTGCCGGCGGAGCTGAAGGCCGAGGTCGACAAGATCAAGGCCGACGTCAGCTCCGGTGCGATCAAGGTCACCTCGGCCAGCCAGCCGAAGTGATCCCGGGTCGGCCGTCCGACCAGCTCGGACGGCCGACCCGTACGGCTCCGATGCCGACGACCCGGTCGCTCCGATCGTCGTGGAGACACATCTCCGCGATGGTCGGGGCGGCCGGTTTTCACGCCAGCAGGTACGCCCCGACAGGCCCGCCCGGGCGGGCCGAACAGCCCGCAGTGATCGACGGATGAGACCCTGTCGACCCGGTCCGAGCAGCAGCTAGGCTGCACCATCGCCCGCACTCCAGGAGGTTGCGCTGAGACTCGAACTGCGCGGCATCACCAAGCGGTTCGGTGAGCTGGTCGCCAACGACCACATCGACCTGACGGTGGAGCCCGGAGAGATCCACGCGCTGCTCGGTGAGAACGGCGCGGGCAAGTCCACTCTGATGAACGTGCTGTACGGCCTCCTCCAGCCCGACGAGGGCGAGGTACTGGTCGACGGCAGGCCGCTTGCGGCCAAGGGCCCCGGCGACGCCATCGCCGCCGGCATCGGCATGGTGCACCAGCACTTCATGCTGGTCCCGGTCTTCACCGTGGCCGAGAACGTGATGCTCGGCGCCGAGCAGGTCCGGGGCGGATTCGCCGGCTTCCTCGACCGGCGGCGGGCCCGCCGCCAGGTGACCGAGGTCTCCACCCGCTACAACCTGCGGGTCGACCCGGACGCGGTGATCGAGGACCTGCCGGTCGGCGTGCAGCAGCGGGTCGAGATCCTCAAGGCACTGACCCGGGACGTCGACCTGCTGATCCTGGACGAGCCGACCGCCGTGCTGACCCCGCAGGAGACCGAGGAACTGCTCGGGATCATGCGGTCGCTCAAGGAGTCCGGCAAGTCCATCGTCTTCATCACGCACAAGCTCAAAGAGGTCAAGGCGATCGCCGACCGGATCACCGTGATCCGGCGTGGCCGGACCGTCGGCACCGCCAGCCCGAGCGCCAGCGAGGACGAGCTGGCCGCGCTGATGGTCGGGCGGACCGTCAACCTGACCGTGCAGAAGGCCGCCGCCGCGCCGGGTGAGCCGGTACTGGAGGTGGCGGGACTCGTCGTCGACGACGAGCGGTCGGTCCGGGCCGTCGACGGCGTCGACCTGACCGTACGGGCCGGCGAGGTGCTCGGCATCGCCGGTGTGCAGGGCAACGGCCAGACCGAGCTGATCGAGGCGCTGATGGGGCTGCGGCCGGTGCTGCACGGCACGGTGAGCCTGGCCGGTCAGCGCATCGACGGCTGGCCGACCAAGCGGGTGCTGCGGGCCGGCGTCGGCTACGTCCCGGAGGACCGCAGCGTCGACGGGCTGGTCAAGGAGTTCAGCGTCGCCGAGAACCTGGTGCTGGACATCTACGACCGGCCGCCGTTCGGCTCCGGCCTGGTGCTCCGGCCGGACGCGATCACCGCCTCGGCCCGGGAGCGGATCCCGGAGTTCGACGTACGCACCTCGTCGGCGGAGGCGGCCGTCGGCACGCTCTCCGGCGGCAACCAGCAGAAGGTGATCATCGCTCGGGAGATGTCCCGGCCGCTCAAGCTCTTCGTCGCCGCCCAGCCGACCCGGGGGGTGGACGTCGGCTCGATCGAGTTCATCCACCGCCGGATCATCCATGAGCGGGACATCGGCACCGCCGTACTGCTGGTCTCCAGCGAGCTGGACGAGGTGATCGGGCTCGCCGACCGGATCGCGGTGATGTACCGGGGCCGGATCCTCGGCGTCGTCGGGCCGGAGACCCCGCGCGAGGAGATCGGCCTGCTGATGGCCGGCATCACCGACGCCGCACCGACCGGGGCCGGCGAGGGCGCCGTACCGACCGGGACCGCCGACGGCGGTACCAACTCGACCGGGACCGCCGACGGCGGCGGTGCCGGATCGGCCGCAACCCCCGACGGGCCGGTGACCCCGGCTCCCGACGTCGCTGGTAGCGAGGAAACCCGATGACCGACGTGAACGAGCCCGGATCACCGTCGCCGGAGAAATCTCCGGCCGGGCAGCGGCCCGACCCGGAGACGGTGGCCACGGTCGGCGCGGCCGATCCGTCCGCCGCCGCCGGCACCGCAGCCGGTGCGGCCGATTCCGGCGGTACCCAGTCGGGCGGGCCCGGGAAAGGGCTGACCGACCGGAACGGTGGTGGTCGGCAACTGCTCCAGGCGTTCGTGCACAACCTCTGGGCGGCCAACACCGTCACGGTGACCGTACTGGCGATCGTGCTGGCCACGCTGATCGGCGCCGTACTGATCATCGTCTCCGACCCGGACGTGCTGGCCACCTGGGGCTATTTCACCGCCCAGCCCTCCGACGCGCTCAACGCGAGTTGGACGGTGGTCAGCGAGGCGTACGCGAACCTGTTCAAGGGCGCGGTCTTCGACCCGGCGGCGGTGCAGGCCTGGGCGAACGGCACCGGCGGCTGGCAGCCGGTCTTCGCGCCGATCTCGGAGACGCTGACCTACGCCGCCCCGCTGGTCTTCACCGGGCTCGGGGTCTCGCTCGCCTTCCGGGGCGGCCTGTTCAACATCGGCGCCCAGGGGCAGGCCACCATCGGGGTGATCCTGGCGGCGCTGGCCGGCTTCCTGCTTCCGCTGCCCCCGGTGGTGCACCTGATCGTGGCAGTACTCGCCGGAGCGCTGGGCGGGGCGATCTGGGGCTTCGTCCCCGGCTTCCTGAAGGCGCGTACCGGTGCGCACGAGGTGATCACCACGATCATGCTCAACTACGTCGCCATCTCCTTCCTGGCCTGGATCATCGTGCAGAACGGCGTACACGATCCGGACCGGACGGACGCGATCAGCCGGCCGGTGGACGGCTCCGCGCAGCTACCCCGGCTGCTCGGCAGCGACCTGCGGGTACACCTCGGCATCGTGCTGGCGGTCGCCGCCACCTGGGCGGTCGGCTGGCTGCTCAACCGCTCCACCTTCGGCTTCGAGCTGCGCGCGGTCGGCGCCAACCCGGACGCCGCGCGGACCGCGGGGATCAACGTCGGCCGGACGTACGTGCTGGTCATGGTGCTCGCCGGGGCGCTGTCCGGGCTGGGCGGCGCCAACATGGTGCTCGGCAGCACGGCCACCGCGCTCACCCCGCTGGTGATCGCCCAGATCGGCTTCGACGGCATCCTGGTGGCGCTGCTCGGCCGGGTGAAGCCGTGGGGCGTCGCGCTCGCCGCGCTGCTCTTCGGCGCGCTCCAGGCCGGCGGCAACCGGATGCAGTCGTACGCCAGCATCTCGCTGGAGCTGGTCACCGTGCTCCAGGCGCTGATCGTCATCTTCATCGCCGCGCCGGCACTGGTGAAGGTGATCTTCGGGCTCCGGGCCGCCCGGGCCGCCAGGTTGTCCACGAGCATGGCGAAGGGCTGGTAGGGCAGTGAGCGCGAGGAGTGAGCTTGCGAGCCCCGCAGTCGCGAACGGAAGGCGGCACAGGTGAGCGCGAGGAGTGAGCTTGCGAGCCCCGCAGTCGCGAACGGAAGGCGGCACAGATGTCGACCATGACTGTCGAGGAGCTGGCCGTCACCGTACGGCCGGGCTTCTGGACCCGGGACCGCAAGGTCGGCGCCGGTGCCGTACTGCTCGGCCTGGTCGCGGCGGTGCTCTTCGGTGCGCTGGCCACCGGCGCGGACGCGCGGTTCACGCTCAGCGAGGATGCCGGCGGCGCGGCGCTGTCCGTCAACGGCACGGTGGGGGCGATCCTGTTCGGGCTGGTCGCGGCGGCGGCCGGCGCGGCACTGCTGGCCGGGCTGCCGAAGCGCTGGTTCGTGCCGCTGCTCGGCGTGGCGGTGGTCGGGGTGGTGCTCTCGTTCCTCTGCTGGCAGGTGTCGGCCGCACCGACCGGGCAGAACTTCATGCCGCTGGTCAACATCGTCCGGGGTACCTTCATCCTGGCCCTGCCGCTGATCTTCGGTGCCCTGGCCGGGGTGCTCTGCGAGCGGTCCGGCGTGGTGAACGTGGCGATCGAGGGCCAGTTGCTGATGGGCGCCTTCGCCGGTGCCCTGGTCGGCACCATCGCGGCGAGCGCCTGGGTCGGGCTGATCGCGGCGGCGCTGGGCGGCGCGCTGATCTCGCTGCTGCTGGCGATCTTCACCATCCGCTACCTGGTCGACCAGGTGGTGATGGGGATCGTGCTCAACCTCTTCGCGGTCGGGTTGACCGGCTTCCTCTACGAGCGATTGATGCAGCCGGAGGCGGCGAAGTACAACCAGCCGCCGAGGTTCGAGGCGTGGCCGATCCCGGTGCTGTCCGACATCCCGGTTCTCGGGCCGGCGCTGTTCCGGGGCAACATCTTCCTCTACCTGGCCCTGATCCTGGTGGTGGTGATCCACGTCGCGCTGTTCCGTACCCGGTGGGGGCTGCGGACCCGCTCGGTGGGTGAGCACCCGACCGCCGCCGACACCCTCGGGGTGAAGGTGCTGGCGCTGCGCTACCGGAACGTGTTGCTCGCCGGCATGGTCGCCGGGCTGGGCGGCGCCTCCTACACGCTCGCGCTCTACACCTTCAGCAAGAACATGATCGGCGGCAAGGGCTTCATCGCGTTGGCGGCACTGATCTTCGGCCGGTGGAGCCCGACGGGGGCGCTGCTGGCGGCGCTCTTCTTCGGCTTCGCGGACCAGCTCGGGACGTACCTGGGCGCGATCGACAGCAGCATTCCCAGCGAGTTCCTGGCGATGCTGCCGTACCTCGCCACCCTGCTGGCCGTCGCCGGCCTGGTCGGCAAGGTGCGGGCGCCGGCCGCGGACGGTAAGCCCTACATCAAGGGCTGACCAGCGGCGGGGCAGGATGGGGGCGTGACCATGGAGATTGACTGGGCGAAGCTGCGGGCCGCGGCGACCGACGTGATGCGGCACGCGTACGCGCCGTACTCGAACTTCCCGGTCGGGGCGGCGGCGCTGGTCGACGACGGCCGGGTGGTGGTCGGCTGCAACGTCGAGAACGCCGGGTACGGGGTGACGCTCTGCGCCGAGTGCGGGGTGGTGTCCGCGCTGCACGCGTCGGGCGGGGGGCGGCTCGTCGCGCTCTCGTGCGTCGGGGCGACCGGTGAGCCGTTGATGCCGTGTGGCCGGTGCCGGCAACTGCTCTGGGAGAACGGCGGGCCGGAGTGCCTGATCGAGGCGGACCCGGTGCCGCTGCGGATGGCCGAGCTGCTGCCGCACGCGTTCGGGGTGGAAGATCTGGAGGCGATCGCGGCGTCGGTGAAGGTGCCTCCGGTGCCGGAGGAACTGGCCGCCTGGCGGGGGCGGGGGACCGTCTTCGTGCATCCGGACGTCTCGGGCGGGCGGCAGGTCTGGACCGGGTACTGGGAGCGGGCCGCCGGGGACGCCGAAGGAGTGCGGACCGGGGTACTCGAGGAGGCGCCGACCTGGGACGACCCGGCCGAGGCGGTGAGCTGGGGCCAGGCGCGTACGCCCCGGGTGGTGGTGGTCGACGCGGACGGGGCGATGTTCTGGGCGGGTGAGGCGGAGCCGCCGGTCGAGATCCCTCGGCGTTGGGGCGACTGATCTTTCCGGGTTCGTCGTGGTCGGGTTAGCCGGGGTTCGCGGTGGTCGGGTTTCCGGGGTTCGCGGTGGCCGGGCCGCGTGGGGCGGAGCCGGCCTGGCGCGGGGTGGGTCGGGGCCTGCCGTGCCCGGCTCCGGGCGGTCAGGCTTGATCCCTCCGCCGGGTACGGCAGGCCCCGGCTCGGTGGGCACTGACCGTGGGCCGGTGCGGGTTCGTGGTCTCGATCGACAAGAGACCGTGGTTTCGACAAGCAGGTCTGTGGTCTCGACAGGCAGGTCTGTGGTCTCGACAGGCAGGTCTGTGGTCTCGACAGGCAGGTCTGTGGTCTCGACAGGCAGGTCTGTGGTCTCGACAGGCAGGTCTGTGGTCTCGACAGGCAGGTCTGTGGTCTCGACAAGCAGGTGGGGAAGAGGAAGCTGTGAGTGGGTTCGCCGCGGTCGACGTGATCCGGGTCAAGCGGGACGGCGGGACGCTGTCCGACGAGCAGATCGACTGGGTGGTCGACGCGTACACCCGGGGGCGGGTGGCCGACGAGCAGATGTCCGCGCTGGCCATGGCGATCCTGCTCCGCGGCATGACGCCGGGCGAGATCGCCCGCTGGACGGCCGCGATGATCGCCAGCGGAGACCGGCTGGACCTCTCCGGGGTACGCCGTCCGACCGTGGACAAGCACTCCACGGGTGGGGTCGGCGACAAGATCACGCTGCCGCTCACTCCGCTGGTCGCGGCGTGCGGTGCCGCGGTACCGCAGCTCTCCGGGCGAGGGCTGGGGCACACCGGGGGGACCCTGGACAAGCTGGAGTCGATCCCGGGCTGGCGGGCCGCGCTGGGCAACGACGAGTTCATCGCCCAGTTGGGTGAGGTCGGCGCGGTGATCTGTGCGGCGGGCGAGCGGCTGGCCCCGGCCGACCGCAAGCTGTACGCGCTGCGCGACGTCACCGGCACGGTGGAGGCCATCCCGCTGATCGCCAGCTCGATCATGAGCAAGAAGATCGCGGAGGGTACCGGGGCCCTGGTGCTGGACGTGAAGGTCGGCTCCGGCGCGTTCATGAAGTCGGAGGCGGATGCCCGGGAGCTGGCCCGGACCATGGTGGAGCTGGGCGGCGCACACGGGGTTCGGACGGTCGCCCTGCTGACCGACATGTCGGCGCCGCTCGGGCTGGCCGTGGGCAACGCGGTCGAGGTGGCCGAGTCGGTCGAGGTGCTGGCCGGCGGCGGGCCGGCCGACGTGCGGGAGCTGACCCTGCGGCTGGCCCGGGAGATGCTGGTGGCGGCCGGGCTGCCGGACGCCGATCCGGAGCGGGCGCTGCGGGACGGCCGGGCCATGGACATCTGGCGGGCGATGATCCGGGCCCAGGGTGGGGATCCGGAGGCCCCGTTGCCGGTTGCCCCGGAGGTGGAGGTCGTCCGGGCCGACCGGGACGGTTACCTGGCCGCCGTCGACGCGTACCGGATCGGGATCGCCGCGTGGCGGCTCGGCGCGGGGCGGGCCCGCAAGGAGGACCCGGTCAGCGCCGGGGCCGGGGTGCTGCTGCACCGCAAGCCGGGAGATCCGGTACGGGCCGGTGAGCCGCTCTACGAGCTGCGGGCCGACGACGCGGGCCGGATTCCGGCGGCCCGCGCCGTTGCCGCCGAGGCGGTGTCGATCTCGGCCGAGCCGCCGACCCTGCCGGCCCTGGTCATCGACCGGATCGGCTAGGTTCTGTTTCGCGGATCATGAGGGTCGCTCGTTAGACCCTTCGTGGCACGAGGCGGTCTGACGAATCACGAGTGGGCGGTGCTGGCACCGTTGCTGCCGGCGCAGCCCGTTCGTGGTAGGCAGTGGCGGCCCCATCGGCAGGTCATCAACGCGATCTGCCGGGTGAAACGGACCGGCTCACCCTGGCGTGACCTGCCCGAACGGTACGGGCCGTGGAAGACCGCCTACCAGCGGGTTCCGTCGACGGGCGGCCGATGGCACCTGGATCCGGCTCAAAGCCCACGCCATCGCCCTGGCCGAGCTGGACGACGACATCGACTGGAGCGCCCAGGTCGACGCCACGATCGTCCGCACCCACCAACACGCCGCTGGTGCCCGTAAAAGGGGCTGAACCCAGAGGATTCGCGGGCAGCGCAGGCCATCGGCCGGTCCCGTGGCGGCCTCACCACGAAGATCCACACCCTGGCCGACGGACGTGGCCGTTCCCTCGCTACCCGCATCACCCCAGGTCAGTCAGCCGACACCAAGCAACTGATCCCGCTGCTAAACCAGATCCGCGTACCCCGACCAGGCGGTGCCGGCCGACCGCGTAAGCGGCCCGACTCACCCACTGCAGACAAGGCGTACTCCTCCCGAGTCAACCGGACCGCTCTGCGGGACAAGTGCATCACCACGGTCATCCCCGAAGCCAACGACCAGATCGCGAATCGGAAGCGGCGGGGACGACACGGCGGCCGGCCACCAACGTTCGACCCCGTTGCCTACAAGCGCCGTAACCAGGTCGAACGCGGCTTCAACCGGCGGAAAAACTGGCGCGGACTCGCCACCAGGTACGACAAACTCGGCGCCTACTTCCGGGCCACTCTCGACCTGGTCGAGACCCTCGACTGGCTACGCGCCGTTCCCGACCAGCAAGACCCACGGGACAGAACCTAGCCCGGTCGCCCGCAAACCACTGCTGTTCCCCGGCGGTGCACCCGGCCAGCCGATCGCCGCGCGACGCCTACGCGACAAGCTCCGCAGGTATGGCATCGCACCCGCCCCCGGACGACATGCTGCGCTCGTTGCCATGACCGCCGACATCCCCCACCGATCCTCGCTGACCTACTCGGCGTCACCCTAGGAACGGCGGTCCGCCAGGCCAGCGCCGTCAACGCCGGCCGAACCTATTACCTCGCCGCCAGATCCGAAATTCCGACACAGCCGCGCCCGCCGACCGCATCACGACCGGCCCGGCCGACCCAGTCGCCACACCACAGCAGCTAAAGCCGGATGCCGCCCACACCTCAAATCATCCTGGAACCCAGCAAAGTGAGCGGTGATGCTTCAGCCGCACGCTGCGAAGCAGGCGGCTGCTCCAGCTCCCGGAACTGCGGAGCGGCATAGGCTGATCAACCGACATTGCACAACCTCCCTTCCTGACCAGTAGCCAAGGAATGTCGGCCTGCCATCGTGCGGTGAGTAACCGCAGGCAGGCGCTACGGTCGCCGTCGCTGGTGCCGCAGCCAGTGCGAGCACCAGTTGGGCGTACTGACGGTCCCGACGCTCCAACACGCGACATCGTTGCTATATATATCGCGGTGCGATATATATAGTGCATGGACATCAGCGAGCAGACGTTCCTGATCCTCTCCGCCCTCGCCGACCAACCCCGCCACGGCTACGCCCTGGTGACAGAGGTCGACGAGATGACCGACGGCAGGATCCGGTTACGCGCTGGCACCCTCTACGGGGCCCTCGACCGCCTCGTCACCCAAGGGCTCATCGCCCCCGACCACGACGAGGTGGAGAAGGGCCGGCTACGCCGTTTTTACAAACTGACCGACACGGGGGCAGACGCCATCCGCGCTGAGAGCCGGCGGATGGCCACCGCGGTCCGGCTCGCCGAGGAGCGCCTCAACAAGCGTGCCGCCCGCAACGCCCCGGGCCTTGGGACCAGCGGATGAACCCGGGCATGAGCCCCCTGGAGCGACGATATCGACGGCTGCTACGCCTACTGCCAGCCACGCACCGCACCGCCCGCGGCGAGGAACTGCTCGGACTGCTGCTGGACCTCGACCACGGCCGCCGGCACCCGAGCCGGCACGAGACACTGCACATCATCGCCCTGGCGATCCGGCTGCGACTCACGACGCCCGTCACCACCGCCGCCCTCACCACCGGACTCAGTGCCCTGCTCGTCGCCGCCGGCACCCAGCCCGCCGGTGGCACCCTGGACCTGTTCACCGGCGCCGTCCTCGCCACCGACATGCCGGCCATCATCTCCAGTTGGCCGCAGATAGTCGTTCTCGGCCTGCTGCCCCTCGCACCGCTGATCGCCTGGCTGTGCGGCGCGACCCGGACCGCCCTCACCCTGCAAGCAATATTCCTGACGGTCACCGTTGGTTGGTTCGTCATCGACGTGCTCAGCGGTGCCGGCATGGGAATCAACCCCGGCCAACAACTCTTCGCGTACGCCGCACCGGTCTTGATCTTCGTCCTGCTCGCGATCGCTGACCGCGAGCGGTGGACCGCGCCCCGGCCGCGCCTGTTCTGGTGGGCCCTCGTCCCGCTCGGGATCCTCGCCTGGAAAGGCACCGGAGAATGGGGACGCCACGGCGTGTACGTTCTCGACGCCGTGCCGACGGTCATCGGGATCCTCACCGCCGCCATCACCGCTGTCGGAGCCGCCTTCGCAGTCCGCCGCCACCGGCCCGCCGTCATCATCGGCGTCGGACTCACCGGCTTCATCGCCGGATGGCTCATTCCCGACCCGCTGCTCTCCAACACGGCGATGCAGCACTTCGACGGTCAGCCGCTACCACTGGCAATCCTCATCACGGTGATCGCTGCCACCATGACAGGCATCAATCGCCTCGCCCGTCGCCACAAGCCCGAGGTGCGGTCGCTACCACCCGATGAACCCGTGATGCGCTGAACACCAGCTTCGGGTCACACGAGCGGCGACCGTGGCGGAGCACGATCTTCCTTCCGCCGTGGTCGCCCTCTTCAGCGATTTCAGGGTCGGCCGCAGCGCCAGGTGCCATCGGCCGCCCGTCGACGGAACCCGCTGGTAGGCGGTCTTCCACGGCCCGTACCGTTCGGGCAGGTCACGCCAGGGTGAGCCGGTCCGTTTCACCCGGCAGATCGCGTTGATGACCTGCCGATGGGGCCGCCACTGCCTACCACGAACGGGCTGCGCCGGCAGCAACGGTGCCAGCACCGCCCACTCGTGATTCGTCAGACCGCCTCGTGCCACGAAGGGTCTAACGAGCGACCCTCATGATCCGCGAAACAGAACCTAGCCGTCGGCCGGATCGGGATCGGCGGGCCCTGCGTCGACTTCGACCCGTGCGGCTGCCACGCCGGGCACCCATGGTGTACGCGCTGCCGACCGGCTATCCTCCGTCGCCGGGGGGTAGCACGGGGTGCTGAGTCGGCTCGACTGGCGGGTCCAGCCGCATCCGGTGCCGGGGTGCCGTGGGCGCCCGAGGCGACTCCGACGTGACGGGAAATCAGGCTGTGACCGTATCCGCTCCCGACCCGCAGGCGGTCCGGGCCGCGAACGTGGCCGAGTTGCAGCGGTTGGGGCTGCCCGTGCCGCCGCCCCAGTTTCCGCTGGTGTGGGAGCTGGGCGACGCGGTCGACCTGCGGCCCACCGCCGAGATCGAGGCCCGGACAGCCGTACTGCACCTGGTGCTGGCACGGTGCTTCGGCATGCCGCCGCAGGCCGGGATGAGCTGGCTGCTCGGCTCGCACCTGGTGGAGCAGGTGACACCGCCGGAGTGGCAGTTCGTGATGGGCAGCCGGGGCGACCACCGGTCGTTCGTACTGCACCACGACGCGATCTTCGCGCTGGCCTGGGTACTCGGGCTGAGCCGGCACCTCGACCCGACGGAGCCCAGCGACGAGCGGCTGATGGAACAGTTGCCCAACCTGGCGGCGGGGGAGACCTTCGGCCAGTGGCGCTCCCGCACCCTGGCGGCGCCTCGGGACGCGGCGGAGGTGGCCGCCGTACTCGACTTCTACTACTGCCTGGACTGGGGCTATCTGGAGGCCGAGCAGGACGGGCTGGACCTGCCCGGGCTGATCGACAGCAACGCGATCGGCCAGCGGCGGTGGGCGCTGGAGTGGGCGGTGGTGTTCCGGGGACCGTTCCACGACCCGCCCGCCGGGTGGGAGGAGGTCGACCTCTCCACCTGACCGGCCGGCGGTCAGCGGGGGTGGTGGGCAGTCACCTGGACCGCGACGGTTACCTGGACGGGTTCCGGAAGGTCGTCGACCCGCGGGTCGAGCCGGTCGGGCTCGGCGTGCCAGGCGCTCGGTCCCATCCCGACCAGGGTGCGCACCTCGGTCCGGTCGAGCCGGAGGGTGGCCCGGTGCACCGCCGTCGGGCCCGGTGTGAAGTGCTCGGCCAGGCTGCCGGCGACCCGGGCCTCCTTGGCCGGGTCGACCCGGAGCAGGTCGAGCCGGTCGACCAGTTCGCCGAGATGCTCGGCGGTCGGCGTGACCACCAGCAGCGCGCCGTCCGGCCGGAGTACCCGGCGGAACTCCGGTCCGTTGCGTGGGGCGAAGACGTTCAACAGCAGCCCGGCGGCGCCGTCGGCCAGCGGCAGCCCGCGCCAGGTGTCGCAGAGCGCGGCACCGGCCCGGGGATGGGCCCGGGCGGCCCGGCGCAGCGCCGGCTTGGAGACGTCCAGGGCCAGCCCGACGGCGGCGGGCAGGGCGTCGAGCACCGCGCCGAGGTGCCGGCCGGTGCCGGCTCCGGCGTCCACCACCAGTTCCGGGTACGTCTGGAGCGCCGGCCCGGCGACCGCCCTGGCGAGGCCGGCGAGCGCGGTCGAGATCAGGTCGTAGTGGCCGGCGCCGAGGAACTCCTCCCGGGCGGCCACCATCGCCGGGCTGTCCCCGGAGTGCGTGGCCCGACCGGCGGTCAGGTTGACGTACCCCTGGCGGGCCAGGTCGAAGCTGTGTCCCGCCGGGCAGCGCAGCGCGACCACGGCGGCGGGCGGTACGGCGGCCAGCGGCCGGGCGCAGACCGGGCAGCGCAGCCGGCGCAGGACCTCGGGTGGCACTCCGTCACGATAGTGCCCGACCCGGCCGGGGCCGGCGGTGGTCCGCCGCTCCGGCGCCCGGTGTCCCGCCGCTGGCCGGGGCGGCCGGGCCACTAGGGTCGGTGGCATGGCGGCAATCGGCTACGAAGACATCGTCCGGGTTCCCAAGGCGCTGCTGCACGACCACCTCGACGGCGGGCTGCGCCCGGCGACGGTGGTCGAACTCGCCGAGGCGGTGGGGCATCCGTTACCCACCACCGACCCGGACGAACTTGGCCGGTGGTTCGTGGAGGCGGCCGACTCGGGGTCGCTGGAGCGCTACCTGGAGACCTTCGCGCACACCGTCGCGGTGATGCAGACGGCCGAGGGGCTGCGCCGGGTGGCCGCCGAGTGCGCCCTCGACCTGGCCGCGGACGGCGTGGTCTACGCCGAGGTCCGGTTCGCCCCGGAGCAGCACCTGGAGCGGGGCCTCGGCCTCGACGACGTGGTGGAGGCGGTGCTGGAGGGCTTCGCCGAGGGTGCGGCCGAGGCGGCGGCGACCGGGCACCCGATCCGGATCGGCACGTTGCTGACCGCGATGCGGCACGCCGCCCGGTCGCAGGAGATCGCCGAACTCGCCGTCCGGCACCGGGACACCGGCGTGGTGGGCTTCGACATCGCCGGTGCGGAGGCGGGCTTTCCGCCCACCCGGCACCTGGACGCCTTCGAATACCTGCAACGGGAAAATTTCCACTTCACCATCCACGCCGGTGAGGCGTTCGGGCTGCCCTCGATCTGGCAGGCGATCCAGTGGTGCGGTGCCGACCGGCTGGGGCACGGGGTGCGGATCGTCGACGACATCACCCCGGGGGACGCCCGGCCGGTGCTCGGCCGGCTGGCCGCGTACGTCCGGGACAAGCGGATCCCGCTGGAACTGTGCCCGTCGTCCAACGTGCAGACCGGTGCCGCCCCCTCGATCGCGGAGCACCCGATCGGGCTGCTGCGGGACCTGCGGTTCCGGGTCACCGTCAACACCGACAACCGGCTGATGAGCGGCACCTCGATGTCCCGGGAGATGGCGCTGCTGGTGGAGGCGTTCGGCTACGGCTACCCCGAGTTGCAGTGGTTCGCCATCAACGCGATGAAGAGCGCCTTCATCCCGTTCGACGAGCGGCTCGCCATCATCAACGAGGTGATCAAGCCGGCGTACGCCAAGCTGCTGTCCTGACCGTCGCACCGGTCGATACGGCCGGGCCCGGATCGGCCGCCGAGCCGGGAGCGTTGTCGGACGATTTCCGGTCTGCTATCTCTTTTGGCCGGGAAAACTGCCGGGCCGGTCAGCACGGCCGTCCGGGCGGCCATTCGGTGGTCCGCACGGACCGCGTAATCCGGCACTTCGACCTTGCCGTGGCCGACCGGTCGGGCAATGGTTCTCTGCGCTGTGCGGGTGCCAGGCTGGCGGTGACACCGGAGTCGAACGCAGCCACCGTACGCGAGGGCGTAGGGTTTCCCGTGCCGGTAACGTTCGATACGTTGCGGTACTGGCCCCGGGCGCGGGCGAGCAGTGACCATCCGGTTGTGGACGGTCGATGGCAGTAGAGCACGGACAGGATGCGTGACTACCCTGGGTGACGCCAGAAAGACAGACTGCTGTCAAATCGCGGGGACATCCCGATGCGCTTCCAGTCGGTGACAACCTGGGCTTTCTTCTTGAGTTGCGGCGTGATGGAATCTCGGAGGTCCGACCCGCCCGGGTCGGTCGATCAGCGGTGCCCTGGGCCCTTGGCCGGGTACTGGATGGGAAGGCGGTGACGTGAGCAAGCGGCCGAAGACAGCAAGCCCGTTCCTGTCGCGTCTCCGCTGGCCGGTCGCCGGCCGGCTGCGCGACATGCCGATCTGGTCGAAGCTGGGTCTGATCATGATCGCGCCGACCATCGCGGTTGTCGTGGTCGGTACGACCAGCATCGTCGACCACATGGAGACGTTGGACGACGCGAACCGGGCGCACACCCTGGCCACGCTCGCCCAGACCTCCGGCGAACTGGTGCATGACCTGCAGGACGAGCGGGCGGGCGCCGTGCTGCTGCTCGGCTCGCGGAACGAGACCGTCCGGAAGGCGGCCCGCGACACCTACAACAAGGTGCACCCCGAGGTCGACAAGGCCAAGGGGCCCTACTCGGAGCGCCGGGCGCAGCTCGACGAGCTGCCGGGCAACTTCGACGCGCTGCTGGCCCAGATCGACCAGGGCCTGGCCGACCTGCCGGGGATCCGCAGCCAGGTCATCAACTCCAAGCTCAAGCTGACCGACGCGGCCCAGTCGTACGAGGGCCTGATCAACGACCTGCTGAACATCCGGGACCTGGCCTCGCAACTCGCCGGCGAGTCCTCGCTGAGCGACCGGATGCGGGCCGCCGCCGCCAACGCGCGCGGCAAGGAGTTCCTGTCGATGCGGCGGGTCGTGGTGCACCGCGCCCTGATCGACGGTCGGCTGACCGCCGCGCTCCAAACCGACTACATCGCCACCGAGACCGGTCAGCAGCAGGCGTTGCAGACCTTCAAGGCGATCGCCACCGGCTCCGAGTCCGCCTTCTACGACGAGACGGTCACCGGCGCCGACGTGCGTGAGGTCGACAGCTACGGCGGCTGGATCCGGGGCCGGACGAACGAGAGCATGGCCGATGCTCCGTTCGACGCCGACGACTGGGACTCCGCGATGGTCGGCAACGCCCAGTTGATCCGTTTGGTCGAGGGCCGGCTCGACTCCGACGTGCTCGCCGAGGCGAGTGCGCTCCGCGACGACGTGCAGCGGCAGGTCTTCCTGGAAACCGGTCTGCTGCTCAGCATGCTGCTGCTGGCGGTGCTCTTCGCCTATCTGGTCGCCCGCTCGATGGCCCGCTCGCTGCGCGAGCTGCGGCACGGCGCGCTCTCCATCGCCCAGTACGGCCTGCCGCACGCGGTCTCCCGACTGCGTGACCCGCAGATGACCGCGCAGATGTCGCCGGTGCAGGTGGCCAACCAGATCGCCGAGCCACTACCGGTACGCAGCAAGGACGAGTTCGGCCAGGTCACCGAGGCGTTCAACGCCGTCCACCTGGAAGCCGTCCGGACCGCCGCCGAGCAGGCCGCACTGCGGGCCTCGGTCGCGACGATGTTCGTCAACCTCGCCCGCCGTTCGCAGATCCTGGTCGACCGGCTCATCGGTCACCTGGACCGGCTGGAGCGGGGCGAGGAGGACCCGGACCGGCTGGCCGAGCTCTTCCAGCTCGACCACCTGGCCACCCGAATGCGCCGAAACGACGAGAACCTGCTGGTGCTCGCGGGTGCCGACTCGACCCGGGTACAGCGCGAGCCGGCGGCACTGATCGACGTGCTCCGGGCAGCGCAGTCCGAGGTCGAGCACTACACCCGGATCGAGTTCGGGATGGTCGACCGGGACATCGAGGTCCAGGCCGCCGCCGTCAACGACCTGGTGCACCTGGTCGCCGAGCTCTTCGACAACGCCACGGCCTTCTCCCCGCCGGACTCGCAGGTGATGGTGGAGGCCCGTCGGGTGGGTGACCGGGCGACGCTCTTCGTCGAGGACCGGGGCATCGGCATCTCCGCCGAGCAGCTACAGGACCTCAACGAACGGCTCGCCACGCCGCCCGCCGTCGACGTGACCGTCTCCCGGATGATGGGCCTGGTCGTGGTCGCCCGGCTGGCCTCCCGGCACGGCGTGAAGGTCGAGCTGCGGGCCGGTCCTGACCGGGGAACCGTCGCCGACGTCACGCTGCCCACCCCGATGCTGATCCCCCGGGCGCTCTCCGGCCGGACGCAGCCGGGTGGCCTCCCGCTCACGCCGGAACCGACCGTCCGGCCGGCCTTCGGCGCCCCGCTCGCCCTGGAGAGCGGTCCGGCCACGCCGCCGGTACCGACCTTCGGCGGCGACGGTGGTCCGGGCCTCGGCGGCGACCGTGCCCCGAGCTTCGGCGGCGGTCGCGGCCGCGACGGCGTGCCCCTCGATCGGCCGTACGAGCCGGCGATGAACGGCGGCGGGCAGACCAGCGCCCCG
The DNA here is from genome assembly GCF_033446045.1 of Plantactinospora sp. KLBMP9567. Taxonomy (NCBI): domain Bacteria; kingdom Bacillati; phylum Actinomycetota; class Actinomycetes; order Micromonosporales; family Micromonosporaceae; genus Plantactinospora; species Plantactinospora sp. KLBMP9567. The sequence goes on along the minus strand of NZ_JAWQRR010000026.1, from coordinate 184,311 downwards.
ACCCAGCCCAGGGACATGCCGGCCTGGTCCGACCTGACCGGCGCCCGAGCGGGACGCAACGGAAGCGACCCGTTCACGCCGCGGATCCCCAACGGGCACGACATCGAGCCGCTGCCGCAGCGGCGGGCCACCGAGCAGGACCCGGCCGGCCTCTCGGCGAACGAGATGACGACGATGTCCGGGTTCATCCCCCGGCAGCGTCCGGCCGCGCCGGATCCGCAGCCGAACGGGCTGACCGCGCTGCCGCCGGTCTCCGCGCCGCCGATCCCACCGGTCTCGGCGCCGCCGGCCGCGCAACCGCCGGTTTCCGCGCCGCCGTTCGGTCAGGCCCCGTCGCCGGCCGTGCCGGCCCCGGTGCCGCCGCCGGCCGCGCAGCCGCCGGCTCCGGCGGTCAACGCGCCGCCGGCCTGGCCGCCGGTGAACACGCCGGACCGGGAGGCCGCAGCGCCGCCCGTTCCAGAGCGCCTGGCCGCAGCCCTGGACATGACCGCCGAGCTGCCTCGGATGGCTCGGCCGTCGGCGGCGGACGCCGCGGCCAACATGGAGGCCCGGCCGAAGTTCGCCGACGAGACCATGGAACTGCCGATCTTCCGCGAGTTGGAGTCGGCCTGGTTCCGCACCCGCCGGAAGCCCGAGGAGACCGGTGGACAGCCGCAGGGAGCCGGTGCGGCTTCCCAGGCGCCCGGCCAGGCCGTCGCGGTGGACACCGCCGTCCCCGACGCCGCCCCGGCCGGACCCGTACCAACAGGCAATGCGGCAACGGTGAACAGCCCGAGGCCCGGTGGCCAGCAGCCGGGGAGTGGGCCGATCACCAACGGCACCGGACGGCCGGGTGACGGCGGCTGGCGTACGGCCGCCGACGACGGTTGGCGGGCAGCCATGGCGGCTACGGCAGCCGCCACCACGGGTAGCCAGACCACCCAGACCACCCAGACCGGACTGCCCAAGCGGGTGCCGATGGCCCAGTTGGTGCCCGGAGCCGTGGAGAAGCCAACCACCCCGGTGCAGCGTCGTACGCCGGAGGCGGTGCGCGGGCTCTTGTCCGCGTACCACCGTGGGGTGCAGCGTGGCCGCACGCACCCGACGGACGACCAGTCGACCAACCCGGAGGCGACTCCGGCAGGGCAGCAGTCCTCGCAGGCCGAGGTGGGCCCCGCGACCGCAAGCGGCCAGAAGGAGCATGAAGGATGACATCTACGCAGGATCTCGGTTGGCTGTTGGCCAACTTCGCCGATCGTGTGCCCGGCGTCGCCCACGCGATCGCCGTCTCCGCGGACGGCCTGCTCCTGGCGTCGTCACGGGATCTTCCGCGCGACCGGGCGGATCAGCTCGCCGCGATCGCGTCCGGCCTGGTCAGCCTCACCCAGGGGGCGGCGCGCTGCTTCGAGGGTGGGGCGGTGTTGCAGACGGTGGTCGAGATGGACAATGGGTTCCTGTTCCTGATGTCCATCTCGGACGGCTCGTCCTTCGCAGTGCTCGCCGCCCGGAGCTGTGACGTCGGACAGGTGGGATATGAGATGGCACTGCTCGTCGACCGGGTGGGTGACGCGTTGACGCCACCGACCCGGGCCGCCGCGGGGATGCTGAGCTAGGTGGTACCCGGCCGGTGTGGTTCGCTGGCCGGTGCGACGACAATGGAACAATGACGAACTCCAGGCTTTGAGTCTCGGGTACGACGAGAAGGGGGTGAACGGCGATGATGGCCGAACGCGACGAGCCGACGGGCGCGCTGGTGAGGCCATATGCCGTTACCCGGGGTCGTACCAGGCCGAGGCTCGACATTGCCCTGGAGGCGCTCGTCGAGACGACGGTGCGCGGTCGGTCCGCCGGTAACGGCAATGGCGGCCAGGGCCGGGAGCATCAATACATCGCCGCGCTGTGTGATGGTCGGCTGCAGTCGCTCGCGGAGATCGCGGCGCGGATGCAGTTACCGCTCGGAGTGGCTCGGGTCCTGATCGCCGACATGGCCGCCGATGGCCTGGTGGCGGTGCACGAACCGACAATTCTGGACGACTCAAACGACGCGGTGGGCACTGAACTGCTGGAGAGGGTGCTGAGTGGACTTCGCAGGCTCTGACATGTCGCACCGCCCAACGGCCGGGCGCGTGACATCGGCGAAGATCGTCATCGCCGGTGACTTTGGCGTCGGCAAGACAACACTGGTCGGTTCGGTCTCGGAGATCACGCCGCTGACCACCGAGGCGATCATGACGTCGGCTGGTGTGGGTGTCGATGACACCCGCCAGGTGCCGGGCAAGACGACCACCACGGTCGCGATGGACTTCGGTCGGATCTCGATCGACCGGGACCTCATCCTTTACCTGTTCGGCACCCCGGGCCAGACGCGGTTCTGGTTCATGTGGGACGAACTGGTGCGGGGAGCGATCGGTGCGGTTGTCCTGGTGGACACCCGCCGGCTGGCCGACTGCTTCGCGGCCATCGACTTCTTCGAGCACCGGCGACTGCCGTACCTCGTGGCGATCAACTGCTTCGACGGGATGCAGTACCACGACCCGCAGGACGTGCGGGACGCGCTGGCGATCTCGAACGAGGTGCCGGTGGTCGCGTGTGACGCCCGCAACCGGGAGTCGACCAAGCACGTGCTGATCTCGCTGGTCGAGTACGTGCTCACCATGCGGCGCTCGCGCGCCGTCGCCCCGGCCTGACCGGCGAGCACCTCGCCCGTCGGGGTGGTCCGGTCATCGGCCGGTACGCCCGACGGGGTCACCCGGCCCGTGCCGGGTGGCCGGCTGCCCGCGTGCCGGTGGCGACGGCGCGGAACGCGCCATCCGCCGGGCCGTCCGGCACCGTCCACTGCGGTGGCGGCGTCGTAGCGGCGGATGGCCACCGGCTGCCGCGGCACGGCGGTGATCGCACCCCGGCGGAGAGACCGGCCGCGGGAAGGCGCTCGTAGACCTGGTCCGAACGTTGCGGCCTCGTTGGTCAGGAGACCCGGCTCCAGGCGCCGGAGACCACGGTGAAGACGCCGAGCGAGTCCGGCTCCATCCCGCCGTGCCGGATCGGCGCGAACGAGTACGCCCCGGCGATCCCCTCGGTGATCTGGTTACCCAGGTAGGCGCGCAGCCGACCCCGGTCGACGCTCTTGCCGAGCCGTGCGGCGTTGACGATCAGTCGCAGCGAGTCCGACGCGTACGGTGCGAACCCGCTGAACGAGCCGTGCAGGTGGATGTAGCGGTAGACGAAGTCTCGCCGGTCCAGCCCGGCCGTGCTGGTGTTCGTGAGCGACGAGCTGCCCAGCGAACCGGGGTGCACGGCGTACGCGCCCTCGACCGCCGGTGCGTTCGCATCCGACAGGGTGTCCTCGGCGACCGCCCCGGCGTCGAAGAAGATCCGGCCCTCGTAGCCGGCCTGCCGCAGTACCCGGGCCGCCTTGCCGGAGACCGGCGCCGTGCCCCAGACGACCACCGCCCCGGGATCGGGGTCGGTCACCTTCCGGACCGCCGGCCGGTAGTCGGCGTTCTCGGCCACGGGCAGCCGGGTCACCTTGACGAGGTCGACGTCCACGGACTTCAGGGCCGCTGTGAGGGCCCGTACGCCCGAATCTCCGTGCGCCCCTGACGCGGCTAGTAGAGCGACCCGTTCGAAGCCCTGCGAGCGAATCAGCCGGGCCAGCGCCCGTGCCACGTCGCGGGCGTCCGGGGTGAGTTTGAAGATGTACGTCCGCTGCGCCAGTGGCACGGTGATGTTGTCGGCGGCGGCGAAGGAGATGAACGGCACCTGTTGCTGCTGCGCGATCGGGATGATCGCCAGGGAGGTCTCGGCGAGGCACCCGCCGACCAGCGCGTGCACGTTCTCCCGGGTGGCCAGTTCGGTCGCGTGCTGGGCGGCGAGCCGCGGTTCGCTGGCGTTGTCCCGGATCACCAGCCGGATGTTGCGGCGTAGGTTGCCGACGGGTACGCCCTGCTCGTTGAGCTTGTCGGCCGTGATCTTCAGCGCCCGTTCCTGGAGTACGCCGAGTACCCGGCCGGGGCCGGTCAGTTCGAGGCTGGCGCCGATGACCAGTTCGGTCGAACCGGGCCCGCGTGGTCCGCCCCGGTCCTCGTCGTCGCGTCCGCAGGCGGCGAGCAGCGTGGTGGCGGCGGCCGCCAGGAGGCCGCGCCGGCTCAGCGTCCACGCCTGCACTGCCGGTCCGGCCATCGTCGCCACCCTCCCTGCGCTGGTCGTAGGTGTCGCCTACGGTCCCGGGGTATGGTCGCGGCCACTCCCAGGCGTCGTCAACTCCGCGCAGTGTGGTGAGAAACACCAGGTGGACATAGGTCTGAAGCTGACTGGCCAGTCAGTCGACGGGTCCTGACCGGACAGTCCGACCGGCGGTGTCGACCGGGTGGGCAACGCGAGTGGAGCGTGTCCGAACAGGCACGGGCAGCCCGGTCGACGCGGAAAACCCACACCGGCTGGAAGTCGATGACGACGCCGGTGTGGGTCTTCGGTGAAGTGGTGTTTCCCGATCCGTCAGGACCGGTAACTGGCGGATCGGTACTCGTAGTCGCGGTTGTCGGCCCGCTCGTCCGGATCACGGCTGAAGTCCCAGCCTCCGGCGGCCTCCCGGCCCGGCCGGCCGCCGACGGCGTAGCCGCCGATCTCCTGGCCACGGCGCCAACCCCGGAAGTACCCGGTGGTGTGCTCGGCGATCCGGGCCGCGTCGCGGACGATCCGCAGCGGCCGTTCGTCGCGCAGCGGCGAGCCGGGCACCAGGTTGGCCTGCGGCACCCGCTTCGGCAGGCCGGCGGTGGTCGAGGCGCCGACCGAGGGGCGCGCCGCCTGCTGGGCGGCCTGCCAGCCGCTGTCGGCCGTCGACGACCACTCCACTTCGGTCTCCTCCGAGTGACCGGTGAACCAGGCGGACCTGGCCGCCGCGAAGATCAGCAGATCTCCGTCACCCTCGTCCGAGACCGGCGGCGTGCTCGGCTCGGCGTTGCGGCGGGGCAGGCCCGAACCGGTCTGGGTCGCCGGCTCTCCCCGGTCCACCAGGCGCAGCGGCGGGTTGTCGGCGGGGAGCCCGTTGTGCAGGTTCCGGTCGGCCAGCGGTGACGGCTCGACGAGGCGCAGCGTGGGCGGCTCCGGGGGCAGGTCGTCCGCCTGCCACGGCGGGGTGACCCGCCCGTCGGAGGGCGCCGGGCTGACCGGCGCGTCGCGCTGGCCGGACTGCTCGCCCGAGTATCCCGGGTATCCCGACCCGCTCGCCCGGTCGTCCTGCTCCTCGCCGGAGTTGACCAGCGGCCAGTTCGCCCGGGAACCGGGCGGTGCCGGCGGTTCGGGTCGGGTCGCCGGCACCGAGACGGTCAGGCCGGCGGCGGAGATGGTGCCCGGGCGTGCCGTGCCGTCTCCGTTGGTCTTCGGCCGGGGCGTGATCGGCGTCGGCCGCCGCTCGTTGCGGGCGCTGTTGATGGCGGCGGTGGTCAGGGTGGCCCGGAACGGCTCGCCGGCCTCGGCCGGCGGGATCGAGCCACGCTGTGCCGGTGGCATCGGCGTCATCCCGGGCGGCGGGGGCGGCGGCGCGGAGACCGGCCGGTTCGCCATCGTGTCGGCGTGGTAGGCGGGCGGCGCGGAGGAGGGCGCGGCCGAGCGGGGTTCGCGGGGAGGCCCGGAGACCGGGACGACCGGCATGGAGAGCGTGGCGGCCGGCGACAGTGGCGGTGCCGAGGAGGGGGCGACCGGCGGCGGCGCCATCGGCGGCGGCGCCACCGGTGCCGGCGCCACCGGTGGTGGTCCCATCGGCTGAGGGCTGGCCGGCCCGTTGCCGGCCGCCGCCGGCTGATGCCGGGTGCGCCGCCCCGAGTTGGGTACCGGCTCCCGGGCCGGGCCGGGCAGTCCGGTGCCGGCCGGTACCGGTGCCTCGTCGGCGCTGCGTCGCCCGGCCCGCCGGCTCGGGGCCGGTGCCGGGGCGACCCGGGCGGTCAGGGTGGCGACCAGCGCGTCGCAGCCGGCGTCGCAGGCGCGTACGGCCGCCACGGCCTGTCGTACGGTCTCCGCGGCGGCGGAGGTGAGGGCCTTGTTGGCGGTGCCCCGTCGAGGGGTCTCCGCGATGGCGACCCGGAGTGCGGTGACCGCCTCGGTGATGACGTCGGCCTCGGCGACGCCGTCCGCAGCGAGATGCGCGGCGATGGCGTCGGTGGCGAGCGAGGTGTCCCGTCCGCGTGCACTGGTGCCGCCGAGCATGCCCGGCTCGGGCAGTGCGTCCAACACGGCCAGCGAGACCGGCTCGGCCGGATCCGGGTACGCCCGCAGTGCGGCCGGGTAGAGCTCGCGCAGCACCTCGCGCAGGGCCACGGCGGCGGCGTGCCGGCCGTTCGCGAGCGCGGCGTGCGCAGCGAGTACCGGCTTGAAGCTGGCGAGTTCGCGCGGCGGCGGCAGGGTGGCAGCGGAGAGCGCGCCGGCCTGCAACGCCCGGGCGAGCCCGACGGCGCGTCGCTCGGCCGGGGCGGACTCCCGCTCCTCGGCCGACTCGTCGTCGGCGAACCGTTCGGCGAAGTCGTCGACGGAGTCGTCGTCGGCGATGACCAGTGGACGCCCGGCCGCGCTCAGCAGCGAGGTGACCATGTGGTCGTCGCTGTCCGCCGCGACGGCCGCCCCGCTCGGCCCGCTGCTCCGTTCCACGAGCACCGCGCCGAGCTGGGCGTAGCCAGCCGGGTCATCGGTGATCTCGCAGACATGGAGCAGTCTGCCTGCGTCATCGACCACCGCGGAGGTCAGCGTCGCGCCGGCCGAAGCCGGCCGGCCCGTCGCATCCGCAGAGGCCAGACCGCAGTACACCCGCACGAGCGCCACGGCGTCGTCCTCCTCCCGAGACACAAGTGGTGTGCCAAAGACTGATGCTCCCTGGTAAGGGGTCAGTCGCGCCAGTCCACGACGGCAGAGATCTTGCCGATAATCGTGCGCCACCCGAGACTTGCGGTTTGTGCCCCGATTTTCTTGAGTCGCCGCCGACCCCGGAATCCGCCGAGACCGCCGGCCACGGTCGCCCGGAGCGCCTCGTCGAGGTCGTCCAGGCTGGAGCCAGCGGAAAGCATATCGAGTACGGCGGGGAGCCGAAGCGCGTAGGCCAGGTCGCGGGCCACCTCACCAGCCTCGATGAGCAGCGTCGAGTCCCAGACGTCGTGCCCGCCACGGAGGTTCTCCACCACGAGGTCGAGCTCGTAGGAGTCCTCGTCGAGCGGGGCGATGTCGGCCGGCGTGATCCGCTCGACGAGCTGGTCCCAGGTGTCCAGGTCGGCCAGGTCGTGCGGCGCGCCGGACCTGACGAATGTGACAAGCGCCTCAGGACTCTTGAACAGCAGCAACTTGCCCCGGTGGGTGAGGAAGGCCGGCACCTCCTCGTCCTCGTCCTCCTCGGCCGCCTCGGCGTCGGAGTCGGCGGCCTTGGCCTTGCCGTCCCGCTCCGCCTCCTCCTCGTCGACCTCGGCGAACTGGTCGGCGAGTTCCTCGTCGAGGATCACGACCGTCTCGTCGTCCTCGTCCTCGTCGACCTCGGCCTGCCGCGACCGGCTGGCGAAGAGGTCGTCCTGCTCCCGGTCCTCGATGTCGGTCGGGGTCAGCTCGCTCGCCGGGCGGTAGGTCCGCAGGGTGAAACCGGCGCCCGAGGGGAGGGCGATCTCGACCGGGTCGATCCGCACCTCTTCCCACAGCGACCGGTCCGGCGTGCCGGACGCCGCCGGGGCGTCGTCGGTGCCGGCGGTGTCGTCGCTGGTTTCCGAGGAGCCGTCGATCTGCCCGGGGTCGACAGCCCCGTCGCTTCCGGCGGGCTCGTTGCCGGGCTCGTCGGTTTCGGGCCGGTGGGACGACTGGCGGGCCACGCTGACCTCCGTGTGCGCTCGATATGGGCACCCGACCCGGCGAGGGTGCCGGCGGATCGGTGACTCTGCGCACACACCCTAGTAGGCCGGCGGCGGGCATGGATGCCGGCACCCCGTTGGACTTCGTCGCATATATTAGTAGGCTTGCTACTTATGAACGCCCAGGCGCTGCACGGCCATCTCGATGCGCTGCTGCTCGCGGTGCTTGAGCAGGGCGCGCTGCACGGGTACGCCATCATCGAGGCGCTCCGGGCCCGCAGCGGCGGCGTGCTCGATCTGCCCACCGGGACCATTTACCCGGCACTGCGCCGGTTGGAACGGGCCGGATACGTCAGCAGCACCTGGAGCACCGTCAACGGCCGCGAGCGCCGGACCTACGAGCTGACCGGTGCCGGGCAGCGCGCCCTGGCGGGCGAGCGGACGAGTTGGCAGGAGTTCAGCTCGACGGTGGGGCAGTTTCTCGGCGGAGCGCCCACCCCCGGCGCACCCGCCTAAGCAGCCGCTCGGGTCGGCGCGGCCTCGACGCCCGGTCCAGGCGCCGATCGACAGATATCTCAGGCGCCGATCGCCAGGTAGTCGCGTTCCGCGCCGGTCTGGCGCAGCCACTGGTCCCGATACCAGCCGGGGCGGCCGACCAGCTCGGCGTGGCTGCCCCGGTCGGTGACCCGCCCCTGGTCGAGGACGACGACCTCGTCGTAGCGGTCCAAACCGGATAGTCGGTGCGTGACGAGTACCACCGTGCGGTCCGGACCGGCGTGGGCGGTCGCCGAGGCGAGCACCGCGTCGGCGGCGGCGGGGTCGAGGCCCTCGGTCGGCTCGTCCAGCACCAGGATCCCGGCCGGGGCCGCGAGCAGGGCCCGGGCCAGCAGCAGCCGTTGACGTTGCCCGCCGGAGAGTTGACCGCCGTCCTCGCCGACCACCGTGTCCCAGCCGGCGGGCTGCTGCCGTACCCAGTCGAGCAGGCCGGCGGCCTCGGCCGCGCCGGCCAGGTCGCCGTCGGTCGCGCCGACCCGGCCGAGCAGGAGGTTCTCCCGGACCGTGGCGTGGAAGACGTGCGCCTCGGCGAGCAGTCCGCCGACGATCCGGGGCAGCCGGTCGACGGGCAGGTCGGGCAGGTCGACGCCGTTGCACACGACCCGGCCCCGGTCCGGCCGGACCATCCCGGTCAGTACGGCGAGCAGGCTGCTCTTGCCGGCACCGCTCGGACCGACGACGGCGATCCGGCTCCCCGCCGCCAGGTCGAGGCTGACCCCGTCGAGTGCGGGCGGTCCCGGCCGGCGGTATCGGAGGCTCACCTCCTCGACCCGGCAGTGCCACCGTCGGGCGACCTCCTCCGCCCCGGAGGCGCCCCGGGGTTCGACGCCCGACGAGGACGTCGGCCCGCCGGCCGACCCTTCCGGTTCGCCCTGCGGAGCTTCCAGCAGGTCGGCCACCCGGGTCAGGCCGGTGCGCAGCCGGGTCCAGTGCCGGGCCGCGCCGACCAGCGCCAGGGCCGCCTCGACAGCGGCGAGCGTGCCGACCGCGAGGACTCCGACGAGTACGCCGTCGACGCCCGCCCGCAGCGCCACGGTCAGCACGGTGGCGCTGGTCGCACCGGCCAGCAGTACCCCGAGACCGTCCACGGCCCAGCCCACCGCCGCCATCCGGCGCTCCAGCCCGGCGAGTTCGCGGGCCCGAGCGTCCGCCCGGTCCAGCGCCGCCCGGGTGGCGCCGAAGGCGGCCAGGTCGGCGACGCCGGCGGTCAGGTCCACCGCGTCCCCGGCGAGCGCGCCGCGCAACGGCGCCACCCGGGCGGCGGTACGCCGGGTGAGCACCGCCGCCAGCGCCGGAAGCACGACTCCGGCCAGCAGCAGTCCACCGGCCAGGGCCAGCCCGGCGAGCGGGTCGACGGCGGACGCGCCGGCCACGGCGAGCAGGCCCACGATCGTGGCGGCGGCCCCGGGGACCAGCACCCGGAGCAGCAGGTCCTGCACCGCCTCGACGTCCGAGACGAGCCGGCTGAGCAGGTCACCGGAGCGCTGCGGAGCGGCGGTGCGCCGGGCCGCCAGCGTGGCGAAGAGCCGGGCCCGGACCTCGGTGACGACCCGCAGCGCGGCGTCGTGCCCGGCCAGCCGCTCGGTGTAGCGCAGCACGCCCCGGCCGATCGCCAGGGCCCGGACCGCGACGATCGCCACGGTGAGGGTGTCGAGCGGCGGCCGGCCGGCGGCACTGACCAGCAACCAGGTCGCGGTCGCCAGCAGGGCGAGCCCGGCGAGTTCGGTGCCGGCGGCGAGCAGGCCGGCGCCGAGCAGCCGACCGAGGTACGGGCGGGCCAGCCGGAAGATGGCACGTTCGGGCCGCAGCCTCACGCCACCACCTCCCGGGGCAGCGCCGCGACCGGCTCCTGCTCGGTCACCCGCCCGTCCTCGACCCGGAGCACCCGGTCCGCCCCGGCCAGCAGTGTCGGGCGGTGCGCCACCAGCAGCGCCGTACGCCCGGCGACCAGGTGCCGGGTGGTCGCGAGTACGGCCGCCTCCGAACCGGCGTCGAGCCGGGCGGTGGGCTCGTCGAGCAGCACGATCGGGGCGTCCCGGAGGAAGGCCCGGGCCAGCGCGACCCGCTGCCGCTGCCCGCTGGACAGCCCGTGGCCGTGCTCGCCGAGCCGGGTGTCGAGGCCGTCCGGGAGGTCGGCGACCAGCTCGGCCAGGTCGGCGGCCCGGACCGCGTCCCAGACCGCCGTGACGGGTGCGTCCGGTGCGCCGAGCCGGATGTTGTCGGCGAGAGAACTGCCGAACAGGTGGGCCCGTTGTGGCACCCAGGCCAGTTGCCGGCGCCACCGCGCCAGGTCCAGCGCCCCGAGGTCCGTACCGTCGACGGTGATCCGCCCGCTGCTGGGGCTGGCGAATCCGAGCAGCAGGTGCAGCAGGGTGCTCTTGCCGGCGCCGCTCGGGCCGACGACGGCGATCCGCTCACCGGGCCGGATGGTGAGGGTGACCTCGCGCAGTGCAGTGGTGCGCTGGTATGCGACCGTCACGGACTCGAACCTGATCTCGCCGTGCCGACCCGGTTGGTAGTGGCGTTCGCGGTCCGGGCCGTCCGGGCTGCCGGCCACCCGGGCGGCGGCCGGCAGCCCGGAGGCAGGGGCGGCCGGCAGCCCGGAGGCAGGGGCGGCCGGCTTCCCGGAGGCAGGGGCGGCCGGCTTCCCAGAGGTGCGGGCGGGCGGCTGGTCGGCGGTGCTGGCGGGCGGCTCGGGGTCGAGCAGGGTCAACGCCTCGTCCAGTGCGGTCAGCCCCTCCTGGCTGGCGTGGAACTGGCTGCCGGCCGCGCGCAGCGGCAGGAACGCCTCGGGGGCGAGCAGCAGCACCAGCAGTGCGGTCTGCAGGGTGAGCCCGCCGCCGAGCAGACGGAGGCCGATCGGCACCGCGACCAGTGCGACCGAGAGGGTGGCGACCAGTTCGAGTACGAGCGCGGAGAGGAAGGCGATCCGCAGCGTTTTCATGGTCGCCCGGCGGTGCCGGTCCGCCATCGCGCGTACCACGGTCACCTGGGCGGGGGCCCGGCCGAACAGGTGCAGGGTGGGCAGCCCGCGCAGCATGTCCAGGAAGTGCCCGCCGAGCAGTGCCAACCGGCGCCACTGGCGTTCGGTGGCGGCCTGGGCCTGCCAGCCGAGCAGTGCTCCGAAGATCGGGACCAGTGGCAGCGTCACCGCGATGACCAGGGCGGAGCTCCAGTCGGCGAAGACCAGCCGGGCCAGTACGGCCAGCGGCACCGTGATGCTCAGCACGAGCTGCGGCAGATAGCCGGTGAAGTACGCGTCGAGCGCGTCCAGCCCGCGCCCGGCCAGGGTGGCGAGCTGACCCGTACGCTGCCCGGAGAGCCAGCCGGGCCCGCGTCGGCCGACGGCGTCGAGCAGGTCGGCGCGGAGTGCGGCCTTGACCGTGGCGGCGGCCCGGGCAGCCACCGTGCCCTGCGCCCAGAGCAGGCCCGCCCGGCCGGCCACACTGGCCAGGAAGCCGGCCAGTGCGGCCCGGTCGAGGTGGCCGCCGGCCGCCCCGGCCAGCACCGTGGCGAGCGTGGTGGCCTGGGCGATCACCAGTCCGGCGGCGGCGACGCCGAGCGCGCCGAGCAGTCCGAGCTGGCGCCGCGCGCCGGGTACCCGGCGCAGCAGGCGGGGGTCGAACGGGCGGCGACTCACCGGTGCCCCGGGCTGCCGGCGACCGGCCGGCGCTGGCCGTCGTGCGTATCGGCCGGCGGCGGCGTGCGGGGCGGTGCCGGTAGCGCCGCCCCGTCCGGCCGGCGTGGCCGGCGACCATCGAAGACCCATGTCCCACGCATCTTTTCGGGCAGCTTCCGTGACAGGGCCAGTTTACTACGAGGTGTAGTAGGTGCCCGGCGGCTCAGTGCAGGAACAGCGACACCGGCAGGGTGACCAGGGCCGTCGCCAGTGCCAGCGCGGTCGCACCCGGCAGCCGGCCCGGCCGGCGGGCGGCCAGCAGACGCTGCACCCGGGCGTCGATCTCGCCGTCCGCGACGCCGAGCGCACCGGCCGGGGTGACCCGGGCACCGGCGCTGGCGAACCGCAGCAGCGCGGCGGCGAGCGGGCCGTCGGCGTGCAGGCGTCGGGCCTTGTCGTCGGCCCGCATCTCCACCAGCAGGGCGACGGCATCGTGTGCCGCGCGGACCCAGCGGACGCCGGGGAGGGCCCGGCAGAGCGCGGTGAAGGGGAGCAGCACCAGGTCGTGGCGCTCGTCGGCGTGCGCCCGCTCGTGGCTGAGTACCGCCGCGAGCTGCGCCCGGTCGAGCAGGCTCAGGGTGCCGGCGCTGACCACCACCTGCGGGCGTACCCCGGGCAGGCAGTAGGCCGCCGCACTGGGGTGGTCGAGTACCAGCGCGCCGGGGGCGGCCGGGTCGTCCCGGGCGACCAGGGTCAGCAGGTCACGGTGCCGGCGCTGGGCGCGCAGCGCGCCGAGCAGGCTCCGCGCCGTCGAGCCGAGCAGCACCACGCCGACGCCGACGCCGATGCCGACCAGGCCGAGGTGGGTGACGCCAAGGCCGGGCGGCAGGTTGCCGCCGCCGAAGAGGTCACCGGCGAGCGACCGCAGCGCGGAGCCGGTGCCCTGGCCGTACGGGGCGAGCCCGAGCGAGATCGGCAGACCGATCGCGGAGAGCCCGAGGGCCAGTCCGACGAACTGCCAGCAGACGATCGCGACCCGGGGACTGTGCCACGCCCACCCGGAGCCCAGCCGGCCGGACCGGGCCAGCACCTGGGCGGCGAGATAACAGGCCAGGACGGCGAGCGCGAAGTGCGCGGCGTAGAGCATCGGCTCAGCCCTGCCGTTCGGTGGCGGCAGACCGGTCGGTCGCCGCCGGGGTGTCGTCGGGCTCTCCGGCGAGCGCCGCGCGCAGCACCTCGGCCTCGGTTCCGGTCACCGACCGGGCGAACCGGACCAGCGCGGCGTCCCGGCTGCCGGCCAGGTCGAGGGCGTCCAGCATCAGCCGGGCGATGTGCGCCTCACGGCTGGCGGCCGGCCGGTAGCGCCAGGCCCGCCCCTCCCGCTCGCGCTCGACCATGCCCTTGCCGGCCAGCCGGTCGAGCACCGTCATCACCGTGGTGTACGCCAGCTCACGGTCGCGCAGCGCCTCGGCCACCTCGCGGACGGTCGCCCCGGCACCGGTGCCCCGGTCCCAGAGCACGTCCATCACCGCACGTTCGAGATCACCGAGTCGCGTCACGCGGCAATTCTACTACTCAGTGTCGTACAGTTGTCGGCCGGCCGACCCCGGCGGAGCGACCGTCGCGGTCCTGCCGAGCCGGTCGGAGCGACGGTCGCGGCCCGTCGAACCGGGCGAGGGCGCCGGCAGCCGCCGCCCCCCGCCGAACCGGACGAGGCGCCAGCCGAGGGCCCTTCCCCGCACATCCGGCCGCCACCTGCCCGTCACGTGGCGTCGATAGACCTTCCGGCATGACCGACAGACCGATGCCACCCGCCGCCGCCGACCGCCGCCGCTTCCTGACCGGCGTGGCGGGGGTCGCCGGAGCCGCCGCCCTGGCACAGCTTCCGGTGGACCGGGCCGCCGCCACACCCCGACCGGCCGGCGGCGACTACCCCTTCACGCTCGGCGTCGCCAGCGGCGACCCGACGGCCACCGGAGTCGTGCTCTGGACCCGGCTGGCGCCGGAGCCGTTCGAGCCCGGCGGCGGGATGCCCGACCGGCCGGTACCGGTGCACTGGCAGCTGGCCCGCGACGAGCGGTTCCGGCACGTGGTCCGGGACGGCACCGCGTGGGCGTCGCCACAGTTGGCGCACTCGGTGCACGTCGAGGTCGACGGGCTCAAGCCGGACGGCGAGTGGTTCTACCGGTTCCGGTACCGGCACGACGTGTCGGCGACCGGCCGGACCCGTACGGCACCCTCGGCGTCCGCGGCCGGCGGGACGCTGGCGTACGCCTTCGCCTCCTGCCAGTCCTGGGACAGCGGCTACTACCCGTCGTACCGGAACATGGCCGGCGAGGATCTCGACCTGGTGCTGCACCTCGGCGACTACGTCTACGAGGGTGGCATCCCGGCCGACGGCGGCTACCGGCGCACGTCGACTCCGGACGTACTGCGGGCGGCGCCGCGCGACGTGACGCGGTGGCGGATGCAGTACGCCCTCTACAAGAGCGACCCGGACCTCCAGGCCGCGCACGCCCGCTTCCCGTGGATGGTCACCTGGGACGACCACGAGGTGCAGAACGACTACGCCAACAGCACGTCGCAGTACGAGGGCGAGATCGGCGCGCTGCGTGCCGCCGCCTACCAGGCCTGGTACGAGCACCAGCCGGTACGGGCACCCGCCCGGCCCGGGCCCGACGGACCCCGGATCTACCGCCGGCTGCGCTGGGGTCGACTGGCCCAGCTCGACCTGGTCGACGGGCGGCAGTACCGCTCGGTGCCGCCGTGCGGTTGGGGCGAGGCCGACGCCTGCGCCGAGGCGTACGACCCGGCCGTGACGATGCTCGGTGCCGAGCAGGAGCGGTGGCTCTACGCCGGCCTGGCCGCCTCGACCGCCCGGTGGAACATCCTGGGCAGCAACGTGATGCTGGCCCGGCTGGACCACGACGGCGCGGCCGGGGAGCGGCTCTGGCACGACGCCTGGGACGGCTTCCCAGCCGCCCGGAACCGGCTCACCGAGGCATGGGTGCGACACGAGGTCAGCAACCCGGTGGTGGTCACCGGCGACTGGCACTCGACCTTCGTCAACGACATCCTGCGGGACTTCGACGACCCGTCCTCGCCGGTCGTCGCCTCGGAGATCGTCGGCACCTCCATCTCCACCAACGGTGACGGCGACGTCTACGGGCCGTACTACGGACCGATGATCAAGTACAACCCGCACATCCGGTTCTTCGACGGGGACCGGCGCGGTTACGTGCGCTGCCGGGTCACCCGCGCGGAACTCCGGGCCGACCTGCGGATGGTCAGCACGGTCAGCCGGCCGGACGCGCCGGAGTCGACGTACGCCTCGTTCGTCGTGCCGGACGGCCGTCCGGGCGCCCGCCAGGTGTAGCCGGGCCCGCTCCCGACCAACACCGCCGGGTCCGCGCGGCGCACCCCGCCGGGCGGACCCGGCACGTCGGGGGAGGCCGGCGACGACGCCACCGCCGGGCGGCCGGACGCCGCCGGGACGACCGGGGTACGTCCGCCGGCTCAGACGCCCTTCGGGTGCCAGACCGTCTTGGTCTCCAGGAAGGCGGTCATCCGGCCGATGCCGGGATCGGCGGCCCAGTCGACCGGGCCTTCGGCCGGCCGGAGCACCCGCTTGAGGTTGCCGGCGGCGGCCCGTTCCAGCTCGGCGGCGAGCGCCGGGTCGGCGACCCCGGTCAGGTCGAGCGCGTTCACGTCCATGTGCCCGGCCAGCCAGGGCGCGGTCTCGGCCGGCCGGCCGGTGAGCAGGTTGACCACCCCACCGGGCAGGTCGGAGGTGGCCAGCACCTCGGAGAGGGTGATCGCGGGCAGCGGGCTCGCCTCGGCCACCAGCACCACTACCGTGTTGCCGGTGACGATCGCCG
This sequence comes from Plantactinospora sp. KLBMP9567, assembly GCF_033446045.1. Classification (NCBI taxonomy): domain Bacteria; kingdom Bacillati; phylum Actinomycetota; class Actinomycetes; order Micromonosporales; family Micromonosporaceae; genus Plantactinospora; species Plantactinospora sp. KLBMP9567. Next base: position 168,466 of record NZ_JAWQRR010000026.1, on the reverse strand, counting down.
GAGCCACCACGCTGACCAGCCCGAGCAGCGCCGGCTCGGCCGGGGCGAGCACCCCGACCACCCCGGTCGGCTCCGGCGCCGAGAGGTTGAAGTACGGCCCGGCGACCGGGTTGGCGCCGCCGTACACCTGAGTGATCTTGTCGGCCCAGCCGGCGTACCAGACCCAGCGGTCGATCGCCTCGTCCACCTCAGCGGCCGGCACACCGAGACCGACGAACTGGTCCCGCCGGCCCTCCAGCATCTCGGCCACCCGGTAGAGGATCTGCCCACGGTTGTACGCGGTCGCCCCCGACCAGCCCTTGACCGCCGCCCGCGCCGCCAGTACGGCGTCCCGGACGTCCTTGCGGGAGGCGAGTGCCACGTTGGAGTTCTGCACCGGATACGACCGCCCCGACTCGCTGCGCGGGAACTTCCCGCCGATGAAGAGCTTGTACGTCTTGCGTACCGCCACCCGGTCAGACATCGAGGTACGCCTCCAGCCCCTGCCGGCCGCCCTCCCGGCCGTAGCCCGACTCCTTGTAGCCGCCGAACGGCGAGGTCGGGTCGAACTTGTTGAACGTGTTGGCCCAGACCACTCCGGCGCGCAGCCGGTCGGCCATCCAGAGGATCCGGGAGCCCTTGTCGGTCCAGATCCCGGCAGACAGGCCATACGGCGTGTTGTTCGCCTTCTCCACCGCCTCGGCCGGGGTACGGAAGGTCAGTACCGAGAGCACCGGTCCGAAGATCTCCTCCCGGGCGATCCGGTGCGCCTGGCTGACCCCGGTGAAGATGGTCGGGGCGAACCAGAAGCCCCGGTCCGGCAGCTCGCACGGCGGGGACCAGCGCTCGGCCCCCTCACTCGACCCGATCTCGGACAGCGTCCGGATCCGGTCGAGCTGTGCCGCCGAGTTGATCGCACCGATGTCGGTGTTCTTGTCCAGCGGGTCACCGACCCGCAGCCGGGCCATCCGGCGCTTGAGCGAGCCGAGCACCTCGTCGTACACCGACTCCTGGACCAGCAGCCGGGAGCCGGCGCAGCAGACGTGGCCCTGGTTGAAGAAGATGCCGTTGACGATGCCTTCGACGGCCTGGTCGACCGGGGCGTCGTCGAAGACGATGTTCGCCGCCTTGCCACCCAGCTCCAGGGTGAGCTTCCTGCGGGTGCCGGCCACCGAGCGGGCGATCTGCCGGCCGACCTCGGTGGAGCCGGTGAAGGCGACCTTGTCGATCCCGTCGTGCTCGACCAGCGCCCGGCCGGTCTCGCCGGCCCCGGTGACGATGTTGACCACCCCGGCCGGCAGGTCGGCCTGCTGGCAGACCTCCGCGAAGAGCAGCGCGCTCAGCGGGGTGGTCTCGGCCGGCTTGAGTACCACGGTGTTGCCGGCGGCCAGCGCCGGGGCGATCTTCCAGGCCAGCATCAGCAGCGGGAAGTTCCACGGGATGACCTGGCCGGCCACGCCCAGCGGGCGCGGGTCGGGGCCGAAGCCGGCGTGGCCGAGCTTGTCGGCCCAGCCGGCGTAGTAGAAGAAGTGTGCGGCGACCAGTGGGATGTCGACGTCCCGGGACTCCCGGATCGGCTTGCCGTTGTCCAGCGACTCCAGCACGGCCAGCTCGCGGGCCCGCTCCTGGACGATCCGGGCGATCCGGAACAGGTACTTGGCCCGGTCCCGGCCCGGCATCGGTCCCCAGACCTCGTCGTACGCCCGGCGGGCCGCCCGGACCGCCCGGTCCACGTCGCCGGGGCCGGCCTCGGCGACCTCGGCCAGCACCTCCTCCGAGGCCGGGTTGATCGACTTGATCTGGCCGCCGTCGCCCGGCTCGACGAACTCGCCGCCGATGAACAGCCCGTACGACGGCTTGAGGTCCACTACGGCGCGCGACTCCGGCGCCGGGGCGTATTCGAACATGGGTCAGTCCAGGGTGAAGTAGTCGGGGCCGGAGTAGACGCCGGTGCTCAGTTTGGTGCGCTGCATCAGCAGGTCGTTGAGCAGGCTGGAGGCGCCGAACCGGAACCAGTCCGGGTGCAGCCAGTCCGGGCCGGCGGTCTCGTTCACCAGCACCAGGTATTTGATCGCGTCCTTGGTGGTCCGGATCCCGCCCGCCGGCTTGACCCCGACCTGCCGGCCGGTGAGGTCCCGGAAGTCGCGGACCGCCTCCAGCATCACCAGGGTGACCGGCAGGGTCGCGGCCACCGGCACCTTGCCGGTCGAGGTCTTGATGAAGTCGGCACCGGCCAGCATCGCCAGCCAGGAGGCCCGCCGGACGTTGTCGTAGGTGGCCAGCTCGCCGGTCTCCAGGATGACCTTGAGGTGGGCGTCCCCGCAGGCCGCCTTCACCGCGACGATCTCGTCGTAGACCTCCTGGTAGCGGCCGGAGAGGAAGGCGCCCCGGTTGATCACCATGTCGATCTCGTCCGCCCCGCCGGCCACCGCCGAGCGAGTGTCCGCGAGCCGGACCTCCAGCGGTGCCTGCCCGGACGGGAACGCCGTGGCCACGCTGGCCAGGTGCACCCGGCCCGCCGCACCGGCGAGCGCCGCGCCGTCTCCGGTGGGGCCTGTGCCGTCTCCGGCCGGGCTCGCGCCGTCCCGGGGACCCCGGCCGTCGGACGGCTCGCCGAGCAGTCCCAGCCGGGGAACGCTTCCACCTGCGCCGCTCCCGCCGCCCGGCCGGCCCGGACCGGATCCGGTGCCCCAGAGCGCGGCGGCGGCCACCGGGACCATCGTCGGATAGACGCAGACGGCGGCGACCGGCGGGCACGACGGGTCGGCCGGGTCCGGGCGGAGCGCCTTGGCGGCCAGTGCGCGCACCTTGCCGGGCGTGTCGGCGCCCTCCAGCGTGGTCAGGTCGACCATCCGGATCGCCAGGTCGATCGCCCACGCCTTGGCAGTGGTCTTGATCGAGCGGGTGCCGAGCATCGCCGTGCGCTGCTCCGCGCCCACCTGGTCCACGCCGGGCAGGCCGTGCAGGAAGGTCCGCAGGGTCGCCTCGGAGCGTCCCACCTCGGTCAGGTCGGACCGCGCCGACGCCGTTGTCGCCGTCATGGGGGCAAGTCTACGCACCGGCCCGAACATGTGATCTTGGCCATAGCCACCCGGCGGCCGCCGGTACCCCGTGCTCCGCGGACCGGGTGACCAGGGGAAGGTCCGATCCGGGGTTACCGGTAGGTTGAGCGACCGTGGACGTACTCGTGGTTGACCATCCCGTGGCCCAGACGCGGCTGACCGTGATGCGCGACGCCCGGACCGACTCGGCGTCGTTCCGCGCCGCGCTGCACGAACTCACCACCATGCTGGTGTACGAGGCCGCGCGCTCGCTGCCGGTCGAACAGTTCCCGATCGACACGCCGGTGGCGCCCACCCAGGGCATCCGGCTGGCCAACCCGCCACTGCTGGTACCGGTGCTCCGCGCCGGGCTGGGCATGGCCGACTCGGCGCTCGGCCTGCTGCCCGAGTCGTCGATGGGTTTCGTCGGGCTGGCCCGGGACGAGCACACCTACGAGCCGCGCGCCTACATGGAGTCGCTGCCGACCGACCTGACCGGCAGGCCGGTGCTGGTACTCGACCCGATGCTCGCCACCGGTGGCTCGCTGGAGCACTGCTGCCGGCTGCTCGCCGACCGGGGCTGCACCGACATCACCGTGCTCTGCGTACTCGCCGCGCCGGCCGGCATCGAGCGGCTGGACCGCTCCGGGCTGCCGCTGCGGCTGGTCACCGCCGCGATCGACGAGCGGCTCAACGACCGGATGTTCATCGTGCCGGGGCTCGGTGACGCCGGCGACCGGCAGTTCGGCGGCATGCCGCGGTTCTGATCCGCACCGAACCGGACCCGACTCCACCGAGGCGGTCAGCCGGGATTCCACGGAACCGGGCGGCGGGTCCGGCCGGGACGCATGCGCGGCTGGCCCGGAGCGGCTACCGTTCCGGGCCATGACTGGTGTTGGGCTGGCCGAGGAGTTGCTGCTGCTCGGCTACGACGATAAATCCGGCAAGGCGACCGGTTCCCGGATCGGACTCGACCTCGGCATGGCCGCCGCCGTGCTGGTCGACCTCGCGCTCGCCGGCCGGGTCGCCTTCTCCGACGGTTCGATCGTGGCCACCGACGCCACGCCGACCGGCGACCCGATCGCCGACGACGTGCTCGCCCGGATCGCGGCGGACACTCCGCACACGCCGGCCTCCTGGGTGCAGCGGCTCCGGCACGGGCTGCGCGACCGGATCCTGAACGGCCTCTGCACGCGCGGCGTAATCAACGACGTCGACGAAACCGAACTCGGCTACATCCACATCCACCGCTATCCCGTGCTCGATCCGTCGGTCGAAGCGGAGATCCGGGCCCGGCTGGTGAACGCGTTGACCGGGGAGGCCGCACCGGACGAGCGGACCGCTGCGCTCGCCGCGGTGATGGCGGCGATCCGGGTACAGCCCAGTCTCGGGCTGACCGGGCCGGCCGCCGAGGACGCCCGGAAGCGGCTCACCGAAATCGCCCGGGGTGCCGGGTTCACCGACGACGTGAGCCTGGAGGAGTCGACCATCCGCCCCTCGGTGGCGCTGGTGATCGCCGCGCTCTCCCGGGCCATCGACGCCGCGCTGGGCACCCGGACCTGACCGCCGGCCGGCGCGGACCGGCCCGGGGCCGGCGGGTGCCGGCCTACCAGATGCCGAGGGCCGCGGCGGTCTCGGTGCGCAGCGCGCGTACCGAGGCGGCGGCCCGCTCCCGGGCCGCCGGTACGTCACCGTCGACCACCGGCTCCACCACCTCCAGGTACGCCTTCAGCTTCGGCTCGGTGCCGGACGGCCGGACCACCACCCGGGCAGCGTCGGTACGCAGGATCAGCACGTCCGCCTCCGGAGCCAGGTCCTGCACCGAGTTCACCGGCTCGTCGAGCAGCGTCTTCGGGGTCTTGGTCCGGATGTAGGTCATCGTGTTCCCGATCTCGCGCAGGTCGTCGACCCGGACCGAGAGCTGGTCGGTCAGGTGCACCCCGAACTCGCGTGCCAGTTCGTCCAGCCGGTCAGCCACGGTCCGGCCCTGCTCCTTCAGCGTCGCCGCCAGTTCGGCGAAGGTGAGCGCGGCGCTGATCCCGTCCTTGTCCCGTACCTGGTCCGGGGCGACGCAGTAGCCGAGGGCCTCTTCGTAGCCGTAGGTCAGTTCGGCGGCGCCGGACTCCGCCCGGACGATCCACTTGAACCCGGTCAGCGTCTCGCCGTACGGCAGGCCCCGCGCCTCGCACAACGCCCTGAGCAGGGACGACGAGACGATCGTCGTGGCGTACAGGCCGGTGCGGCCCTGCCGGACCAGGTGGTCGGCGAGGAGTACCCCGACCTCGTCGCCGTGCAGCATCCGCCAACCGCGTATCCGGTCGGGGATCGCCACCGCGCACCGGTCGGCGTCCGGGTCGTTCGCCAGCGCGATGTCCGCGCCGACCTCCCGGGCCAGTGCGAGCAGCCTGTCGGTCGCGCCCGGTTCCTCCGGGTTGGGGAACGAGACGGTGGGGAAGTTCGGGTCCGGCTCGGCCTGCTCGGCCACGATGCCCGGCACGGCGAACCCGGCCCGGGCGAAGACCGAGGTGAGCACGGCGGCACCCACCCCGTGCAGCGGGGTGTACGCCACGGTCAGCCCGCGCGGCCCGGCCGGGTCGATCAGCCCGGCGGTGGCCCGGACGTACCCGACGACGGTGTCGTCACCGAGCACCCTCCCGGGCTCGCCCAGCGGCACCGCCGCCAGCGACCCGACCGCCCGGATCGCCGTCTCGATCTCGGCGTCCACCGGCGGCACGATCTGCGCACCCGCGCCCCGGGGGCCGCCGGTCGAGGCGCCCAGGTAGACCTTGTAGCCGTTGTCCTGCGGCGGGTTGTGGCTGGCGGTGACCATCACCCCGGCGACCGCACCGAGGGCCCGGACCGCGTACGCCAGCACCGGAGTGGGCAGCGGCCGGGGCAGCAGCAGGGCCGGCCGCCCCGCACCGGTGGCCACCCGGGCGGTCCGCTCGGCGAACTCCTTCGAGCCGTGCCGGGCGTCGTACCCGATCACCAGCGGGCCGGAGGTGTCGCGGGCGGCGAGCCAGCCGACCAGCCCGGCCGCGGCCGCGGTGACCACGGCCAGGTTCATCCCGTTCGGGCCGGCGCGCAGCGGGCCCCGCAGCCCGGCGGTGCCGAAGGTGAGCGGCCCGGCGAACCGGTCGGCCAGCTCGGCCCCGCTCGCCGGCAACCGGTCGAGTACGCCCCGCAGCTCGTCCCGGGTCGCCGGATCGGGGTCGTCGTCGAGCCACGCCTGGGCCCGGGCCCGGAGCCCGGCCAGCTCGTCGGGGGAGCCGCCCGGGGACACGCCGTCGGACTGCTTCGGTTTCGACACCATCGGACTGTGATAGCACGCCGGCCACCCCCGGACGCAGTCCGGCCCCGCCCCGGCGTGGTCTACGCCCCCGGGCAGGGCCGGACGGGCGTCAGCCGGCGCTGCCGAGCCGGAACGACTTGACCATCTCGGCGAAGATCGGCTTGCTCTCCTCGAACCGGGCATCGGGGGTGGTCAGGTAGAAGGAATAGACCTTGCCGCCCTGTACCAGTCCGCGCCATATGCCGTGCCGCTGGTCGTCGCCGTCACCACAGGTGTATTCCAACTGCGCGGCGGGCTTGCCGATCAGTTCCTCATCCGTCAGGCCGACCTGCCGGTAGGGCTTGGCGCAACTCTTGCTCGACTTCAGCCCGTTCGCGGCGATCTCCGCCCAGCGGCGCGAGCTGTCGCCCTTGAAGTCCTCGACCAGCACCCGGACCCGTCGCCCGCTGCCGTCCGGATCGGTGTAGTCGATGTAGACGGCCTTCTTCGGGGCCGCCTTCTTCCAGTCCTTGGGCACGTTGAGCGAGACCCCGCGCTCGTCGTGCGGCTGGGTGGCGAAGGACGCCGGTACCGGGGCCTGGCTGGTCGGTCCGGCCTGCGGCGTCGGCGTGTCGGCCGGGTCCTCGCCGCCGCCGATCGAGAGCGCGACGATGCTGATCAGCAGTACCGAGGCGACCCCGCCGGCCACGGCGAGCTGCATCTTCCGGGGCCAGCTCTGGACCGCGCGCAGCACCGAGTCGCCGGCCTGCCGGGCGCCGGTCAGGCCACGACCGACGCCGCCGCCACGGGCCATGTGCACCGTGCCGCCCCGACCGCCGGCCCCCGACATCGCCCCGGTCGGCGTGTCTAGCGGCCCGCCGCGCCGGCCGGCCGAGCCCGGCATCGCCCCGGTGGGGGCATCCAGCGGGTTGCCGCCGGCCGCCGGGGGCCGGTTGGAGGCGGCGGCCTCACGGGAGCTGCGGGCGATCCGCTCGGTCAGGGACTCGCCCGGGGCGAGCATGGCCGAGCCACCGATCTCACCGTTGGTCGCCGGCCGGCTGGACTGGCCCGGCTGGGCTCCGGCCGGCGCCGCTGACTGGGGCGCGCCGGGTGCCGACTGCTGCCACGGCGAGCGCTGGGACGGCACCACCGCGTACGGGTCGGTGACCATGTGCCCGGCGGCGTTGCTGGCCAGCGGGCCGGCCAGCAGTTCGCGGAGCATGGTGCGGGAGGCGGTCACGTCGAGCCGGCGGGCCGGGTCCTTCTCCAGCAGGCCGAGCAGTACCCGGGTCAGCGCCCCGGACCGGACCGGCGGCGCGGGCGGATCCTCCACCACGGCGTGCATGGTCTCGATCGGGTCGCCCTTGTCGAACGGCGGCCGCCCCTCGACCGCGGTGTAGAGGGTGACGCCGAGCGAGAAGAGATCACTGGGCGGGCCGAAGTCCTGGCCCATGGCCCGCTCCGGCGAGATGAAGTGCGGCGAGCCGAGCACCATGCCGGGGGTGGTGAGCTGGACGTCGGTCGGCATCCGGGCCACCCCGAAGTCGGTGAGTACGCACCGGCCGTCGGAGCAGATCAGCACGTTGGCCGGCTTGACGTCCCGGTGCAGTACCCCGATCGCGTGCGCCACCTCCAGCGCGCCGAGCAGGGCGATGCCGATCTTCGCGACCGCGCGGGGCGCGAGCGGGCCGTCCTCGATCACCATGTCGGCGAGGCTGCGCGCGTCGAGCAGCTCCATCACGATCCACGGCCGCCCGCCCTCGGTGACCACGTCGTAGACCTGCACCACCGCCGGGTGCTGGAGGGCCGCCGCGGCCCGCGCCTCGCGGAGGGTGCGTTCGTACATCGCGTCGCGGTCGCTGGGGGCCAGCCCCGGTGGGAGCACGACCTCCTTCACCGCGACGTCGCGGCGCAGCAGGGTGTCGGCCGCGCGCCACACCGTACCCATGCCGCCGTGGCCGACCGCCGCCCGCAACGAGTACCTACCGCCGATGGTGATGCCGGGTGCCGCACGTCCGTTGGTGGGATTGGCCGGTCCGCCACTCCACGTCGGGATCTGAGTCACAGAAAAGCCACCGAAGAGAATCGAGGGGGCACAGGACAGAACCCCCCTATATTGCGGGTTCCGACCGCAGAAGGGAAAGACAACCGCCGGAGTTGCCGATAACTCGACCGTACGTGTTGATTATCTCACTCAACGTTCGTATTTATCGACGGCGAGTGCCGGTCTGCTCACCCGGGACGGGCGTTGTGCCGGGCGGCTCCGGACCCTTGCGGCGCGTCCTCCGGCGGGGCCGATTCGGCCCGGGAGAGCCCGGTGCGCGGGAGCCGGCCTACCATGCCGGTCATGAGTGAAGGTCGGTCGAGCGAGTCGGGTTTCCCGATCAAGGCGGTCTACCACGCCGCCGACGTACCGGCAGGTCTGGACGCCCGGCTCGGTGCCCCCGGCGAGTTCCCGTACGCCCGGGGCGTCTACCCGACGATGTACACCTCGCGGCCGTGGACCATGCGCCAGTACGCCGGCTTCGGCACCGCCACCGAGTCCAACGCGCGCTACCACCAGCTCCTCGCCGCCGGCACCATGGGCCTCTCGGTCGCCTTCGACCTGCCCACCCAGATGGGCTACGACTCCGACCACCCGATCGCGCACGGCGAGGTCGGCAAGGTCGGCGTGGCGATCGACTCGGTCGACGACATGCGGACCCTCTTCGCCGGCATCCCGCTGGACAGGGTCTCCACCTCGATGACGATCAACGCCCCCGGCTCGGTGCTGCTGCTCCTCTACCAACTGGTGGCGGAGGAGGCCGGGGTGGCCGGCTCGGCGCTGAACGGGACGATCCAGAACGACATCCTGAAGGAGTACATCGCCCGGGGCACCTACATCTTCCCGCCCAAGCCCTCGCTGCGGCTGGTCGCCGACACCTTCGGCTACTGCCGCAAGGAGGTGCCGAGGTGGAACACCATCTCGATCTCCGGCTACCACATGGCGGAGGCCGGGGCGACCCCGGTGCAGGAGATCGCCTTCACCCTGGCCAACGGCATCTCCTACGTCCGCGCCGCGCTCGCCGCCGGCCTCGCCGTGGACGACTTCGCGCCCCGGCTCTCCTTCTTCTTCGTGGCCCGGACCACCCTGCTGGAGGAGGTGGCGAAGTTCCGGGCCGCCCGGCGGATCTGGGCCAACCTGATGCGGGACGAGTTCGGCGCGCAGAACCCGAAGTCGCTGATGCTGCGCTTCCACACCCAGACCGCCGGGGTGCAGCTCACCGCCCAGCAGCCGGAGGTGAACCTGGTGCGGGTCGCCGTGCAGGGCCTCGCGGCGGTGCTCGGCGGCACCCAGTCGCTGCACACCAACAGCTTCGACGAGGCGATCGCGCTGCCCACCGAGAAGGCGGCCCGGCTGGCGCTGCGTACCCAGCAGGTGCTGGCGTACGAGACCGACCTGACCACCACGGTGGACCCGTTCGCCGGCTCGTACGTCGTCGAGGCGATGACCGACGAGATCGAGGCGGGGGTGCGCGAGCTGATGGCCCGGGTCGCCGAGTACGGCTCGGCGGTGGAGGCGATCGAGGCGGGCTTCCAGAAGCGCGAGATCGAGTCCTCGGCCTACCGGGTGGCCCAGGAGATCGAGTCCGGCGACCGGGTGGTGGTCGGGGTCAACCGGTTCACCGTCGACGAGGAGGAGCCGTACCAGCCGCTCCGGGTCGACCCGGCGATCGAGGCGGCCCAGCGCGACCGGCTGGCCCGGCTGCGGGCCGACCGGGACTCGGCCGCCGTCGAGCGCGCCCTCGCCGACCTGCGCACGGTCGCCTCGGGTACGGAGAACGTGCTCTACCCGATGAAGGAGGCGCTGCGGGCGCGGGCCACCGTCGGCGAGGTTTGCGGCGTGCTGCGCGAGGTATGGGGGACGTACCGGCCCAGCGACCGGTTCTGACCGCCGGCGATCGCACCGACGTCCCGGCGGACCGCGCCGCCCGCTGCCGGGTACCCCGGTCGGGTGATCGGCGGTCTGTGGAGTGCCGGTCCGGTTTTTCGGGTATCGGGAGGTGGCCGGGCCCTACCGGTGGATGGCGGACAGCCTGTGCGCGGCCCGTTTGACACCAACTGTCACCCTGGGGACCCCCGCCACCCCACCCGGTGGTGCTCCATCGTCGCCTGCCCGAGGACGGTCGGAACCTCGACAAATCGGACGGGCGGCGCTGCTGCCGAGCTAGATCGTGACCGGTGAAACCGTCACGCGTTGTAGGAGGTGTGGCACAGATGGCGGGGTCTGATGGCGGGATAGGTAGCCCTCCGTACATTGCCGAGCGCTCCTACCAGGGTTTTCGTGACGCTGTGCTGTCTGATCACTACCAGAACGAGGTTGCGCAGCGTCACCGTCGGCGGTCTAGGCTGTCCGAGTCCCATCCCATCCACAGTGATCGAGAATTCGACGTGACGAGTGCGTTGCAACTGCCGACCGGCAGCCAGCCGGCGTCGTCGGAATCCGAGACGCCGCCCGGGGCCGAGCCCCTGCCCTTCGGGCTCGACCGGATGCTCGACGTCCGGCTGCCTGATCTGATCGCTACCCGCCGGTTCCTGCACGCCCACCCGGAACTCTCCGGCCAGGAGTTCGACACCGCCGCGCTGATCGCCCGGGAGCTGGCGGTGGCCGGTCTGGAGCCGCGCCTGCTGCCGAAGGGCAACGGGGTGATCTGCGACATCGACGGGCGGCCGTCCGGGCCGGTGGTCGCGCTCCGGGCCGACCTCGACGCACTGCCGCTGACCGACGTCAAGGACGTCCCGTACCGATCCACCGTGGACGGTGCCTGCCACGCCTGCGGGCACGACGTGCACACCACCGTCGTGCTCGGGGTCGGACTGCTGCTGGCCCAGCTCGCCCGGCGGGGCGAGCTGGACGGGCGGGTCCGGCTGATCTTCCAACCGGCCGAGGAGATCCTGCCCTGCGGCTCGCTGGAGGTCATCGAGGCCGGTGGGCTGACCGACGTGACCCAGATCTTCGCCCTGCACTGCGACCCGAACCTGCCGGTCGGCCGGGTCGGCCTGCGGGTCGGCCCGATCACCGCGGCGGCGGACAACATCACCGTCCGGCTGACCGGACCGGGCGGGCACACCGCCCGGCCGCACCTGACCGTGGACCTGGTCGACGCGCTGGGCCGGCTGGTCACCGAGGTGCCGGCGCTGGTCAACCGGCGGGTGCCGGCGAACAGCGGACTGCTGCTGGTCTTCGGACAGGCCTCGGCCGGTACCCAGTACAACGTCATCCCGAACGAGGCGATGGCGGCCGGCACGCTCCGGGTGCTGGACCGGGACACCTGGGACCAGGCACCGAAGATCGTCGCCCAGGTGGTCCGGGACGTGATCGCCCCGACCGGCGCCACCGTGGACGTCGAATACCTGCGCGGGCGCCCGCCGGTGGTGAACGACGCCGGGGCGATCCGGGTGCTGACCGCCGCGACCGTGGCCTCGGCCGGCCCGGCCGGGATCGCCGAGACCCCGCAGAGCATGGGGGGCGAGGACTTCTCCTGGTATCTGGAGCACGTACCGGGTGCGCTGGCCCGGCTCGGCGTCGGGCGGGCGGCGGCCAACGTCGACCTGCACCGGGCGACGTTCGACGTGGACGAGCGGGCGATCGGGGTCGGCGTACGGCTGCTGGTGCAGACCGCGCTCAAGGCCCTGGCCGGCTGACCCGCCGTACCGGACCCGGGTCGAGGCGACGGTCCGGGCCGGAGCCGCCGGGTGCCCTGGACGCGACACCCGGCGTACCCGGGAAAACGGCTCAGCCGGGCGGGGCCGGCGCCTGGGCCGGGACCGCGGGCGTGCTCCGGGGCGGAGCCGGCGGGGTCGGCCGGGAGCGCCGGCCGCGGAGCCGGCGGACCAGCCAGACCAGCCCGAACGCCGGCAGGCCCAGCGCGACGGCCCACGGCAGCAGTGCGCCCAGCACGGTCAGCAGGATCCGCAGCGACACGACGAACGCCGTCCAGCCGCCCTCCAGCCCGGCCAGGAAACCGATCGCCGGCTCGTCGTCCTCCGGCACCTGGGCGTTCGGCCCGAGCAGCACCGCGGTGACCGTGGAGAGCGCGGTCAGGTCGGCCAGCCGGCGCTTCTTCGCCTCCAGCGAGGCGAGGTCCGCCTCCCGCTTGGCCAGCTCGCTCTCCAGCATCACCAGGTCCGACAGGGATTTCGCCTGGGCCAGCAGCCGCCGGCCGCTGGCCACCCTCGCCTGCTGGGTCGCGATCCGGGCGTCCAGGTCGAGGGTCTCCTCGGTGACATCGTCGGTCTTCACCTCCCGGCGCAACTGCTCGCCCAGCCGGGCGACCTCGTCCACCACGGCGGCGAACCGGTCGGCCGGGACCCGCAGTTGCAGGGTCGCCTCGGAGCGTGACGCGTCGCTGCTCCGGTTGTCGCCACCGAGGAAGCCGCCCGCCCCGGTCACGATGCCCACCGCCCGGGCAGCCGCCGCCTCCACGTCGTCCACCCGTACCGTCACCGAGCCGGTGTAGACGATCGCGCGCTGACCGACCCCCAGCTCGGTCGTCGGTTCCTTCGCCGGCTGGCCGGCGGGTGGCGCCCCGCCCCCGCCCAGCGGCCCCTCGGCCGCGCCGGGCTGTGCCTGCTCGGCACCGCCGGCCGGGGCGTCCGCCGCCGAGGTGCCGGCGGCGCTGTCCCCGCCGTCGGCTCCGCAGCCGGCCAGCGCCAGGGCGGCGGTCAGTGCCACCGCACCCAGCAGCCCGGCTCGCCGGCGGCCCGCTCCGGCCGAGATCCTGCCCCGTCCGACCACGGTCCCGCTTCGTTCGCTCATGTCCCCTCCGTTCGTCCGTCCCCCGTAGAGGCGTTCCGTCAGACGCGCCGCGAAGTCACCCCGGTTCCGGCAGACTGCGCTGGAGACATCACGATTCGGTGACCGAGGAGTCTCGATGCGACTGACCAAGTACGGCCACGCGTGCGTACGGGTGGAGGAGGACGGGGCGGTGCTGGTCATCGACCCCGGCAACCTCACCGAGCCGGCCGCGCTGGACGGGGTGGACGCGGTGCTGATCACCCACGAACACGCCGACCACCTCGACGTGGACGCCCTGGCCGAGGCGCTCGACCGGCGTCCGTCGGTGACCGTCCACACCCATCCCGACGTGGCGTCCAAACTGGATGCACTGGCCGGCGTGGTGCGCACGGTCTCCTGCGGGGAGTCGTTCGAGGCGGCCGGCTTCGCCGTGCGGGCGTACGGCGGCTGGCACGCCGAGATCCATCCGGAGATTCCCCGGGTGGTGAACCTCGGCTTCCTGGTGAACGACTCGGTGTACCACCCGGGCGACTCGTTCGACGTACCGGAGGCGGTGCAGGTGGACACTTTGTTCGTGCCGATCTCGGGTCCCTGGCTCAAGCTCGCCGACTCGGTGACCTTCGTCCGGGCGGTCAGCCCGCGCCGGGCGTACGCGTTGCACGACGGGCTGCTCGGCGACGCCGGGCTGACGGTGTACGACAAGAACATGGCGCTGCTGGCCAACTGCGACTACGCCCGCCTGGTGCCCGGGACCGCGGTCGACTGAACCCGGAGAATCGAGAGAATGCCCGACCTGCCCCGTGACCTCGTCGAACGGCTCTACACCGCGCCGCCGGACGGCTTCGTCGCCGCCCGCTCCGGGGCGGCCGCCGCGGCCCGGGCCGCCGGCGACCCGAGCGCCGCCCGCGAGATAGCCAAGCTGCGCAAGCCGACCGTGGCGGCCTGGCTGGTGAACCTGCTGGCCCTACGCCGCCCGGAGCTGATGGCCGACCTGGTCGAACTCTCCGCCGCGCTCCGGGGCGCACAGCGGGAACTGCGCGGCGACCGCCTGCGGGAACTCTCCGCGCAGCGGCGGGGCGTGGTGGGTGCGCTGGTCGGCCAGGCCCGGGCGCTCGCCGAGGAGGAGGATCCCCGGCTGGCTGGCGGAAAGCTGCCGCTGGCCGAGGTGGAGGCGACGTTGAACGCGGCGCTCGCCGACGTCGAGGTCGCCGAGCAGGCCCGGTCCGGCCGACTGGTCCGGGCGGCCAGCTACGCCGGCTTCGGCGAGGTACCCAGGCCACAGCTGCGACTGATCGTCGGCGGCCCGGACACCGGGGAGCTGACCGAAGGCGCCGTCGACGAACTGGTCGAGGAAGCCGCCGAGGCCGCCGCCGACGGGTCCGCGGAGCCGGGCCGGGAGACCGGGACCGGTCGGGCGGCGGCGGGCGGGGTGGACGGCCGGCGTACCGGAGCCGGGGCGGGGCGACCGGGTGCTGCCGGTGGGCAGCGCGGCGCCTCGACCGCCGAGCGGGCAGCCGCCCGGGCCGCCCGGGCCGAGGAGTCCGCCCGGGCCGCCCGTCGTCGTACCCTCGACCGGGCGCTGGCCGAGGCGGGTACCCGGCAGGAGCGGGCCGAGGCGGAGCTGGCGGCGGCGGTGGCGGCCGAGCGGGACGCCGCCGCGGCGCTGACCGCGATCGAGTCCGAACTCGCCGAACTGGAGCGGCGGCGGGCCGCCGCCGAACAGGAGTCCGGGCGGCGCAAACTGGCAAGGCGGGCCGCCGAGCGGGGAGCGGTCGCCGCCCGGCGTCGGGCCGGCGAGGTGCAGGCGGCGGTCGAGGCGATGGCGGAGGACGGCGACGACACGCCCTGAGGCGGCGCCGCCGTCACCGATCCCGGCGCCCGGCTCGGTCGGGCTGGCGCGCTGGACGCGCCCGGTTCGGTCGGGCCAGCTCGGTCGGGCCGGGAGGCGCCCGGCGGGTCGTTCCGGCGCGGCTGGCGGTCGGGGCTGCCGAAATCCCCGTCTGCGAGGCAGACTCAACCGGGTGACGCGGGCGGAACCCGGAACTCAGACCGGAAGGCAGTGTCGTTGACCCCCGAGCAGGCCGCCGGCGCGGCCAGGCCGACCGTGCTGAAGTTGGGCAGCGCCTTCATCGAGTGTCCCCGCACGTTGCGCCGGGCGCGCCAGATGGGCATCTCCGGCTGGGCGTTCCTGGTGACCGGTCGTGGTGCGGTCCTCGGCGACGTACGGACCGAGACCGTGGCCGCCGCGATCGGCATCCTATCGCCGGACGCGGTCGCCGACGGCTGGGAGACCGCCGTCCGGGTGGCCACCCCGAGCGCGGTGGCCGAGGTAAGCCGGGCCGAGTGCTGCCGCTGGGGGATCGACTACCTGGCCAACTTCCCGCCGCTGGCCCGGCTGATCGAGTTGGTCGAGCCGGTCGTGGTGGCGGCCGACGCCACCGGGATGCCGCTCTTCGCGGCCTGGCGGGGCATGCCGGTGCCGGCGGACGCCGCCCCGGCCGCCCGGGCGGCCGTGCTGCTGCACCTGCTTTTCGAGTACTACTCCGGCGCCAGCCTGATGGCGGTGCGCGCGGCCGGCATGACGGCGATGGAGGTCATCCTCGCCGGTCCGGAGGGCGAGTCCGGCGCGGTGACATACGGCTGGTCGCCGCCGTACCCGCCGGTCGGGCCGCTGGTCCGGCGGCGGCTCTGGGCCGAGTCGGTGACCGACCGGATCGTGGCCCAGGCGTACGGGGTGCTCGACCCGGCGGAGCGGGTGGAGTTGGTCAGCCTGCTCGGCGCCGCGCTGACCGGCGTGCGGATGTCACCGCCCAACCTGGACTGACTGTGAGCATGGTGGGGGCGCCGAGCGGGGCCTGCCGGACGCGCTCCGGGCCGTGGGGCTGGACAGCCCGGTCCCGGTACGGGTGACCGGGGAACTGCCGGGCCGGCTCGACGCGCCGGTGGAGTCGGCGGCGTACTTCTGCGTGCTGGAGGCGCTGGCCAACGCCAGCCGGCACGGCGGTGCGAACACGGTGGAGATCGACATCGCGCACACCGGCACGGTGTTGCGGATCACGGTCGCCGACGACGGTCGGGGCGGCGCTGATCCGGCCCGTGGGACCGGGCTGCGCGGCATGCGGCGTCGACTGGGCGCGTTCGACGGGATACCCACTGTGCGCAGCCCGGTCGGCGGCCCGACGCTGGTGACCGTGGAGATCCCCTGCCCACTTCCCGGGTAGCGGGACGGCTTCGCCGGTAGCGGGGACGGCCGGGTCAGGCCGAGGCGGTGCCGGTGGGCCGGGAACGCAGTTCGGCCACGTAGTCGTCGGGGGCACCGGCCTTCTCCGCCGCGTTGGCGATCTCCGACAGGTACCACGCGGTGGGCAGCCCGCCCTCGTAGCCGGCGAAGACGTACACCCAGGCGGTGATCTCGCCGTCCAGGGTGACCACCCGGACGTGCAGCTTCCGGTACGTGCCGGAGGCCACCCCCTCGACCTCGTCGAGTTGGGCGGCGTCCCAGGAGTGCACGTCGTAGAGTGCGACGAAGACCCGATCGCCGGGCGACTCGACGATGGTGGTGACGGCGCCCTCCCAGCCGATCACCCCCTCGCCGGCGAAGGTGAGCCGCCAGCCTTCCAGCCAGCCGGTGCCCACCATCGGCGAGTGCGGGCAGTAGGCACGCATCCGGGCGGGATCGAGGTTTGAGCCGTACGCGGCGTAATGACGCACGGCGATGACGATAGCCCGGTGGAGGGGTGGGGGAGAATACGACCGTGCGTGTCGGACGGGTTCTGAACAAGATTGTCACTGGAAGCAGCGACGGAGGGCGAGCACTGTGAGCCGGATTGTGATCATCGGCGGGGGGCCGGCCGGCTACGAGGCGGCGCTGGTCGCCGCCCAGTTGGACGCCGATGTGACGGTGGTCGAGACCGACGGGGCGGGCGGAGCGTGCGTACTGCACGACTGCGTACCGTCGAAGACCTTCATCGCCAGTTCCGAAGTGGTGACCGGATATCGGGACACCGAGGAGTTCGGGGTGCACTCGGACGGGCTGGACGCGATCACCGTCGACGCGCCGACCGTCTACGGCCGGGTCAAGCGGCTCGCGCTCGCCCAGTCCGCCGACATCCAGGCAAAACTGATCAAGGCCGGCGTGACCTTCGTCTCCGGTCGGGCCCGGCTCGGCGAGGACACGCTCGGTCACACCCACCGGGTGCTGGTGACCCCGTCGGACGGTGACTCCACGTACTCGATGGACGCCTCGACCGTGCTGATCGCCACCGGTGCCACCCCGAGGGTACTGCCCACCGCGGTCCCGGACGGCGAGCGGATCCTGACCTGGCGCCAGGTGTACGACCTGGCCGAGCTGCCGGAACAGCTGATCGTGATCGGCTCCGGCGTCACCGGCGCCGAGTTCGCCAGCGCCTACCTGGCGATGGGGGTACAGGTGACCCTGGTCTCCAGCCGCGACCGGGTGATGCCGCACGAGGACCCCGACGCCGCGATGGCGATCGAGCAGGTCTTCCGGGCCCGGGGGATGGAGATCCTCAACAACAGCCGGGCGAACGCGGTCCGCCGCTCCGGCGACGGGGTCGAGGTGGAACTCGCCGACGGCCGGGTGGTGTCCGGTTCGCACGCGCTGATGGCGGTCGGCTCGATCCCCAACACCGCGGATCTCGGCCTGACCGAGTACGGCGTGACGGTGGCCCCGGGCGGCTACGTCAGCACCGACCGGGTCTCCCGGACCAACGTGCCCGGCATCTACGCCGCGGGTGACTGCACCGGGGTACTGCCGCTGGCCAGCGTCGCCGCCATGCAGGGCCGGATCGCGATGTGGCACGCGCTGGGCGAGGCGGTCTCGCCGCTGCGGCTGCGTACCGTCGCCGCCAACGTCTTCACCGATCCCGAACTGGCCACGGTCGGGGTGTCGCAGAACGAGGTGGACTCGGGGCGGGTCCCGGCCCGCCAGGTGATGCTGCCGCTGGCGGGCAACGCCCGGGCCAAGATGGCCGACCTTCGGGACGGCTTCATCAAGCTGTTCTGCCGCCCGGCCAGTGGCCAGGTCGTCGGCGGTGTCGTGGTGGCGCCGAAGGCCAGCGAGCTGATCCTGCCGATCACCATGGCGGTGGAGAACAACCTCACGGTCGACCAGTTGGCGATGACCTTCACCATCTATCCCTCGCTGTCCGGATCGATCACCGAGGCGGCGCGGCAGTTGATGCTGCACGGGCTGGAGTAGGGGACTCCGGCGGCTCCGGGCGGGTGGTACGGATAGCTTCGCGGGGCGGTGGTGGCGCGGCCGGCGGCGTACCGTTGTCGGCGCGCGAACCGTATCCCGTCGGGTCCCCCGTTCCCGGTGGTCGAAGCGGTTCGCCACCGGGCCGCCGGCGGGTCCCGCGCCGGCGGCCCTCCTAATCGGCGAATCCGCCATCGGCGATCAAGGCACCGACCTGCCGTGGTGCTCGGGGCAGTCATCGCCTGACCGCCGATACGGCCGTGATCGGTTTTTGCTGGTCATGCGTCGTCGCGGTGTTGCGCGGGCGCAACGAGATCGGCGTGGCGTCAGGTCATGGCGGACTTGTTCGAGGACTACCGCCTCGGCCCCGGCTGGGACGAGATGTTCGGCGCGCCCGGGATGCCGCGGGACGCGTACGAGGCGCTGCATGCCCCGCAACCGCTGTCCAGCGTGGAGCTGCGGGTCCGGGCCGACGTGCTCGCCAACACCGGGCAGGGCGTCGAGGTGACCATCACCCGACTGCGCTGAGCCGGGCCGGGTGGAAATCGACTGCGGGCGGCCAGCCAGCCGGAGTACCGTGGCCGCCATGCGCAGCGCGATGAGCGAGACGACGACGCCGGGACACCCCGGCGTGCCGCGCTGACGCAGACCAACTCGTCGACTGGCCCCGGGGCGATCCGCTCCGGGGCTTTCGTCGTGCGCACCAGATCGGCGCGGTCCCGGGGTGGAGCAGCCGTCGGGCCGTACCAGATCTGGGAGCTGACATGCACGACCACCGCAGGCTCGGCCGCGAGCTGGAGCTGTTCCACGCCGATCCGCTCTCCGGGGCAGGGCTGCCGGTCTGGCTGCCGGCCGGCGCCGCCGCCCGGCACAGCGTCGAGGAGTACGTCCGCGAGTTGGAACGCCGGGCCGGCTACCAGCACGTCTACTCGCCCCCGCTGGGCAAGCGGGAGCTGTTCGAGCTGTCCGGGCATCTCGGCTACTTCGCCGGAGACATGTTCCCGGTGCTGCGGCTCTCCGACGACGACGAGTTCGTACTCCGTCCGGCGCTCTGCCCGCACCACGCCCTGGTCTACCGGGCCCGGGGCCGGTCCTATCGGGAGCTGCCGCTGCGCATCGCCGAGCTGGGCGGGATGTACCGGCCGGAGCGGTCCGGGGTGCTCGGCGGGCTCAGCCGGGTGCGGGCGATCTCGCTCAACGACGCGCACAACTTCTGTCCGCCGGAGCAGGTCGGCGCCGAGGTCGCCGAGGTGCTGGAGCTGATCCGGGTGGCGCACGCCGCGCTCGGGGTACGCCCGGCGGGGTTCCGGCTGTCGCTGCGCGGACCGGGCGAGAAGTACGTCGGCGACGACGAGGAGTGGCGGCACGCCGAGGACCTGCTCCGGGCGGCACTGTCCGGACTGCCGTACGTCGAGGCGCCCGGGGAGGCGGCATTTTACGGACCGAAGATCGACATCCAGGTACGGGACGCGGCCGGCCGGGAGTCGACCCTCTCCACCATCCAGCTCGACTTCGACAAGCCGGCCCGGTTCGACCTCTGCTACGCCGACGCCCGGGGACGGCGGGCGCGGCCGGTGATGGTGCACCGGAGCCTGGTCGGCAGCATGGAGCGGCTCTTCGGGTACCTGATCGAGGTGCACGCCGGAGCCTTCCCGGCCTGGTACGCCCCGGTCCAGGTGCGGGTACTGCCGGTCGGGCCGGAGCAGGTGGCGGCGGCCGAGGCGTTCCGCCGGGACTGCGTACTCGCCGGGCTGCGGGCGGAGCTGGTCGTCGACGGGTCGCTCGGCGCCCGGATCCGGGACGCCGCCCGGCGCAGGGTCCCGTACGCGGCGGTGCTCGGTGCCCGCGAGGTGGCGGCCGGGCAGGTGGCGCTGCGGCTGCGGGACGGCCGGGGCGTCGACCCGATGGCGGCGCCGGACGCATTGGGCCTGATCGCGGGGGTGGTCGCCGGCCGGTCGGCGGAACTCCTACCCTGAGACCCTGCCGGGCGTGGTCTGGCGACTGCCTCCCCGACCGGCTGTCGGGGATGTTCCCCGCGAGCGTGATACCACAGAGGCATCATGATGCCTCTGTGGTATCACCGTCGAACTGGTTCATGCCCGTCCGGCCCTCTCGACCCAGGGAACTTGTCGATGACAAGATATGCTCGCGGGTATGAGCGAGGAGAGTGAAGCACCGGGCCGGCCGTATCACCATGGAGACCTGCGGCGGGCGCTGCTCTCCGCCGCCGCGACCGCGATCGAGGAGTCCGGTCCGGCCGGTCTCAGCCTGCGCGACCTGGCCCGCCGGGCCGGCGTCTCGCACGCCGCCCCGGCGCACCACTTCGGCGACAAGGCCGGGCTGCTCACCGCGTTCGCCACCGAGGGCTTCGAGATGCTGGCCGACAGGCTGGCCCGGATCCGCCAGGAGTCCGACGGCAACCTGCTCGAACTCGGCGTCGGCTACGTCATGTTCGCGGTGCGGCACCGGGCCTACTTCGAGGTGATGTTCCGGCCGGATCTCTTCCACCGCGACGACGCCGCACTCGCCGCCGGCCAGCAGCGGGCCCGGGCGGCACTCCGGGCCGGTGTGGCCGGCCTGCCGGCGGCACCGGTCGGCCCGGAGGCGGCGCAGACCGAGCTGGCCGCCTGGTCGATCGTGCACGGCTTCGCCAACCTGTGGCTCGGCGGAGCGCTTCGGGGCGACCAGGTCGGCGACGACCCGGAGGCCGCCGCCAGGCTGGTGATCGCTCGCCTCTTCGCGACACCCGGTTGAGCCGCCGGGGCCGATGCCGCTCACCCGGTCACCTCACCAGTTGGTGGGCAGCGGCATCCCCTCGGTGTAGCCGGCGGCGCTCTGCACCCCGACCACCGCGTTGGCGTGGAACTCGGCGAGATCGGCGGCGCCGGCGTACGTGCACGCGCTGCGTACCCCGGCGACTATCTCGTCGATCAGGTCCTCCACGCCCGGCCGGTTCGGGGCGAGGTACATCCGCGCGCTGGAGATCCCCTCCTCGAAGACCGCCTTCCGGGCCTGGTCGTACGGGCTGTCCTCGGCGGTACGCGCACTGACCGCCCGCGCCGAGGCCATGCCGAAGCTCTCCTTGTAGCGCCGGCCGTCGGCGTCGGTGTAGAGATCCCCGGGTGACTCGTAGGTGCCGGCGAACCAGGTACCGATCATCACGTTCGACGCCCCGGCGGCCAGGGCCAGGGCGACGTCGCGCGGGTGGCGTACCCCGCCGTCGGCCCAGACGTGCCGGCCCAGCTCGCGGGCGGCGGCAGCGCAGTCGAGTACCGCGGAGAACTGTGGCCGGCCCACCCCGGTCATCATCCGGGTGGTGCACATCGCACCCGGCCCCACGCCGACCTTGACGATGTCCGCACCCGCCTCGACCAGATCCCGTACCCCTTCCGGGGTGACCACGTTGCCGGCGGCCACCGGGACCGGCGGGTCCAGGCTGCGTACCGCACGCAGGGCCCGGAGCATCCGCTCCTGGTGGCCGTGCGCGGTGTCCACCACCAGGGTGTCCACCCCGGCCTCGAAGAGCGCGGCGGCCTTGCCGGCGACGTCGCCGTTGATGCCGATCGCGGCGGCGATCCGCAACCGACCCTTGCCGTCCAGCGCGGGCCGGTACAGCGTGGCCCGCAGCGCGCCCCGGCGGGTCAGTACCCCGACCAGCCGGCCCTCGACGTCGACCACCGGAGCGAGCCGGCGGCGACCCCGGGACAGCCGGTCGAACCCGGTCCGGGGATCGGCCTCGGCGGGTACGGTGTGCAGTTCGGTGGACATCACATGCCGCAACTGCGCGAACCGGTCCACCCCGACCGTGTCGGCCTCGGTCACCACGCCGACCGGCCGCCCATCCGGGTCGACCACGATCACCGCACCGTGCGACCGCTTCGGCAACAGATGGATGGCGTCTCCGACGGTGTCGGTCGGACCGAGCGTGATCGCGGTGTCGTGCACCAGGTGCCGCTGCTTGACCCAGCCGATCACCTCGGCGACCACCTCGATCGGGATGTCCTGCGGCAGTACGGTGAGACCTCCGCGCCGGGCCACCGTCTCGGCCATCCGCCGACCGGCCACCGCCGTCATGTTGGACACCACGATCGGGATGGTGGTGCCGGTCCCGTCGCTGCTGGCCAGGTCGACGTCGAGCCGGGACTCCACGGCCGACCGGACCGGGGCCAGGAAGACGTCGTTGTAGGTCAGATCCTGGGTGGGCTTTCCGCCGGTGATGAACCGCACCTGGCCATCATGCCGGAGGACGATCCGCCCGGCCCGGCAGTCCCGCTGGTCACGTCACCAGCCTCTCCGGTTCTCACCGGTGTCGCCGGGGTCCCGCGACGCCGGTGTCCCCGCTCTCGTCGTTTCCTCGCCCGCCTGACTGTCTGGGCTCGCCGTCTGCCCGCCTGACTGTCTGGGCTCGCGGCCAGCCGGTGCCGGGACTCCGGGCCGAGGGTGTGCGACGTGTGCCGGACGGGTCAGCTGATGACGCAGATGACGGCACCGGCGGTGAGCACCCCACCGACCTCGACGGCGAGTTCGCTCACCACGCCGGCCTTGTGCGCGTGCAGCGGCTGCTCCATCTTCATCGCCTCCATGACGACGATCAGGTCACCCTCGGCGACCGTGTCGCCGTCGGCAACCGCGATCTTGACAATGGTGCCCTGCATCGGGGAGGTCAGCGCGTCTCCACCGGCGGCGGCCCCGCCCGCCGTACCCGACCGGCCAGCGCGCCGGGCCGGCCGTCGGGCGGCAGCACCGGAGGCAACCGGGCCGGCGGCCGGGGTCGTACCCGCGCCGTAGCCGGCGGGGAGGCTGACCTCCAGCCGCTTGCCGCCGACCTCGACCACGACGGTCTCCCGGGCGCCGGCCGGCTCGTCGGCCGGCCCGGCGCCGGTGAACGCCGGCACGGTGTTGTCGAACTCGGTCTCGATCCACCTGGTGTGCACGGTGAACGGCGCGGAGGTGAACGCCGGGTCCCGGACGACGAGCCGGTGGAACGGCAGCGCGGTGGCCATCCCGTCCACCACCATCTCGTCGAGGGCCCGGCGAGCGCGCTCCAGCGCCTCGGTACGGGTCTCGCCAGTGACGATCACCTTGGCGAGCAGCGAGTCGAAGTTGCCGCCGATCACGTCGCCCGCGACGATGCCGGCGTCCACCCGTACGCCGGGCCCGGTGGGCAGCCGCAGCGCGGTCACCGTGCCCGGCGCCGGCAGGAAGTTCCGGCCCGGGTCCTCGCCGTTGATCCGGAACTCGATCGAGTGCCCGCGCGGCACGGGATCGGCGTCGAACCGGAGCTTCTCGCCGGACGCGATCCGGAACTGCTCCCGGACCAGGTCGATGCCGGCGGTCTCCTCGGTCACCGGGTGCTCCACCTGTAGGCGCGTGTTCACCTCCAGGAAGGAGATGGTGCCGTCCACGCCGACCAGGTATTCCACGGTGCCGGCGCCGTGGTAGTCGGCCTCCCGGCAGATTGCCTTCGCGCTGGCGTGGATCGCCGCCCGCTGCTCGTCGGTCAGGAACGGGGCCGGCGCCTCCTCGACGAGTTTCTGGTGGCGGCGTTGCAGCGAGCAGTCCCGGGTCCCGACCACCACGACGTTGCCGTGCTGGTCGGCGAGGACCTGCGCCTCGACGTGTCGGGGCCGGTCCAGGTACCGCTCGACGAAACATTCGCCCCGGCCGAACGCGGCCAGCGCCTCGCGGGTGGCCGACTCGAAGAGCGCCGGGATCTCCGCCATCGTCCGGGCCACCTTGAGGCCCCGGCCGCCGCCGCCGAACGCCGCCTTGATCGCCACCGGCAGACCGTGCTCGGCGGCGAAGGCCAGCACCTCGTCCGGCCCGCTCACCGGCTCGGAGGTGCCGGGCACCAGCGGAGCGCCGGCCCGCTGCGCGAGATGCCGGGCGGTGACCTTGTCGCCCAGGTCGCGGATCGCCTGCGGGCTCGGCCCGATCCAGGTCAGGCCGGCGTCGATCACCGCCGCCGCGAAGTCCGCGTTCTCCGAGAGAAACCCGTAACCCGGGTGTACGGCATCAGCGCCCGACCGGGCGGCCACGTCGAGCAGCTTGTCGATCCGCAGGTACGTCTCGGTCGCGGTCTCGCCGCCGAGTGCGTACGCCTCGTCGGCGAGGGTGGCGTGCAGCGCATCCCGGTCCGAGTCGGCGTAGACGGCGACGCTGGCCAGTCCGGCGTCCCGGCAGGCGCGGACGACCCGTACCGCGATCTCGCCCCGGTTGGCGATCAGTACCTTGCGCACGCGGCTGCTCCTCCTCGAATCGCTCCCCACCGTCGCCGGTCGCCGAGGTGGCTGCCAGGGACGTTGCCAGGCGCCATTGTCAACGATCCCGGCCGTCCGCCCGACGGGCGGGGGCGGTGACCCGGTCGGCCGACCCGGGTCCGGCGCTGCTCCCGACCCGCTCGATAGTCGCTTCCAGCTGCCGCCGAGAAGGCGGCGTTGCTGTTGGTCACCGAGTCAGCTACACGCTGTTACCTAGCTGGTCGGCCCGTGCCACGGGGCGGCGTTGGTAGCTAGTCAATTTTGGCTATTACGCTTCTGGGTGTGTCAGCTACCCGAATGATGATTCTCGGCCTGGTCCGGTGGATGCAACCGGTGCACGGCTATGACGTACGTCGCGAGCTGTTGAGCTGGAGCGCGGACAAGTGGGCGAACGTCCAGCCCGGCTCGATCTATCACGCGCTGCGCAAGCTGACCGAGGAGGGATTGTTACGGGAGGTGGCCACCGAGCAGGTCGGCGCCCGTCCGGCCCGGGTCACGTACGGGATCACCCCACAGGGCGAGGACGAGTTCCAGGGCCTGCTCAGGGGCAACTGGTGGAACCTCGGCGAGGTCGTCGACCCGTTCTTCGCGGCCTTCTCCTTCCTGCCCGCACTGCCCCGGGAAGAGGCGTCGGCGGCGCTGCGTAACCGGGCCCGACTGCTGCGGGCGGTCAACGACAGCCTGCGGGCGGCGATGGAGTCCGGCTGGATGAAGAAGGACAAGCCGGTGCATGTCGCCTGGATGTGGCAGTTGTCGATCGCCCGGGCGGAGGGGGAGATCGGCTGGTGTGAGCGGATCGCCGACCTGATCGATGCCGGGGTGCCGTACCTGCCGGAGGACTACGCGGAGAACCAGGATTGGGCGCAGTTCGCCTCGATGGCCGTCGACGCCTCCTGGGCCGGCGGGCGTACGCCGGACGATCCGGCTTCCGCCGGGCCGCCGTTGGTGGCGGGGTCGGAGTCGTCGTCGGAGTCGTCGTCCCTACCTGCCGGGGACGGCAGTACGACGCGTAATAATCAACGTTGACTAGATGCGCTATATCGCGTTAGCCTCCCGGAAGCGTTGCGGTGGGCGCCTTCTGGCGTGCCCCGGGGGATGGGGCCGGTGGGGATGCCGGTCCAGGCTGACCAGGAGCAGGCATGATCGAGACAAAGGGGTTGCGGAAGTCGTTCCGCTCCCGGCAGGGCAGAGCGAAGAAGTCGGTCGACGCGGTCCGCGGTGTCGACCTCGTGGTGGCCGAGGGGGAGATCTTCGGCTTCCTCGGCCCGAACGGCGCGGGCAAGACCACCACGCTGCGGATGCTCGCCACGCTCATCGAACCGGACGGCGGCGAGGCCAACATCGCCGGCGTCGACCTGCGGACCAACCCGGGTGAGGTGCGGCGGCGGATCGGCTACGTGGCCCAGGGCGGCAGCACCTGGGACGAGTCGACCGCCCGCGAGGAGCTGGTACTGCACGCCCGGATGTACGGCCTCAGCAAGGCCGAGGCGAGCCGGCGCGCGGTACGCGCCCTGGAGGCGTTCCAGCTCACCGAGTACGCCGACCGCAAGTGCAAGACGTACTCCGGTGGCCAGCGCCGGCGGGTCGACATCGCGCTCGGCATCATCCACGAACCGAAGATCGTCTTCCTGGACGAGCCGACCACCGGCCTCGACCCGCAGAGCCGGGCGCACATGTGGGACGAGATCCGCCGGCTGCGCGCCGAGGGCATGACGGTCTTCATCACCACGCACTACCTGGACGAGGCGGACGCGCTCTGCGACCGGATCGCCATCATGGACCACGGCGAGGTGGTCGCCGAGGGGACACCGGCGGAGCTGAAGCGGGAGATCTCCGGCGACGTGGTGCTCGTCGCCATCGAGGGGTCGGCCCAGGACGCCGGCAAGGTGCTGGAGACCGAGCCGTACGTCACCAGGTTGGAGACCTCGGACGAGGGCGCGCTCCGGCTCTACGTCAACGACGGGGCCCGGGACATGCCCCAGATCCTCCGCGCGCTCGACGCTGCCGGCATCGCGCTCAGCTCGATCGAGCTGCACCGGCCCAGCCTCGACGACGTGTTCCTCACCAAGACCGGCCGCTCGCTGCGCGAGTCCTGACCGCTCGCCGCGCGAGTCCTGCGCGTTCGCCGCGCACCGCCGAACAGGAGACTTGTGATGAAATTCGCCCGCGACACATGGTTGATCTTCCAGCGGCAGTTCCTACTGCTGGTCCGCCAGCCCGTCTGGCTCTTCGTCGGCATCTTCCAGCCGGTGATGTACCTGCTGCTCTTCGCCCCGCTGCTCAAGCCCGCGTTGCAGGCGTCGAGCAACGCGGAGGCGTACCGGATCTTCGTGCCCGGCCTGCTGGTCCTGCTCGCCATCTTCGGCGGGCTGTTCCAGGGCTTCGGTCTGATCGCCGAACTAAGGGCCGGGGTGATCGAACGGTCCCGGGTCACCCCGGTCAGCCGGCTCGCCCTGCTGCTCGGCCGGTCGCTGCGCGACGTGGTGTCGCTGATCGCCCAGGCGATCATCATCACCGTGCTGGCGCTGGCCTTCGGGCTCTCGGTCTTCATCGGGGACCTGCTGCTCGCGTACCTGATGCTTGCCCTGATCGCGCTGATGACGTCGGCACTGTCCTACGGGATCGCGCTGGTGGTGAAGAGCGAGGACGCGCTGGCGCCGCTGATGAACACGATCGCCCAACCGGTTCTGCTGCTCTCGGGGATCCTGCTGCCGCTGAACTTCGCGCCCGGCTGGTTGCAGGGGATCGCCGACTGGAACCCGTTCTCCTGGGCGGTCGACGGCGCCCGGGCGCTGTTCGCCGGCGATCTCGGCAACGACGCCGTCTGGCAGGGACTCTCGGTGATGGCGGTGATCACGGCGCTCGCCGTGGTCTGGGCCGCGCGCGAGTTCGCCCGCAGCGTCCGCTAGCTCCCCATCGGGTACGGGCGGAGCCGGCCCCGGCGCCGGTTCCGCCCGTAGCCCCGGGCAGGTGTCGGCGTCGGTGCAGGTGACGGTCAGCGGCGGCGGGCCAGGGTGAGGCCGTCGGCGATCGGCAGCATCACGAGCTCGACCCGCTCGTCGGCGAGTACTGCCTCGTTGAACTCGGCGATCGCCCGGTCCGCCACGCTCTGCGGGGCCAGGATCCGACCGCCCCGCAGCACGTTGTCCACCACGATCAACCCACCGGTACGCATCCTCGGCACCAACTCGGCCCAGTAGGTCAGGTAGCCCGGCTTGTCGGCGTCGACGAAGGCGAGGTCGAGGTGCGGCTCCACGGGGAGAGACCGCAGACTCTCGGCGGCCGGGCCGATCCGCAGCTCGATCCGGTCGTCGACGCCGGCCCGTGCCCAGTACCGGCGGGCAACCGCCGTGTACTCCTCCGAGATGTCGAAGCAGGTCAACCGGCCGCCGGCGGGCAGGCCACGGGCGATCGCCAACGAGGAGAGCCCAGTGAAGGTGCCGACCTCGACCGCCTGCCGGGCGTTCACCAGCCGGGTCAGGAAGGTGAGGAGTCCGGCCTGCTCCGGAGCGATCTGCATCTCGGCGTCGGCCGGCAGTAGGGAGACCGTCTCGTCGATCAGCTCCTGGGCCAGGACGTCCAGCGGGGAGCCGTGCGCCAGGACGTACGCGTGCAGGTCTTCGGTGAGCGGAATCGACTTCGTCGGCACGGCTCGACGCTATGCCAGGTTCCCGGCCGACGGTAGCGGTTCGTCAGTGCGGGTCGGTCGCCGCCGACGTGGCCGCCGTCCCGGCGTCGGCACCGAACGGAGTCGTTCGGGCGGCATCGAACGGAGTCGTTCGGGCGGCCCAGAGGTCCGTGATCAGCAGGTCGAGGTCGCCGAGCATGTGGCGGAACAGCGGCAGGGAGAGGCCGATCACCGCGCCGGGATCGCCGTCCACCCGGTCGACGAACGGGCCACCCAGCCCGTCGATGGTGAACGCGCCCGCCACCTGCAACGGCTCACCTGTCGCCACGTACGCGGCGATCTCTTCGTCGGTGATCTCCGCGAAGTAGACGGCGGTGCCGGCGACCCGGGCAACCTCCCGCCCGTTCGACAGGTCGATCAGGCAGTGCCCGGTGTGCAGCACGCCGCTCTTTCCCCGCATCACCTGCCAGCGGCGGGTCGCCTCGTCCGCGTCGGCCGGCTTGCCGAGGATCTCGCCGTCGAAGGCCAGCACCGAGTCACAGCCGAGCACCAGCGTACGGGGCTCGGCCGCGTTGTTTCCGATCTCATCGATGGCACCGGCACCTGTACCAGCCGATGCGATCCGCTCGGCTACCGCTCGTGCCTTCAGTTGAGCCAGTGTGAGGCTCAGGACTTCCGGGGTCGAGGGGTCCACCTGCGATTCGTCGACCCCGCTGACCAGTACGTCCGGCTCGATACCGGCGGCCTGCAGGAGCTTGCGTCGGGCCGGACTCGCCGAGGCGAGCACCAGGCGTAGCCGATTTGTCGTGTGCACGACGGCCAACGTACCCGGCCCGGCGAGAGCTACCCGCGATCGGGCCGGGTGTTCGGGCGGCTCAATTCAGAAGCGGCGCGGCTGCTGTCGCCGTCGCATCAGGAGCACCACCAGCAGGGTCACCAACAGGCCCAGTACGACGAGAGCCACCAGGACACCGATCAGGATCGTCGAGCCGACGTTCGATCTGTTCTCCGGCTCGGGAGCCGCGTTGCCGGTGGGCTGGGTCTGACTGGGGCTGGCCGCGGCACTAGCGCTCGGATCGGCGCTTCCCTCCAGGGGAGGTACGTCCGCCGTCAGCGCCTTGACCAGGTTGAGTACGCCGTACCCGTACTCCACGTCCCGACCCGGCGCCCCCTTGTCATCTGCGGTTGCGGTCAGCCGATGGACGACTTCCTCCGCCGACAGATCCGGAAACTTGCTCCGTACGAGCGCAGCCGCCCCAGCCACGATCGCAGTCGATGGCGAGGTTCCAGTGCCGGTTCGATAGCGCCCGTTAACCGAGGTGCTGACAATTCCGACCCCAGGTGCGCTGATGGCGAGCCTACTGCCTGTAACAGAGATGTCGGCGTGCCCTCCTCTCTGGTCAGTCGCGCCAACCGCAACGACTCCCTCTGCTGCGGCGGGAAATTGGATTAGAAAATCTCCGGGCCTGTTGCCGGCTGCTGCAACGATGACAATATCTGCCTCGGACGCTGCTCGTAGCGCGGCGTTCAGGCGAGATGAAGATCCCCCTCCTGAGGATATGCTGATTACGTCTACTCGCTTCGATACCGCCCATTCAATGGCTTCGGCGGTATCGTCCATTTCGCCAGCCCCGCCAGCCCCTGTCCCATCTTGTATTGGAATTATCTTGGCCTTGGGTGCGATCCCTAAAGCCCCATTGCTCCCGCGGCCATGGGCGGCAACTAAGCCGGCCATCCCGGTCCCATGCCCGCCGGGGTCGCTATCCCGGCGTCCGTCTCCCGACCCCCTACCGGCAGTAACAGTGCCCGACAGTAGGTTATTCTTAAGGTCGGGATGGGGATCGACGCCGGTGTCTATGATGGCGACAGTGACCCCTTGGCCCTGGCTAACTTTGTGTGCTTCGGCAATCTTCAGGTACTTCAGATGCCATTGATTGCTACGCATCTGGTCGGCCCTGGCCGCCGTCGCTGGCAAAAATGCGACGGCCGTGGCACAAAGCAGTGCCACGGCCGTGCGGGTTGTGCGGAAGATCACCGCTTGTGACCGATCGCCGGGCCAGGGTCGATCCTGCCCTCATTGCGACTGGGCAACATGACCGGCGCTACTCCCTCATCTGTCTCCCATGGATTATCCGGGTCCCAGTGGCGACTGTTTTCTTCGTTGCTACCGCTACTCTGACCACCAGTTCGTGCGCCAGAGCTCATACTACTGATTCGCTGGCTGGCACCGACTGGCGTCGTGCCTGCGCCGTTACCGCCGATGACACCACCGACCGGGTTGATCCGCCGAGTTCCTCCAACTCCCGAAGCGGGCTGTGAGAGGCCTGTGCCTGGTGTTCCACCGATCATCCCGCCCGGAGGCATTACTCGCGGACCCATTCCAACGTTGGGGCCAAGTCCTGGCTTGTTTAGCTGGTTCCCAAGTGGTACCGCTGACGTCGGATAGCCAGGAGGCAGCCCCGGCGGCTTAGCCCCAGGAGGCAATCCTGGCGGTCTGGCTCCTGGCGGCAAGCCAGGGGGAATCGGGTGCGGTGGCAAACCGGGACCAACGGTGGGCGGCGGCGGTGGAACGACGCTCGGCGGCGTTGGTGGCACCGCCGGGGGAGCTATCGGCCCAGTACCACCGAGGATCGGACCTGCACCAGGCGCAGGTGGTGTCGGAACGACAGTGTGGATGGCCGGAGTCGGAGAGGGACTGTAGCTCGCACCCCCGCCCGCTGGCATCGGCACAACGGGCGGAAGCACCGGCGGGCTCGAGCCGCCCATCGCGCTACTACCACCCGAGCCACCTCCGTTTTCAGGTTCGTCACTCGAGCCCTTGGGATTCTTGTACACCGGAGGCTTGCGAAGCTGCACCTGGGCGGTGGCGAGTTCGCTGCTCAGCCCGTACATGATGTGGCGAGCGCGCCAGTTCAGGTCTTCCAGGTCGGATTGGGTCGTCGGCTGCTGCCCAGCAGGCGGCCGGCCGTTGTTCGCCGTAACCGCCGCGTCGTACTGCTGCTTGGCCTGCTCCTTCGCGAGGTACTCCTTGTGGATCTCCTCAAGGTTCCTACGCGACTCCCAGATCGCCTGAGTCACGCCGCTGAGGGCCTGCTGGTTCGCGGCGGCCGTGTCGTAGACGCCCTGCACCGTTTCGACGAGGTAGTCGAGCCGTGCGACGTACGCCTTCGCCGCCTCGCTCTTCTCCGGCGGCCAAGCTTCGATCAGGTTCTCGCGGTACTGCTTCAACCGCGACAGGTGGAGCAGGCTGAGCTCCGAAGTCTTCCGCCAACCGCTGACATGCTGCCAGTGCGTGTCCGTCTGCTGGTTGGCCAACAGACTCCACATCTGCCGGACATCATGTGACACCCAGTTGGTTGTACCGGAGATCTGGCCGGTCCCCCCACCATCAAGCATCTGGACTCCCCGTGTTCCCCGTGTTCCCCGCGTCACCCTGCGGCGCTGTCGCGTTCTGCGACCCGGGTGGCGGCGGTGCCGCTGCACCAGTCTCATCAAGCGCCTGTTCGACGTCGCGGACCCGGGCCTGCGAGAACGCATCGGCGTTGCCGTAGTTCTTGCTGACCTTCTCGGCCGCGGTGGCGAGGCCGCCGGTGCCGTCGCCGACGTCCCAGACCCGTGTGGACGTGTCCTGCTGGACGTTCCGATGCGCTTCGAAGAAGGACACCAGCTCCGCGAAGCCTGCGTTCGGCGCGGGCAGGTTGGGCAGCATGTCCGACTGGACTTCTTCCATGTGTGGGACGTAGTTCTTCTGGACCTCGGCCAGGAGTTGCTGGGCGAACTCTTCCATCCGCTGGATGTCAGCTTCTATAGAACCGCCGTAGTCGCGCAGCCACGCAGGGCCACGGTCTTCCTCAGGTATCACGTCTTCTCCCCAGGTGCTACGTACTGCCCCATGCCAAGGTTAGTGGGTATGTGCCGGTGTGGGCAGCCCTGTTCGGGTGGCCCGGGGAGGTCAGTACGGAAGGCCGGAGAGCCGCCAGGCGTCACGGCCGGTGTGGGCCGGCCCGCCGGGCGGCGACGCCGTACCGGGGCGACCGCGTCGTGCCCAGGTCGACGCGGCAACCGCAGGGGCCGATGTGGCCGGTCGGGACCGGAGCAGGACCGCCCCGACCAGCGCCGCCAGCTCCTCCGGGGTGGGCGTACCTCGGACCACCCGGAGCAGCGGTTCTTCGTCAGCCATGGCATTGAGGGTACGTCCTTGTCAATTGGTGGTCGTCTCAGATAGGCGTGCCGAGGGTGTGACACTTGTTGCCGTTGGGTACCGTCCACGCGTGTCTAGTGCGCCTCCACAACTCATCGCTGACCGGTACCGGCTTATCGAGCCGCTTGGCCAGGGCGGGATGGGTCGTGTCTGGAAGGCGCGTGACGAAGTCCTGCACCGGGACGTCGCGATCAAGGAATTGGTGCCGCCGCCGGGGCTGACCGAGGACGAGCGGCGGGAGATGCGCGAACGCTCGCTTCGCGAGGCACGGGCGATCGCCCGGCTGAACCACGCGAACGTGGTCCGGGTCTTCGACGTCCTGCGTACTGATGGTGACCCGTGGATCGTGATGGAGTACATCCCGTCGCGGTCGTTGCAGGACGCGTTGGCCAGCGACGGGCCGGTGTCACCGGCACGGGCCGCCGAGATCGGGCTGGGCGTGCTCGGCGCGCTGAAGTCCGCGCACCGGGCCGGGGTGATGCACCGGGACGTGAAGCCCGGCAACGTGCTGCTCGGCGACGACGGTCGGGTGGTGCTGACCGACTTCGGGCTGGCCACGGTGCCCGGGGACCCGAACGTGACGCGTACCGGGCTGGTGCTGGGGTCGCCCGCGTACATCGCGCCGGAGCGGGCCCGGGACGGCACGGCCGGGCCGGAGGGTGATCTCTGGTCGCTGGGCGCGACGCTCTACGCCGCCGTCGAGGGGCAGTCGCCGTTCGCCCGGCCGTCGGCGATCGCCACGCTGGCGGCGTTGGCCACCGAGCCACCGCCGGTGTCGCGCCGCGCCGGTCCGCTCAAGACCGTGCTCGCCGGCCTGTTGCGCAAGGACCCGGCGAACAGGATCAACGCCGAGGTCGCGGAGCGGCTGCTGCGTCGCGCGTCCGGCCGGCGCCGCAGCCCGGGGATGTCACTGCTTGACGGGGTACGTCGACCGGGGCCGAACGGCCCGCGCGAGCCGGGCGAGCCGCGTACCCGGATCGTGCCGTTGCCGGCGCCGCGACCGGCGCAGGAACGGCCGCAGGCCGCCCCCGCTACGGCTCCGCCAACGGCCGTCCCATCAGCTGCCGACACGACGAGACTGCCCGAGCCGCCGGCCGCCGAGACAACGAAGTTGCCCGCCGCACCGGTCGACGAGGTGGAGACAGTGGCGGCGCGTACAGCGGACTCTCCGGCACCGGAGACCGGCTCGACACCCAAAACGCCCGACAGCCCTTGGTCGCCGTCCGAGCCTGCGGTCGTCGTATCCGCTGGGTCGGCAGACGAAGGCGAGGTGAAGTCGGATCCGGCGCCCACGGCAGTGCAGCCGAAGCCCGACACCGCGCCGACCGAGCTGGTAGCCCCGGCGGCACAACCGCTAAGCCAGACATCCGTCCCCACCGGCCGCGATATCGAATACGACGAGGGCGGCGGGAACGGTCGCGGTCTGTTGGTCGCCGTACCGGCCGGCAACCGACGGATGTGGCTTCTCGGCGGACTCGTCGTTCTGCTTCTGCTCGCCTTGGCCGTGATAGTGCCACTGGCCAACGGGGGTTCGGGGGAGGAGGATAACGTCGGCACCACGGGCTCGGCTCCAGCCGGTGCGCCGACCGCCGCTACCAACGCAACATCAACGCCGACGCCGGCTGCAACGACGCCATCGGCTCAACCTTCGGCGACCCCGACCGGTCAACCCAGCCAGCCGCAGCTACCACTTGGCTGGCGCATGCACAGGGACCCGACGAATTTCTCCGTGCCCGTCCTAGAGGGGTGGGAGATGACTCGGGAGAAGACTGGGCCGGCGGCGGATGCGGTCCGGGTGTGGTTCCGTGATCCGAATGGTCCCGGACAGCTACTCATCGACCAGACCAACCGGCCTGAGCCTGATCCGGTAGCCGATTGGAAGAGCAAGGAAGACTATCGGCGGAACAATACGGTCAACTACCAGCGGGTCAGGCAGATCCGCGCGGTGGACTACTGGGACAAATGTGCCGACTGGGACTGGTTGGAGACTGTGGATGGAGTCCGGGTCCATGTCCGTAACCGCGGCTTCGTGACGGCTCCTGACAAGGCGTATGCGATCCGGTGGGATACCGCAGCAGACGAGTGGGACGAGAACCTCCCCAACTTCCAGCTCATCGTCGATGGCTTCCGACCCGCCCGGGATTGACTCTGACGAGTCGATCTCGAACGGCGCGGCGGTGATCCGGCAGGATCTTCCAGGTTTGCGACCTCGCCAGGACGTGTCCGATTCGAGCGGGGGATCTTGCGGCAGCGGGCGTCGCGGTTCTTCTGTCAGTGCGACAGTCGGCTACTGTCACCCGACATGGCTCACGGTTTGCTGAGCCCGAGGTTGATTCGGTCGGCGGCGAGGCACGGTGGCGCCATGCCTGCGCCGAGCATGTGCGTCTGGGGTCGGCGACGTTGCTGCTCCACGACGTCACGACGTTGTACTTGAAGACTGACGAAGGTGACGGGTTCCGTGAGCCCGGGTTTCTCGAAGGAACGCCGCTTGGCGGCGCATGTCCCCGTCCGTCTGTTGTGACCGATGGAGCGGGGTTTCCCGCTGATGGTTCACACGTTCGAGGGCAACTGGGCCGACCACCACCAGCGCCGGTCCTGCGGGCGTTCTTGGATGCGTACGGCCTGTGCGAGGTCATGGTCGTGGCCGAGCCGGGATGGTGTCGGAGGCGAACAAATGCGCGATTAAGCAGGCGGGGCTGTTTTTATCCTCGGTGCCCGCATCCCCGACGTGCACGGTGTCGTCATGCGGCGGCCCGACGCGGCGGGCAGCGGCGTGCCGGTCGAGGACGGCGCTGATTCGGCCGGTAGCCCGTGGCGGGCACGGCTGGCACGCGCCTGCGCCGAGCATGTGCGCCTCGGGCCGGCGACGCTCCTGCTCTACGACGTCACGACGTTGTACTTCGAGGCCGACGAAGGCGACGGGTTCCGCGAGCCCGGCTTCAGCAAGGAAAGGCGGCTCGAACCGCAGATCACCGTCGGTCTGCTCACCGACGGGGCGGGGTTCCCGCTGATGGTGCACGCGTTCGAGGGCAACCGGGCCGAAACCACCACCATGCTGCCGGTCCTACGGGCCTTCCTCGACGCACACCACCTGTCGGATGTCACCGTCATCGCCGACGCCGGCATGGTGTCCGAGGCGAACAAACGCGCCATCGAAGCCGCTGGGCTGTCGTTCATCCTCGGCGCCCGCGTCCCTGACGTGCCCTACGTCGTCACGGAATGGCGCGACGCCCATCCCGACGCCGAGATCCCCGACGGGCACGTGTTCGTCCAGCCCTGGCCCGCCGGCCCCGGCGACAGACGCCGCGACCACACCATACTTCTACCAGTACCGGGCCGACCGCGCCCGACGCACCCTCCGGGGTATCGACACCCAGGTCGCCAAGGCCGAGAACGCCGTCGCCGGCAAAACAGCGGTCAAGCGGAACCGGTACGTACGCCTGACCGGCGCGACCAAGAGCGTGAACCGGACCCTGGAGGCCAAGAACCGGGCCCTGGCCGGCATCAAGGGCTACGTCACCAACCTCCCGAACCCGGACCCGCAGCAGGTGATCGGCGCCTACAGCCAGCTACTCCAGGTGGAGAAGTCCTTCCGGATGTCCAAGACGGACCTGGCCGCCCGGCCGATCTTCCACCACACCCGCGAGTCGATCGAAGCGCACCTGACCATCGTGTTCGCCGCCCTGGCCGTGTCCCGCTGGATCGAGAACACCACCGGCTGGACCATCAAACGGTTCGTCACCACCGCCCGCCGCTACCGGACCATCACGATCCAAGCCGGCGACCACACGATCACCGCAGCCGACCCCCTACCCACCGAACTCCAAGCCGCCCTCGACGTCATCCACGGCACGCACTAAATGAGCCAAGTCGGGAAAACAGGTTGACGGCTACGGATGTAACGGTGAGTGACGCTGGGTTGATCGCCGGCCGCGAGAGCGTCCCGATTGGACACAGCGGCTCAGCTCAGAACAAACCGCCGACCTGGTGGATCGGGTGGGCGAGGCGTGGTGGCTCGGTGGGAGAACACGCTGTTGGGCCGCCCGCACATGGTGCCCTCGGTCTTCTCGCCGGCCGCGGACGCCTTGCCTCCCGTGGCATACAGCCGCAGCCGCCGCTTGATCGTCGCGTACGACGGCGCCCACGCGCCGGCCTCGTCTAACACCCGCACCGAGTCGAGTTTGCTGGTCGGCTCGATGATCCTGGCCAGGACCAACGCCTTGAACACCTCGTCCTGCTCGGCCGCCGCGGCGAACCCCAGGGCGTCGTACCCACGGCCCAACGCATCCAACAGGTGCCCGGCCGTCGTGGATGTGATCGGCAACGGACCACCCCCGTTGGCCGGGCTGCCCGGCAGACGCAGATCCAACTCACCCTGCCCCGCGGCCATCCGCTGCCGCGCCACCGCCTTCAACAGCTCCAGGTCCGCGTCCGTGTGCGCCGACCCGATGTGCTCGATGTCCCGCGAACCCCGCCGCTGGGAGTGCACAATCTGCACCGCCCGCGCCCCGGACGCCGTCTTCACCGTCCGCACGTACGCCACACCCACACGATAAAACCCGCGCCGTTTAGTGCGGGCCTCCCGACATAACACCCCAGGTCACAGCCCCGTAGACCCCCGGATCGCAGACCGTGAGCC
Organism: Plantactinospora sp. KLBMP9567; assembly: GCF_033446045.1. Classification (NCBI taxonomy): domain Bacteria; kingdom Bacillati; phylum Actinomycetota; class Actinomycetes; order Micromonosporales; family Micromonosporaceae; genus Plantactinospora; species Plantactinospora sp. KLBMP9567. Next base: position 131,451 of record NZ_JAWQRR010000026.1, on the reverse strand, counting down.
AAGTCGGGTTACATCCGTAGCCGTCAACCTGTTTTGAATGCCCTCCGGCTATGCGATCGACCTGGCGTCTTGCTTGGACCTCGTCACAAGGAAGCTGCGCTACAGAACCTTTGATGGATCTGGGGTTGTCGGTGCATCCATGGATGTGGAATGATTGCTGCACGTGATGCACATCCAACGGAAGGTGGATCTGATGCACGTAAGCCCTAAGCTGCAAAAAGGCCTCTCTCTTGCGTCGTCGGCCATGCTTGCGCTTGTCGCAACTGGCGTGATAGTCGGCGGAGCGGGCTCGCCGGCTTCTGCGTCATGTAGCCATTCCACCTCCTTTCCGTCGTCCGCGCTGCTCAGTGTTACCAGTGACCAGGTCGCGGTCCGAACTGGACCGCATACGTCTTGTGGTTTGAATTACCGCGTGAATTCTGGGCTGATTATGAACGCACATTGCTATGATACAGGAGACGCTGTAGTAAGGAATGGTATTACCTATACGACTTGGTCTTATGTGCATATCTGGAGTGATCCCGCTCCCGCAGGCTGGATGTCGGATGCGTATCTAGAGAACGGCGGCGCCCCCTACCACTGCTGATCGCCTCCCGGTTTCGGATTCTCATGGCTAATATGTTGATCCTGATCGAGGCAGGGATTTGACGCTTTCGGCGCCTTGATCAGGTGGTGTCCTACATGAAGGGTGCCACCTGATCAAGTCATGCCACAAGCCCGGCATAGTCGACGTTCCAGGGAACATGTTCGGCACCGTGGCTGGCTGCTCGCCGCCGGCCACCGCGCCTGCGGCGGGCATCACCATGCTCGCTGCCTAATTGGCCGCCTGCACCCCGCGTTGCGTCGGTTGTTGCCGACGGCTGGTCCCACGTGATCCTCGACGGGAAGTTTCGCCTGCGACTGTTGATTGAAACACGCTCAGCGTTGACGGAGTTCGGCGTCCGTATGTACCTCCGCAACCGGGGCTTCGTCACCAGCGGCAAGAAGGCGTACGCGGTCCGTTGGGACACCGAGGCGGCCGACTGGAACCGGGAACTCGCCACTTTCAAGATCATCGCGGATGGATTCCGACCCGCGACGAGTTGACAGGCATGACCTCATTTCCGTCGGGGTAGTGGTGATCTCGACGGAAGGAGGTATGACTGTTGCGCGTTCGACATCATGCGACGAAGCCGAGCATCGCCTTGTGGATGCTGGTCGCGATCGGCGATCTCGCCCTGCTGGTGGCGAGCGTCGGAATGCTCGCGGTGATCGCGCTCGCCAGCGTCGTGACCGTGGCCGTCGCTACGACGGGTGGCTGGTTGTTGCTGCGACGCGGCATGTTGTTGCTGCGACGCGACATGCCGAACCGGACTGCGGCGCTACCGGCTGGGGTGGCCGTAGCGGCGACGGGGCGGACGCGGGCCGGCTCTGCCGGTCAGTTTCGTTGAGATCGGGCTTCGACGATGGCGGTAACCGGATCAGTTATCGACCTGCACAGGTGATGACCGGTCCCGATGCCGCCGACTCGTCTCAGGGGCGGGACCAGCGGCTGTTCAATCGCCGCGCCACGTCCGCGACGTCGTGGCGATTGTGGGCGAGCAGGCTGCTGCGGGCGTCGCGATAACGGGGGCAGGGCCAGCGGCGCCGGCAGGCGACACACCGCCACATGCCGAGTAGTCGCCACAGTGGTGCCGGGCGATGTCGTTCGATGATCGCCATCGAGCGGTCGCGTTCCATTGCGGACCTCCGGCGGGTTGCGGGAGGCGCGGCGGCTCGCCGGCTGCCAACGGGAGACGAGCCGCCGCGCGGGGGACCGACCCCGCCGGGCTGCGGACCAGGGAGGAATCGGCCATCCGAACATAGGGCATCTAGATGCCCTAGGCAACCCTTGATGCACCCTTATGCATCCTTAGGCTTGTGCATGCACAAGGTTGCGTGATCGAATACTCCTGCGGACCAGGGAGTATCGGTGGCAACGTCGAAGACTCAGAAGATCATTGATGACATCACTCGCAAGATCGCGTCAGGCGAGCTGAATCCTGGCGACCAGATCCCGAGTGCGGCCGAGCTACGCGCCCAATACGGTGTCTCCATCACCGTCGTGCGTGGTGCAGTCAACTGGCTCAAGGCGAAGGGGCTGGTGGAGGGTCATCCAGGGCTGGGCGTCTTCGTTGTGGAGCACGAGGAGTAGGCAGCCCGCTGGGCACCGGAGACGTGAGCTAGGCTCGCTCGGATGTCAGTGGATGGCGTGACAGATCTCTGGGACAAGCTGCTCGGGGCGCAACCGGACCCACCCCCGCTGCTGGTCCTGATCACCGGACTGGTCGCCCTCACCGTGGTGGTCACCCGGGTGCCCTGGCGGGTCGGGCGCAACGCCATCACCATCGCGCACGAGGGCGGGCACGCGCTGGCCGCCGTACTCACCGGGCGTCGGTTGCAGGGGATCCGGCTGCACTCGGACACCTCCGGACTGACCCTGTCAGCCGGCCGGCCGACCGGGCCCGGGATGGTGTTCACCCTGCTGGCCGGCTATCTGGCGCCGTCGCTGATCGGTCTGGCCGCTGCCTGGGTACTCGGCGGCAACCGGATCACCCTGCTGCTCTGGGTCGCCGTGGCGCTGCTGCTCGCCATGCTGGTGATGATCCGCAACGTCTTCGGCATCATCTCGATCGTGGTCACCACCGGGGTCGTACTCGGGGTGTCCTGGATGGCGTCGCCGGAGGTGCAGGCCGCGTTCGCGTACACCGGGGTGTGGTTCCTGCTGCTCGGCGGCGTACGGCCGGTGGGCGAACTCCAGACCCTGCGTCGGCGGGGCCAGTTGCCGCAGTCGGACGCGGACCAGCTCGCCTGGCTCACCCGGGTACCCGGGCTGGTCTGGGTCGGGATCTTCGGCGCGGTCAACCTGCTCGCCCTGCTGGCCGGCGCGGCCCTGCTCACCGGTCCGATACTGAACTCCGCCAGCCTGCCCGGCTGACCACCGCCGGACAACGGGGGCACCGGGGGGACAACGGGGGGCACCAGGCGGACAGCGAGGGAAGCAAGGGAACCCATGCGATACGTGATCATCGGAGCCGGTGCGGTCGGTGGCACCATCGGGGTACGGCTGAACGAGGCGGGTCGGGACGTCACCCTGGCGGCCCGGGGCGCCCACCTGGTCGCGATCCGGGCACACGGGCTGACCCTGAGCACCCCCGACGGCGAGTACGTCGCCCGGGTCCCCGCCGTCGGCGACCCGGCTGCCCCCGACTCCGGGATCACCGATGCGACGCTGACCCCCGACACGGTGCTGGTGCTGACCGTCAAGTCGCAGGACACCGAGGCAGCCCTGCGGAGCTGGGCCGACCTGCCCGTCCAGGGCGGCGGCACGGCGGCGGAGCGACTGCCGCTGCTGACCGCGCAGAACGGGGTGGCCAACGAACGCATCGCGGCGCGGATCTTCGACCGGGTCCATCCGGTCTGCGTCTGGCTGCCGGCGACGCACCTGGAGCCGGGCCGGGTCGTCGCCAGCGGGCACCCGTACTCGGGAATGCTGCACCTCGGCACCTTCCCGGCCGGCTCCGACGACCTCGCCCGGCGGGTCAGCGCGGACCTGACGGCGGCCCGGATCCTCGCCCCGGTCCGCGACGACATCATGCGCTGGAAGTACGGCAAACTGCTGCGCAACCTGGGCAACGCCGTCCAGGCACTCCTCGGCCCCGCCGGCAGCAGCGCCGCCGGCAGCAGCGCCGACGGCAGCAGCGCCGACGGCAGCAGGGCTGACGGCAGCGCCGACGGTGGGGCGGACGATCGTCGGGCGGCCCAGGCGGCCGAGCTGCTCGCGGCGGTGCGGGCCGAGGGCGAGGCCGTACTCACGGCGGCCGGTATCCCGTACACCTCGTCGGCCGAGGAAGCGGCCGAGCGCGGCGACCGGGTGGAGGTGGTGCCGGTGGCCGGGCAGCGCCGGCAGGGCGGCTCGACCTGGCAGAGTCTCGCCCGGGACGCCGGCTCGGCCGAGACGGACTACCTCAACGGCGAGATCGTGCTGCTCGGCCGGCTGCACGGGGTGCCGACCCCGGCCAACGCGACGGTGCAGCGGGCGATGCGCCGGGCGGTCCGGGAGCGCATTCCGGCCGGCACCTTCCCCGTCGCGGAACTGACCTACCCGCCGCGGAGCTGACCGACCCGTCTCGTGGCGCGGACCGATCCGCCGCAGAGCTGACCGACCTGCCGCGCTGAGGACGGACGTGCACCGGCAATCTTTCGCTCCAGCCAGGCAACCGGACCCCCGGGCCCAGGCGTATTGGCTATGTCCGCCAGGGGGAGGTCGTAGGTGCCCGACGTCGACGACTTCGACGAGTTCTACCGGGGGAGCCGGCAACGGCTCCTCGGGTACGTCTACCTGTTGACCGGTGACCTGGCCGAGGCCCAGGACGCGGTACAGGAGGCGTACATCCGGGCCTGGCAGCGCTGGTCACGGATACGCGACTACGCCGACCCGGAGGCGTGGGTACGGGTGGTGGCCGCACGGGTGGCGATCAGTCGCTGGCGCAGCCTGCGCAGCCGGGCCCGGGCGTACCTGCGGCACGGGGTGCTGGCCGACACCCCCGGCCCGGGTACCGAGACCGTGGAGGTGGTCGCCGCACTCCGCCGGCTGCCGGAGGAGCAACGTACCGCGATTGCCCTGTACTACCTGCTCGGCCTGCCGGTGGCCGAGGTGGCCCGGGAGACCGGCGCACCCGTCGGCACGGTGAAGGCTCGGCTGGCCCGGGGCCGGGCCGCGCTGGCCGGCCTGCTGGCGGTCGTCGATCTGGAAGAGGTGGCCGATGTCTGAGCCGTTTCCCTCCCGGGCACCGGGCCCGGAGCCGGGGCACGCCTCCGACCCGCCGTCGGGTCGGTCGCCCGGGTGGCAGCCGAGCCTCGTCGGCCGGGTCGCCCTGGAGGTTGCCACGGTGTCCTGGCCCGCACCCGAGGAGATCCGGGCCCGGGCCCGGCGGCGCAACCGGATCCGGACGGTGGCCGGCACGGTCGCGGTGGTCGTCGCGGTGACGGCCGGGTCGGTCGGCCTCGTCGAGCGGTACGGCGGCCACCCGCGGCCGGTCGCTCCACCAGCCTCGGCGCCGACACCCGCGCCGGACCCGGTCGCGATCCCGCCGTCGGCGCTGCTGCAACCCGGGGACGTCGGGCCGGGACTGGTCGTGGACCGGGTCAACGTCTGGGCGGACGCGGCGGTGGACCTGATCGATCCGACCGTGGTGATCGACTGCCCCGGGTACGGGGCGTACGACCGCTACGACGGGCTGGCCCGGATGTTTCGGCGGCACACCGTGCAGAAGCCGCCGACGGTACCCGGCGACCCGCTCACCGGGCAGGCGGTCGTACACGAGAAGGTGTTCCGGCTCGCTCCCGACGCGGCCCGGCGGGTCTTCGCGGACGCCCGTGCCGTGCCCGACCTCTGTGCCCGGTACGTCAGTTCCGGCGTGATCGAGATCGACGGCCGTCGGCTTCCGGTGGACGCGGAGCACCGCTGGCGGGTCCTTGCCGAGGGCTTCGCCGGGGACGAGTCGGTGCTGCTGGAGTGGCAGACCACGATCCGGCGGCGGGACGGCGCGGCGGTGGTGGACGGGCCGGCCGGGCGGCTGGTCGGAGTCGCCCGGGTCGGCGACCTGGTCGCGGCGGTGGACCGGGTCGACGAGGTGCCGGACCCGCAACGGGCCCGGGCGCTGACCCTGGCCGCCGCCGCCCGGCTCTGCGACGTCGCGAACCCGCCCTGCTGAGGCGGCCCCCGGGCCGGCCCCGGAGGGCAGCGCCGGTCAGAGCGGGATGTTGCCGTGCTTCTTGGCGGGCAGCGACTCCCGCTTGCTGCGGAGGATCCGGAGCGCCCGGACGATCTGGCTCCGGGTCTCCGCCGGCCGGATCACCGAGTCGACGTAGCCGCGTTCGGCCGCGACGTAGGGGTTGGCGAGGGTGTCCTCGTACTCCCGGATCTTCTCGGCCCGGACGGCGGCCGGATCGTCGGCGGCGGCCAGCTCACCCCGGTAGAGGATGTTCACCGCGCCCTGCGCGCCCATCACCGCGATCTGCGCGGTCGGCCAGGCGAAGTTCAGGTCCGCGCCGAGATGCTTGGAGCCCATCACGTCGTACGCCCCGCCGTACGCCTTGCGGGTGATCACGGTGACCTTCGGCACGGTGGCCTCGGCGTACGCGTAGATCAGCTTGGCGCCGCGCCGGATGATGCCGTCCCACTCCTGGCCGGTGCCGGGCAGGAACCCGGGTACGTCCACAAAGGTCAGTACCGGGATGTTGAACGCGTCGCAGGTCCGGACGAACCGGGCGGCCTTCTCGGAGGCGGCGATGTCCAGGCAGCCGGCGAAGTGCATCGGCTGGTTCGCCACCACCCCGACCGGCCGCCCCTCGACCCGACCGAAGCCGACCACGATGTTCTGCGCGTAGAGGGGCTGGACCTCCAGGAACTCCCCGTCGTCGAGAACGTGCTCGATCACCTGGTGGATGTCGTACGGCTGGTTCGCCGAGTCCGGGATCAGGGTGTCCAGCTCCCGGTCGGTGTCGGTGACCTCCAGCTCGGCCGGCGCGTCGAAGACCGGCGACTCGTCGAGGTTGTTGCTCGGCAGGTACGACAGCAGCGCCTTGACGTAGTCGATCGCGTCGTCCTCGTCGGTGGCCAGGTAGTGCGCGTTGCCGCTCTTGGTGTTGTGGGTACGCGCCCCGCCCAGTTCCTCCATCGCGACGTCCTCGCCGGTCACCGTCTTGATCACGTCCGGCCCGGTGATGAACATGTGCGAGGTCTGGTCAACCATCACGGTGAAGTCGGTGACCGCCGGGGAGTAGACGGCACCGCCCGCGCACGGCCCCATCACCAGTGAGATCTGCGGGATGACGCCGGAGGCCCGGACGTTGCGGAAGAAGATCTCGCCGTACAGGCCGAGGCTGACCACCCCCTCCTGGATCCGGGCGCCGCCGGAGTCGTTGATGCCGACCACCGGGCAGCCGATCTTCATCGCCAGGTCCATCACCTTGACGATCTTCTCCCCGAAGACCTCGCCGAGGGAGCCGCCGAAGACCGTGAAGTCCTGGGCGAAGACACAGACCTGCCGACCGTCGACGGTGCCGTACCCGGTCACCACGCCGTCCCCGTACGGGCGGGTGCGGTCCAGCCCGAAGTTGGTCGACCGGTGCCGGGCCAGCCCGTCCAGCTCGACGAAGGAGCCCGGGTCGAGGAGCAGCTCGATCCGCTCCCGGGCGGTCTTCTTGCCCCGGGCGTGCTGTTTCTCCACCGCCCGGGCCGACCCGGCGTGCACCGCCTCGTCCACCCGTCGGTCCAGGTCCGCCAGGCGACCGGCGGTGCTGTGGGGGTCGATGTCGGCGGTGCTCGGCTGCCCAGTCACGCCCGCGATCGTAACGACGATCCGTGCCCAGGCCACCGCCCGGTGGCGGGGCGTGTGCCGCACCACCCCACCGGCGACCGGCGGTAATACCCCGGCCGCGACCGGACGGACCCGCCCCGGGCGTCGGACCCGTACGCTGGGCTGATGCCCGGATCGCCGTACACCGACCTGGACCGTCCGCCGCTCGACGCGCGGCGGCTCCGGCGGGCCCTGATCACGCCGGAGAGCCTCTGGACCCGGCTGGTGCTGCACGGCGAGACGGGGTCGACGAACGCCGACGCGGCCGAGGCTGCCCGGGCCGGCGAGCCGGAGGGGCTGGTGGTGGTCGCCGAGCGGCAGACCGCGGGGCGGGGGCGACGCGGACGTACCTGGGAGTCGCCGGCCCGGGCCGGGCTCGCGGTCAGCGTGTTGCTCCGCCCGGGGGTGGAGGTGCCCGACCGGGACTGGCCGGCGGTGCCGCCACCCCGGTACGGCTGGCTTCCGCTGCTGGCCGGGGTCGCGCTGGTGGAGGCGGTGGACCTGCTGGCCGAGCTGGACTCCGCGCTGAAGTGGCCGAACGACCTGCTGGTCTGGCCCGACTCCGGCAACGGCCACCCCTCCGAGGACCCGCCCACCGGCCGGACGGGTGGCGAGGCTGCCGGTCGGACGGATGGCGAGCCGGACGGGTGGACGGGCGGCGAGCCGGACGGGTGGACGGGCGGCGAGGCTGCCGGCCGGGCGGGTGGCGAGGCGAAAGCTGGCGGGATCCTCGCCGAGGGTGTCTCCGGAACCGGTGGAGCGGACTCTGCGGTGGTGCTCGGCCTGGGCGTGAATGTGACGCTGCGCGCGGCCGAGCTGCCGGTCAACCCGACCGGGCTGCCCGCCACCTCGCTTCAGTTGGCCGGTGCGGTGGCCACCGACCGCGACCCGTTGCTGCGGGCGCTGCTGCGCGGCATCGACCGCTGGTACGGCCGCTGGCGTACCGCCGGTGGCGATGCCCTCGCCTGCGGCCTGCACGAGGCGTACCTGCGTAACTGCGCGACCCTCGGCCGAGAGGTACGGGTGCTGCTGCCGGCCGGCGACGAGTTGGTCGGTACCGCCAGCACGGTCGACCCGGACGGGCAACTGGTGCTCACCACCGCCGGCGGCGAACGCCGGGTCGCCGCCGGTGACGTCCTGCACCTGCGCTGACCAGCGTCTCTGCTGCCTTTGCCGGCACCGGGTGCGGTCGGCGCCGACCCGCACGGCCGCGGCCGTGCCGGCGTCATCGGCCCGGCAACGGTGCGGAGATCCGCCACCGCGTCGGCGTGGAGCGGACGGTGATCCGCCCGACTGTCGGTAAAGAGTCGATACCGGATACCACGGTCGTAGCGTGGAACCGCTACGGTCACCGCGGACATTCGGTTATGGACGAGGAGGATGGGGTGGCTTTCCCTGAGGACGTGCTCACCCAGGACGAGCATGTCGTAGCGCACCTGCACCCGCACTGGAAGGCGTTGATCCGACCGGTCGTGGTGCTGGTCCTGGCCGTCGCCGCGGTGGTCGCCGGCCTCGTTCTGCTGCCGTCGAGCGGTGCGGGCACCGTTGGGGGCTACGTGGTCGCGGCGGTCGCGCTGGTACTGGTCGTCTGGTTGAGCATCTGGCCGTACCTGGTCTGGCGGACCACGCACTACCTGTTCACCAACGAGCGGGTGCTGCTGCAGAAGGGTGTCTTCTCCCGGGATCGCCGGGACATCCCGCTGGGCCGGATCAACGACCACTCGATGAACCAGAAGTTTCTCGAGCGGCTGCTCGGTTGCGGCACGCTGACCATCGAGTCGGCCGGCGAGCGGGGCCAGTCGGTGCTGGCGGACATCCCGGGCGTGGAGAAGGTGCAGACCATGCTCTACGAGATCGTGGAGGCAAACCATGACAAGCACTCGCTCGGTGACGGCGAGATGCGCGAAATAATGGCGGACATGACCGAGGGCAAGCCGCTGCGCGAAGAGTCGAAGTAGCGGCTGTGCCGGCAGCCGGACACCGGCTGCGCGAAGAGCCGAAGCAACACGCCGAAGGGTCCCTGGAGCCCGCCGCTCGCGGCCGGTCAGGGGCCCTTCGGCGCAGATCAGCCCGGAGGTACCGGTTCACGCATCAGGAACCACCCCCGGAAGCGGGTACGCAGTACCTCGCGTTCCGGCTGGCCCTGGGCGTCCAGCCGGTCCATGCTGGCGGTCAGGGTGACGGTGCCGAAGCCGGGTCGCGCCACCGACGGCTTGCTGCCGAGTACGGTCAGCCGGGTCGCCAGCCGGTCACCGGCGCGTACCGGGGCCAGCCAGCGCAGCTCCTCCAGCCCGGGTGAGGCGTCCCCGGCCGCCCGGGCCAGCACGTGGTCGACGTACGCCCGCATGAAGAGGCTGACCGTGAAGAAGCCGCTGGCGATCAGCCCGCCGTGATGGCTGCGTCGGGCCAGTTCCTCGTCGAGGTGGTACCACTGCGGGTCGAAGCGCCGGGCGAAGTCGACCATCTCCCGCCCGTCGACGACGGTGACCCCGAGGTCGAAGGAGCGACCGGGCGTCAGATCCTCGAAAAACAGCTCGGCGGGCGCGCCGGTACCGGATCGGCTCACCGTGCGGCTCAGCGGGCTGACGAACGCCGGGGAGCGGCGTTCAGCTCGGCGGCGAGTTCGGTCTCCAGCGCGGCGTCGATGGTCTCGGCGAACTGAACCTCGAGCGGCTGGGCGGAGCCGACCGGCGACCCGGTGTCGGCTCGTGTCCCGGTCGTGGCGGGTGCGGCGCCGGCGGTCTCGGGCTCGGTCAGCTCGCTGACCGCCCCGGCGAGTTCGGCGACCGGGTCGAGCTCGGCCAGGAATTCGCCGTCCGGCTCGCCCGCCGGGTGCAATCCGGTCGTCTTGCCCACCACACCGGGCGCGGTCGGGACGGACGGCGTGCTCGGGGACTTCCGCAAGACGGTGCTCGGGGACTTCCGGAAGACGAAGGTGCGGTAGGACCAGAACCGGAAGACCGTGGCCAGCCCGACGCCGACCGTCTTGGCGAGGTTGAGCGCCAGCAGGCCGCTGATGCCGAACCCGTACTTGGCCAGCGCCAGTACGCCGAGTTCGATGACCAGGCCGGCGCCGTTGAACAGGAAGAAGAGGGCGTATTCGCGGCGCATCGCCGATTTTGGCCGGTCCCGGTAGGTCCAGTGCCGATTCATCAGATAGGACGAGATGGTGGCGACGACCGTGGCGACGACGTTCGCCTTGAGTTGCCCGTCGGCGAACACGGTGAGCGCCAGCGCGTTGAACACCGCGTAGTTGATGGCGGCGTTCACGCCTCCCACGGCACCGAATTTCAGCACCTCACGCAGGAACCTCTGCCAGCGCTCGGGCAACAGACGGGCGAAACGCATTCGACCACCTTAGGGCAGATGTGGGCGCCGGATGCGCCGACGGGGCGAGGTGGGTCGCCGGTCACTGCCTCTTGTGACTCTGTGTGATCACTTCTGGTGCGTCGGAGGCCGCCGGGCCGACGAAGACGAACCGGCGGTACGACCAGAACCGGAAGAAGGTGCCCAGCGCGGCGCCGATGAAGTTGGCCGCGATGTTGTCGGCGATCAGCGACTTGAACACGCCCGGCCAGATGCTGCCCAGCCCGTAGTGGCTGATGGCCAGGCAGGCGAGACCGATGCCCAGGCCGACGGCGTTGAAGAAGAAGTAGAGCGAGTACTCCCGGGCCATGCCGGAGCGTTCCCGGTGTCGCCAGGTCCAGAACCGGTTGCCGACGAAGGCGACGGTGGCGGCGATGACCGTGGAGAACGTCTTCGCGGTGAGGGTCTCCCAGCCGAGGCTCGCGTTGGCGTAGTTGAACAGCACGAAGTCGACCGCGAAGGCCACCGCACCGACCGTGCCGAACTTGCCCAGCTCGTGAATGAGATGACCGAACCGGTCCAGAAGGGTCCGAATCAAACCGCGGCGGGCGCCCGGCGGTGAGGGCTGTTCGCCGGTGGCGGTCGAAGACACGGCTTGAGCGTACCGGTTGCCGGTCGTCCGCACGCCCCGCAACGGGCGACTCGCGGGACCGGACCGCGGCGGCCACCTGGCGGCGGCCGGACCGTTTCGCGGAAGGAGTGTCGGGTGTGACATCCGGGTCACCTGGCGTCAATGACTGCTGTGAGGACACCGTGACGCAATGCTGTTGCCCTGAAGGATTTGCGTGAAACTGCGCGTGGGAGCGAGGAAAGAATCGCCTTACGGCAGCCCGCCCGCATCTTGTGCAGTTCTTCACAACCAGTCTCGCTGCCCCGAACGCCGGCTCGGTTTACGCTGACGGAAATCCCAGGCTTTCACAAGGCGACGCGGTCGCCGCCCCGTCGGCACCGCACGCGCGGCAATCGGTCAGCGTCGACCAAAGGAGAACTGTCATGGCCGCTCCGGCTACTATCCGGGGTCTCGATCAAGCTCCGACAAGCCATCCGAAACTACTCGCCTGGGTCAAAGAGGTAGCCGAACTCACCAGCCCGGACCAGGTCGTCTGGGTGGACGGCTCGGACGAGGAATGGCAGCGCCTCACCGACGAACTGGTCGACGCCGGCACGCTCGTGCGCCTCGATCCGGCCCGCAAGCCGAACTCGTTCTGGGGGCGTACCGATCCCTCCGATGTGGCCCGGGCCGAGGACCGCACCTTCATCTGCTCGGTCGACGAGGCCGATGCCGGACCCACCAACAACTGGATGGCCCCGGCCGAGATGAAGCGCATCATGACCGACCTCTACCGGGGTTCGATGCGCGGTCGGACCATGTACGTCATTCCGTTCTGCATGGGCCCGCTCGAGGCGGAACAGCCGATGTTCGGCGTCGAGATCACCGACAGCCCGTACGTCGTCGCGTCCATGCGCATCATGACCCGGATGGGCACGAAGGTACTGGCCGGAATGGGGGAGAACGCCGACTTCGTGCACGCGCTGCACTCGATCGGCGCGCCGCTGGAGCCGGGCCAGCCGGACGTCGCGTGGCCGTGCAACGACACCAAGTACATCTCGCACTTCCCGGAGACCCGGGAGATCTGGTCCTTCGGCTCCGGCTACGGCGGCAACTCGCTGCTCGGCAAGAAGTGCTACTCGCTGCGGATCGCCAGCGTGATGGCCCGGGACGAGGGCTGGCTCGCCGAGCACATGCTCATCATGAAGCTGACCTCGCCGGAGGGGTCGGTGCACTACATCGCCGGCGCCTTTCCGTCCGCATGCGGCAAGACCAACCTCGCCATGCTGGAACCGACCATTCCAGGCTGGAAGGTCGAAACCATCGGCGACGACATCGCCTGGATGAAGTTCGGCCCCGACGGCCGGCTCTATGCGGTCAACCCCGAGTACGGGCTCTTCGGCGTCGCACCCGGCACCGGCTGGAAGACCAACGCCAACGCGATGCGCACCATCGACCTGGGGAACTCCATCTTCACCAACGTCGGACTGACCGACGACGGCGACATCTGGTGGGAGGGGATGAGCGAGCCGCCGGCCCACCTCATCGACTGGAAGGGTCGGGACTGGACGCCGGACAACGGCGAACTCTCCTCGCACGCCAACAGCCGGTTCTGCACCCCGCTGCTCCAGTGCCCGATCGTGGCCGACGAGTTCAACGACCCGAACGGCGTACCGATCGACGCGATCCTGTTCGGTGGGCGGCGCAAGGACACCATTCCGCTGATCACCGAGGCCCGGGACTGGGTGCACGGCGTCTACATGGGAGCGACGCTCTCCTCGGAGACCACCGCCGCCGCCTCCGGCGAGGTCGGTGTGGTCCGGCGGGACCCGATGGCGATGCTGCCGTTCATCGGCTACCACGGCGGGGACTACTTCCGGCACTGGATCGAGATGGGCAAGGGCACCGACGGCGACGAGTCGAAGCTGCCGAAGATCTACTACGTCAACTGGTTCCGGAAGAACGCCGACGGCGACTTCATCTGGCCCGGTTTCGGCGAGAACTCCCGGGTGCTCAAGTGGATCGTCGAGCGCCTGGAGGGCCGGGCCGAGGCGGTCGAGACGCCGATCGGCTTCGTACCGGCACCGGGCGCGCTCGACGTCGACGGGCTCGACATGAGCCCGGAGGACCTCCGCATCGCCACCCGGGTCGACGTCGAGGAGTGGCGCGACGAACTGCCGATGGTCACCGAGTGGTTCGAGAAGTTCGGTGACAAGCTGCCGGGCGTGCTCTGGGCCGAACTGGACGCGCTGCGGGCCCGGCTCGACGACGAGGCGGTCCGGGTCGGCACCGACCAGCAGCGCTCGGCCCGCTAGGGACACGGCCCGGGCGGCCGGCCCGGGACACGCCCGGGCGGGTGTGGGTGGTCCGGGTCGGGCATCATCGACGGCATGACGACGGCCGCCGCGACCGAGGTCCGGCGGCCGTCCGCCGTCCGCGGGCTGACCTGGCTGCTTGCCGCGACCGCGGCGGCCACCATCGCGGTCGACGCGCTCAACTGGTGGTACGCCGCCGACCGCGGCTTCGGGCTGGCGGTACGCAGCGGCTGGGCGCTGCTGCGCACCCTCGGGTTCCTGATCCTGATCCGGCACGTCCGGCGGGGCCGGGCCGGTGCCCGCCCGCTCGGGCTGATCCTCGCGGTGACCACGGTCTTCGCGGTCGGTCGGCTGATCGTGCCCCGGGCCGGCGTACCGGCGCTGCCCGGAGTGCTCGGCTTCGCCGTGCTGGCCGTACTCTGCGCCGCCGTCGTCTGGCTGCTCTACCGGTCGCCGCCGCTGCAGGAATACCTGGTCCGGCACCCGAGCCGGCTGGTCGTCGACCGGCGGGGCATCTCCTGGCGGGAGGTCGCCCCGCGTCGGCCGCCGGTCGCCGGCTGGCTGCTCACCGCCCGGGTCGCCGCCTTCACGTACGGGCCGTTGACCCTGGTGCCCTGCCTGGTGGCAATCGGCACGATTCTCGACGGCCGGCTGCTCGCGGTGCCTACCGTGGTGCTGTGGTTCGGCATCGGCATCGGGGTCAGCTATGCGGTGCTGTTCAGCACCTTCTTCCTGCTCCGGGGCAAGACCTGGGCCGGCGGGCTGCTGGTGCTGATCAGCGTGCTGGTGGTCGTGGCCGACCTGGCGTTCTGCTGGCTGCTGCTCGGGGTCGACGGCCTGGTCCGGGACGGTGTACCGCTGGTGGTGGCCGCCGGGCTGACCCTCTACGCGCTGCGCCGGGCCGCCCGGGCCGCCCGGTCGGCACCCCCGGCCCGGGTCGCCGCCGCCCGACCCGGCTGAGGTGACCGGCCGTGGAGACCGTCGACGTCGCGGTGGTGGGTGCCGGTCCGGCCGGGGCCAGCGCCGCGCTGGCGGCCCGCCGGGCGGGAGCGCGGGTGCTGCTGCTGGACCGGGCCGACTTTCCCCGGGACAAGGCATGCGGGGACGGGATCGCCGCACACGCGCTCGACGTACTCGCCGAACTGGGGGTTCCGGACCCGGTGTCCGGTTACCGGCCGGTGCCGGCGCTGCGGCTGGTGGCGCCCGGTGGCGGGAACGTGGCGCGGCGGCTGCCGCGGCCGGCGTACACGGTGCCGCGCCGGGTCTTCGACGCCCGGCTGGTGGCGGCGGCGCTCGCGGCCGGCGCGGAGCTGCGCCGGCACGCGGTGCGGCGGATCGAGCGCTCCGACGGCCTGGTGGTGCTCGACCGTACGGTGGCCGCCCGTGCCGTGGTCGGTGCCGACGGTGCCGGCTCGGTGGTCCGGCGGGCGCTGGGGCACGGCGCCAATCCCGACGGCCACCTGGCGCTGGCCATCCGGGGGTACGCACCGGACGCCGCCGGCCCGGCCGAGCAGCGGATCGTCACCTCGGCGGCGCACTGGCCCGGCTACGCGTGGTCGTTCCCGATCGGTGACGGGCGGGCGAACGTCGGGTACGGCGAGGTGCTGGCCGGCCGCCCGCTGCGCCGGACCGAACTGCTGGAGCGGTTGGCCGCGCTGCTTCCCGAGTTCGACCCGGCGGCCGTCACCGAGCTGCGGGCGCACCACCTGCCGCTCTCCACCCGCCGGCCGGCGCCGGGCCGGGGCCGGATCGTGCTGGCCGGGGACGCGCTGTCGCTGGTCAACCCGTTCACCGGCGAGGGGATCTTCTACGCGGTCCTCTCCGGGGCGCTGGCCGGGGCGGCCGCCGCCACGGCCCCGCACGCCGCAGCCGACCGGTACGCGGCCGCGCTGCGGGCCCGCCTCGGCGCTCACCTGCGGGACAGCTCGGCGGTGGCCTGGCTGGCCCGCCGGGCGCCGGTGGTGGACGGGGTGGTCCGGGCCGCCGACCGGGACGCCCGGGTCTTCCGGACCCTGGTCGAGCTGGGCCTCGGCGACGGCCGGCTGGACGCCCGGACATTGACCAGAGTCGCCGGCGCGGTGGCCGGCTCGGCCGGCCGGCACTTCCGTAGCCGGCTCTGATCGGTACGCTGCAAGGGATGAGTCTGCGCGACCTGATCTACTCGGTGTATGAGCGACGTCTGACGGCAAAGCTCGCCGGCAAACCCGTGCCGAAGCACGTCGGGGTGATGTGCGACGGCAATCGGCGCTGGGCCAGGGAGATGGGGTATGTCGACCCCAACGACGGGCACCGGGTCGGCGCAGCCAAGATCAAAGACGTGCTGGGCTGGTGCGACCAGGCCGGAATCGGGCACGTCACGCTCTACCTGCTGGCCACCGACAACCTGCGCCGGCCGGCCAGCGAGCTGGACCCGCTGGTGCAGATCATCGAGGACCTGGTGGTCGAGCTGGCCGAGGAGGGCAATCCCTGGCGACTGCGGATGGTCGGCGCGCTCGACCTGCTGCCGGCGCAGACCGCGATCACGCTCAAGTCGGCGCAGGAACGCACCCAGGACCGGGTCGGCGGGGCACAGGTCAACATCGCGGTCGGCTACGGCGGCCGGCGGGAGATCGCCGACGCGGTCCGGTCCCTGCTCTACGAGCACGCGGCGTCCGGTGGCACCATCGAGGAACTCGCCGAGGTGCTCGACGTGGATCACATCGCGGAGCACCTCTACACCCGGGGGCAGCCCGATCCCGACCTGGTCATCCGGACCAGTGGCGAGCAGCGGCTCTCCGGGTTCCTGCTCTGGCAGTCGGCGCACTCCGAGTTCTACTTCTGCGAGCTGAACTGGCCGGATTTCCGGCGGGTCGACTTCCTGCGCGCCCTGCGGTCGTACGCCAACCGCCAACGCCGGTACGGCGCCTAGCCAGCCCGCCCGGTGACCGGCGTGGCGTGCCGGCCGCCCTGGGCGGCTCCGGTCAGGTCAGCCGGTGCAGGGCCTCGGTGAGGAAGTCGCCGAGGGCCTCCGGGGACTCGATGTTCAGGTCGGCGGCGGTGGAGACCTCGTCGCCGGTCTCCGGGTTGGCCACCGCGACGCAGACGCCGAAGAAGTCCGGATCGACCGCCTCGCGGGCGCGCAGGGCGGCGAACGCCTTGATGTCCGAGACGTCGTCACCGAAATACCAGGCGCAGCCGGCGTCCCGGACCGCCTCGTCGATCACCATCCCCTTGTCCCGGTCGACGGGCGGTTTGAGCTCCAGCACCATCCGGCCGACCTGCACCCGCAGGCCCAGTCGGTCGGCCTGGTCCCGACCCCACCGTTCGACCTGCTCGGCCAGGTGCGGGGCGGTGCGGTAGTGCAGGGCGACGGAGAGCCGTTTGTATTCCACCAGCGTGCCCGCGGGCAGCTCCGCCCGGGCGTGGTCGGCGAGTTCGGCCATGGTGGGTACGAACGGCAGCGCGGCTTCCTCGGTGATGGTTTCGCCCGAGGCGTGCAGGTGCTCCAGCCCGTAGAGGCCGTAGAGGTCCACGCCGGGCGCGCCGGCGAACCGGTCGCGGAGGAACTCCACCGGTCGGGCCGAGACGATGGCCACCCGCTGCACCACCTCGGTGAGCGCGGTGATCGCGGCCAGCGCCTTGGGAGCCGGCTCGACGGTCGTCGGATCGTCCCGGACCGGGGCGAGTGTGCCGTCGAAGTCGAAGAACAGGACACAGCGCCCGGCCCGGTCGGCGGTCGCCCGCCATGCCTGCTCGGCAGTCAGTGGACGGGTCGGGGGCTCGCCCCCCGCGTTGATCGGCCGCACGGGCGTCAGCGTACCCCGGCGGGTTGCCACCGCAGATGTCGAAGCGAAAACGTCTCACTCGTCGAGGCGGCAACCTCGATCGTCGCGGTGGCGACCCGCCGGTGGTACGGGTGGGTGCCTGCCGGGCGGCTGGCACGGCAACCGGCCGGCGGAGCTGCTGACGGCGATCTCCCCTTGTCGCCGTGGTCGGCTCGGAGGTGGAAAGCTCAGTCGTCGCCGAGCATCGCCCGGCGGCCGTGCAGTCGGGGCCCGATCGGCACCACCGAGTCCTGGTTGCGGCTCAGCAGGTAGCCCTCGACGAAACCGGTGTTGTGGTCTCCGGTGTTGCGGTCGAGCTCGTTCAGTCGGGCGATCAGGAACTCGGTGAGTGCGGTGATTCGGGCGTTGAGCCGTTCGTGGAGATCGGCGACGACGGCCAGGACGATGGCGGTACCGGTGGCGGTGATGGCGAGTACGTTTACGAGGAACGGCACCGGGTCGCCGCCGCGCACCGTCCCGACCACGACGTTCGCGGTCACGCACAAGGTCAGGGACACCGCCGCGACAACGACAGCCATCCACTTCAGGGTCATGGCTGACCCCTCCTTCTGTCCCGCAGGGCTGAATTCGGCCTTGTCCCGTCCCCCCGCCGACGACGAGCCCAAGCAGTACGCAGGGACGTTAGCGCGACTGATTGATTCCTGGAGCTGATTGGATGGGACTCATGCGCGAAGTTGCGCCATCTGAGTAACTACCCGGCTTGCGTTCGGCCTTTTCGGACGCCCGGCGGCAGAGTCGGACGATATGCCAGATAACGGATGGTCTCTCGAATGTGGAACTTCTCCGCGTCCGAGACGTTAGGGTCGACCAGCCGGCGCAGCAGCGCCTCGACGTCCGGATCCATCGGCGGGGCACTCGGCGCCGGCCGGGACGGGGCGGCCCGGTCCCAGCCGAGGACTCCGAACGCGACACTCGGGTCCAGCCCCAGGCCCTCGCAGAACGCGACCACCCGGGCGGCCTCGGGGTCGCTGGCCCACTCGCCGCGGACCCAGCGGTTGATGGTCTGACGGGACACACCGGTACGCCGGGAGACCTCCGTGCCGGTCCAGGCGCGGCTGGTGCGCGCGTCGTCGAGTGCCTTGCGTACGAAGGCAGCGAACGCGATCTTCCGTCCGTGGGCGCGGTCCGGCACCCGGTGACGGTACGGCCAGGTGCCCGGTTCCGGGGGGACTGCGGTCAGCCTGTACTGCGTGCGTGACAACGTCTCACTTTTCCGGCGCGCGGCGCTCTTGCTTGTGTTGAGGGGTATCACGTGGCCACAATAGGTGTACGTAGGTGTGGGGGTAATCAGACGAAAAGCTGATACTGTCACGCGTACGATACGCCCTACCGTTTGTCTCGTGCATGAGACGTTTCGTGCTCGCGAGGGTGACACCCCCGCGACTGGAGGAGTCCGGTGACCGAACTAGCAACCCGGGCCCAGGCATTCGGTCTGATCGCCGACGGCGTCGCCGCCGGTCTCAGTGCGCCGTGGCGGCTCTACCTGGCCCGCGGCTGCCGCTACCTGTCGCTCAACGTCGGCGACCGTGCGGAGTGGAACTCCTGGCGGACCCACCTCGGCTGTCCGGAGTTGAGCGTCCGGGTGTACGACGCCGGCGGCGAGATCCGGCGAGCCTCGGTCGCCGAGGTCGTGCTGGACGGCTGCCGGATCAGTGTCGAACTGGTCGAGGAGGTGAGCACCGAGGATCTCGACCGGCTGCTCATCACCGATCCCACCTCCTTCGACCCGACCTCCTTCGACCCGGAGGAGAAGTGACCCGGCTGACGACCGGTCGGCCGGGTGTGGAACCCAGGACAGCGACGAGCGGAGCGAGGAGATTGCGTGAGCGAGAGTTACCAGCGAACCGGCCGGCTCAGGCCCCGGACTTCCGGCGTCGACCGGCCGAGCCGGGCGGCGGCATGAGCAAGCGAAGCGAGCGAATCAGCTGGCTCGGTGCGTATGTGCCTCATGGTGGCACGGAGCGCAGCGGAGTGCCGGCATGAGCAAGCGAAGCGAGCGAATCAGCTGGCTCGGTGCGTATGTGCCTCATGGTGGCACGGAGCGCAGCGGAGTGCCGGCATGAGCAAGCGAAGCGAGCGAATCAGCCGGCTCAGGGCTCGAACTCGCGGGGTCGGCGGGCGGCGTGGCATCGACGAGCGGTGCGAGGAGACGCGGTGAGTCCGTTCTTCATGGTTTTCGGCCTGCTTCTGCTCGTCTCGGCCAGCTATGCGGCCGGACGGCTGCACGGCCAGCTCAGCTACCGGCTCGGCTACCGGTTCGGTTACCGCCAGGGATATTTCGACGGGGACCGGGGGGCCTGGAACCGTCGGCGTAGGGAGGCGCAGGCGGCCATCGCCTCGGTGTTGGCGGTGCCATCACCCAGCACACCGCACATCGCCCACACCGTCGTAGGTCAGGGAACGACGTATACGGGCGCCTCTTTCGCGGGGACCGCGACCAACGGCGGACGGCACTCCACCGACGCCCTCGCCGTCAGGAATGCCTGACCGGCGGCGCGGTTGGGGTGAGCGGTCACCCGCGAGCACGGTGCGCCGGTCCGTGAGGACCCGCACCGTCGGGATCACGTCAGACCGGTGACGGTGATCCCACCGGCCGGGATGCGCGCAGGGGGCATGCATCCCGGCCGGTCCGCCGCCCGGCGTCGTGCGAAGTCGCACAGTGGTGCGCCCTAGCCCAAGCTGGCATCTCCCGGTTAGCGTCTACGCATGGCACGGGGTCGTCCCGGGCCAGCCGGCCGGCCCGGACTCTGCGACTGCACGTGCCACGGGGCCCGCATCCGACCCCGTGTCTCCGGGCACCGGACGAGGCGGAACGCGGGTGGACGGGTGCACGCCCGCCGGAGCAGGCCTGTGACGAATCGCCGTACCACCCCTCGGGCCGACGACCAGAACCCGGCCGCCACCAAGACCCCGGGGCGAGCCAGGAGCGGACGCCGCACCCGGACGTCCGAGCCGGCCGCCAGTGCGGAGCCCGCACCAGAACGCCGGGCGTACGTCCTGGACACCTCGGTGCTGCTCTCCGACCCCGGCGCCTTCCACCGGTTCGCCGAGCACGAGGTGGTGGTGCCACTCGTGGTGATCTCGGAGCTGGAGGGGAAGCGCCACCATCCGGAGCTGGGCTGGTTCGCCCGCCAGTCGCTGCGGATGCTCGACGAGCTGCGGGTCAAGCACGGCCGGCTCGACCAGCCGGTACCGGCGAACGACGCGGGCGGGACGCTGCGGGTGGAGCTGAACCACGCCGACGACGGCGTACTGCCGCCGGGGTTCCGTACCGAGTCCAACGACACCCGGATCCTGTCGGTCGCGCTCAACCTGGCCGCCGAGGGCCGGGCGGTCACGCTGGTCAGCAAGGACATGCCGCTGCGGGTCAAGGCGGCGTCGGTGGGGCTGACCGCGGACGAGTACCGGCACGGCCAGGCCAGCGACCCGACCTGGACCGGGATGGCCGAGCTGGAGTTGGGCGAGGAGCAGGTCAACCAGCTCTACGACGGCGCGGCGCTGGACCTGGACACCGCCGCCGGGCTGCCCACGCATACCGGCCTGGTGCTGCACTCGCCGCGCGGCTCCGCGCTGGGGCGGGTACTGCCGGACAAGACCGTACGCCTGGTCCGCGGTGACCGGGAGGCGTTCGGCCTGCGCGGCCGGTCGGCCGAGCAGCGGGTCGCGCTCGACCTGCTGCTGGACGAGTCGATCGGCATCGTCTCGCTCGGCGGCCGGGCCGGCACCGGCAAGTCCGCGCTGGCGCTCTGCGCCGGCCTGGAGGCGGTGATGGAGCGGCGCCGGCACAAGAAGGTCATCGTCTTCCGCCCGCTGTACGCCGTCGGCGGCCAGGAACTCGGCTACCTGCCCGGCTCGGAGGCGGAGAAGATGTCGCCCTGGGCGCAGGCGGTCTTCGACACCCTCGGCGCGGTGGTGCACGAGAACGTGATGGAAGAGGTACTGGCCCGGGGGATGCTGGAGGTCCTGCCGCTGACCCACATCCGGGGGCGGAGCCTGCACGACGCCTTCGTCATCGTCGACGAGGCCCAGTCGCTGGAACGCGGGGTGCTGCTCACCGTGCTGTCCCGGGTGGGGCAGGGCTCGCGGGTGGTGCTCACCCACGACGTCGCCCAGCGGGACAACCTGCGGGTCGGCCGGCACGACGGTGTGACGGCGGTGATCGAGGCGCTGAAGGGACACCCGATCTTCGCCCACGTCACCCTGACCCGGTCCGAACGGTCCCCGATCGCCGAGGTGGTCACGGATCTGCTGGAGGACATCCCGTTGTAGCGGATGAGCGCTCCGGCTAACGACGTAGCGGTGTCATTTGTTCTATTTTAAGCCGATATACGACGTGACGCAGTTCACAAATTCCGCCTCTCGTTTCCCAAGCGCCTCACCTTGCGCAATCGTGTCCTTCGAGCGCCCACGTCCCGGGGGCATAGCTGGAGATCAGTTCTCCTCGCGGGGCGGAGGCACCGACGGGCAGCGGTCGGTCGGGGTCGCGGCCCACCGGGTCGGGGCGCTCGCGGCGTGACCCGGCGGGCGTTCCCGCCTCCGGCGCGCCGCGTCCTTGCCCCCGACGAGAGGACCACTTTGTGAGTCGGCTGTGGAGCCGGTTCGGTGTCCGGGGAGTCGCCGTCGCCCTGCTCCTGGGGGGCGTCGGCGGTGGTTACTACCTCGGCGAGGACCGGGAAGCGCAGCAACACAGCATCGAGGCCGAGTCGGCGTTCGACGCGCAGCAGGCCGAGTGGGACCTGCTCCGCGAGCGGCACGCGGCGCACATCCGCGCCACCGCCGCGCAGCGGGCCGCCGAGGCGGAGGCCGCCCGCAAGGCGGCCGAGGTCGCCAAGGCGGCGGCGGAGCGGGCCAAGAAGGCCGAGCAGGCCGCGAGCCGTAAGCGCGAACGCGAGAAGCAGGAGAAGGAGGAGGCGGAGGGGGCCACCAAGCCGTACACCGGGCCGATCCCCGCCTCGTGCAACGAATACAGCGGTAACCGCAAGATCGGCTGTGCCCTGCTGCTCGACGCGGGCTTCAAGATCGCCGAGATGCCCTGCCTGGACAAGCTCTGGACCAAGGAGAGCGGCTGGAACCACAAGGCCGAGAACAGGTCCTCCGGGGCGTACGGCATCCCGCAGGCTCTGCCGGGCAGCAAGATGGGCTCGGTCGGCAGCGACTGGCGGACCAGCCCGGCAACCCAGATCAAGTGGGGGCTGGGTTACGTCAAGGGCCGGTACGACACGCCCTGCGGCGCCTGGGCATTCTTCCAGGCCGAGGGCTTCTACTGATGACCCGGAGAGCGGGGGCCGGATCGGATGGTCCGAGCCCCCGCTCCTTCCGTCGGGTGCGGCCCTGTCGACGGGCTCCGGTGGCGGTTGGCCCGGGAAGCTGATAGCAACATGAGGGTGACGTTCGACCCGATGTCCCGCGGCAACGATCCCAACCGGTTCGGCACCGAAGCCTTCTATGCGGCGCTCGGCCGGGCCTTCGTCGCGATGTGCGCCGTGGTACCGGTGCTCTTCGTGATCGAGGCGCTCGACGTCTGGCTGAAGGCCGGATTCGACACCACCGCCGGAATCATGCCCCGGAGCGTCGCCGGGCTCGACGGCATCTTCTTCGGGCCGTTCCTGCACCACGGCTTCGACCACCTCTACAGCAACAGCATCCCGTTGATCCTGCTCGGCACCTTCGTACTCGCCACCGGGGCGCGGCGGTTCCTCTACTCCACGCTCCTGATCATGTTCGTCAGCGGGGTCGGTGTGTGGATCACCGGATCGCCCCAGTCGATCGTGGTCGGTGCCAGCGGGGTGGTCTTCGGCTACCTCGGCCTGCTCTTCATGCGCGGGATCGTGGAACGGAGCTGGTGGAACTTCGCGGTCGTGCTGCTGGTCGGGCTGCTCTACGGCTGGCAACTGCTCGGGGTGTTACCCACCGACGAACCAATCTCCTGGCAGGGGCACCTCTTCGGGCTGCTCGGCGGTCTGGTGGCCGCGGTGGTCTTCCGGCGACGTGGGCCCCGCGACGACGACCCGTACCGGTCAGAGTCCACGATGACCCTGCCCTGACCTCCGTACACCCGCCGGTGGGACGGCTATTGCTTCGATGCCTGTTGTCCGCCTACGGTCGGATCAGCACAGCCTGTTGATCAGTCCGTGGTCGGAGAGCGACGGTGAGCACATGCGTGAGGTCGATGTCGCGATAATCGGGGCCGGCCCCACCGGGCTCTTCGCCGCCTACTACGCCGGGTTCCGGGGACTGTCGGTCGCGGTCATCGACGTGCTGCCCGAGCCGGGCGGACAGGTCACCGCCATGTACCCGGAGAAGGTCATCTACGACGTCGCCGGGTTCCCGTCGATCAAGGGCCGCGACCTGGTCGCCAACCTGGTCACCCAGGCCGCGTCGTTCAACCCCGAATACCTGCTCGGGGTACGTGCGGAGAAGTTGTCGTACCTGGACGGCAAGCCGGTGCTCAGCCTGGCCAACGGCGACATCCTGCACTGCGGCGCGATCATCGTCACCGCCGGGCTGGGCAGCTTCACCCCCCGCCCGCTGCCCGCCGCCGAGAACTTCGTCGGCAGCGGCATCGTCTTCTTCGTACCGCACCTGGCCGACCTCGCCGGGCAGGACGTGCTGATCGTCGGCGGCGGCGACTCGGCGTTCGACTGGGCGCTGGCGCTGCAACCCCTGGCCCGGTCGGTCACCCTGGTGCACCGCCGGGAGAAGTTCCGGGCCCACGCCGCCACCGTCGACCGGGTACGCGAACTGCCGGTACGCATCGTGGTCAACGCCGAGGTGACGACGCTGCACGGCGAGGGCGCGGTGACCGGGGCGGACATCGCGGTCAAGGGCGGCGGGACCGAGACGATCCCGGTCGACACCGTGGTCGCCGCGCTGGGCTTCACCGCCGATCTCGGCCCGCTCACCGAGTGGGGGTTGGCGCTCGACAAGCGGCACATCCTGGTCGACAGCACCATGGTGACGAACCTGTCCCGGGTCTTCTCCGCCGGTGACATCACCGAATATCCGGGCAAGGTCCGGCTGATCGCCACCGGCTTCGGCGAAGCGGCGACGGCGGTCAACAACGCGGCCGTGGTGATCAATCCGGCCGCGCACCTCTTCCCCGGTCACTCCTCCGACGCGGGCTGACCCGGCTCGTCGGGCTGACCCGGCTCGTCGGGCTGACCCGGCTCGTCGGGCTGACCCGGCTCGTCGGGCTGACCCGGCTCGTCGGGCTGACCCGGCTCGTCGGGTAGGCCGGCCAGGTCGGCCATCAGCCGCATCTGGTGGTCGAAGTACGCCTCGTAGTTCTCGACCACCCCCTGGGCGAGCCGGCCGAACACCTCGAAGCTGACCAGGCCGAAGAGCTGGCTCCAGGCGGCCATGCAGCGGACGAGCTGCTCCTCGGTGAGTGATCCGGGACGCTGCTGGAGCAGCCGGGCCAGGTCGGCGCGGACCGGGGGCGGCACGGGCGTGGCGTCGGGTGGGGCGAGCCGGCCGGTGGCGGCTCCGTCGACCATGATCCCGACCAGCGCGTAGACCACCCGCTGGGCCGGGACGACGGTCTCGGCGGGGGCGGCGTACCCGGGCACCGGGCTGCCGTAGAGCAGCGCGTACTCGGCGGGGTGCGCCAACGACCATGCCCGTACGGCGTGGCTCACCCCCAGCCAGCGCCCGCGCAGGTCGTGCCGAGCGGCCGCCGCGTCACCCGCCTCGGCCGCGTCGCCGAGCGCCTGGTACGCCTCGACGATCAGCACGGTGAGCAGCGCGTCCCGGCTCGGGAAGTACCGGTAGATGGCCGACGAGACCATGCCGAGATCGCGGGCGACGGCCCGGAGCGAGAGGTTGCCGCCTTCGGTCGCGAGGTGCCGCCGGGCGACCGCCTTGATCTCCTCGATCATCTCGGCGCGGACCCGGGCCCGGATCGATGGTGCGGACATGCCGCCACCATGCCACACCCGGAAGCCCTTCGAGAGCACCAGCTCCACCTGGGAAGCGGCCGATTCCCGGCGGAAGCGCCGGCACCTGGCGTGAGCGCTGATCAGAAATCAGAGCGGTGCTCTTGACGCCGGCTTCGCCGCGAGGCACAGTGAGAAGGTGGCCAGAGAGCGGCGCTCTCGGTTTAGAGAGTTGATCTGAAAGGTGGGGTTGATGGCGCTCCAGGTGATCGTCGGTGCCGGTCCGGTCGGCCGGGGTGTTGCCCGGCTGCTCGCCGACCGGGGCGAGCGGGTGCGGCTGGTCAGCCGCCGGGGCACCGGGCCGGAGCATCCCGGGATCGAGCAGGTCGGCGCCGACGCGGCCGACCTGGAGCGGCTGGCCGAGCTGACTGAGGGCGCGGCGGCGCTCTACAACTGCGCCAACCCGGCGTACCACCGCTGGGCGACCGACTGGCCGCCGATCGCCGCCGCGCTGCTGGCCGTGGCGGAGCGCACCGGGGCGGTGCTGGCGACCACCGGCAACCTGTACGGCTACGGCCCGGTGCACGGGTCGATCGCCGAGAGCGCGCCACTGCGCCCGACCGGCGTGAAGGGACAGGTCCGGGCGAAGATGTGGCAGGACGCGCTGGCCGCGCACGAGGCGGGCCGGGCCCGGGTGACCGAGGTACGCGGCTCCGACTACCTCGGCGCGGGCGCGCAGACCCTGTTCACCCTGCTCGTGGTGCCGAAGGTGCTGGCCGGGAAGCGGGCCTCCGTGCCTGCCGACCTGGACGCCCCGCACAGCTGGACGTACGTCGGCGACGTGGCCCGTACCCTGGTCGCCGCCGCCGACGACGAGCGGGGCTGGGGACGGCCCTGGCACGTACCCAGTCAGCCGCCGGTGTCGATCCGGGCGCTGGCGGCCCGGCTCGCCGAGCTGGCCGGTGCCCCGGCCCCGCGGCTGGCCCCGATGCCGCCCGCGGTGCTCTGGCTCGGCGGGCTCTTCGACCCGACGGCCCGCGAGCTGCGGGAGACGGCCTACCAGTTCCGCCGGCCGTTCGTGCTGGACTCCTCGGCGGCGACCGCGACGTTCGGTATCGAGCCGACCGGGCTGGACACCGCGCTGCGGGAGACCGCCGGGCGCACCCCGGCGGCGTCCCGCTGATCCAGGCCCGTCCGACGGCTTCCGGCCCGGGCTACTCCTGCTCGGCGAGGGGCCGGCCGTCGAAGTCGACCGCCGAATAGAGTGCGAGCTTCTCCAGCCGGTGGTAGGAGTCGATCACCCGGATGGTGCCGCTCTTGGAACGCATCACGATCGACTGGGTGTACGCGCCACCGGCCCGGTAGCGGACCCCGCGCAACAGGTCGCCGGAGGTGATCCCGGTGGCCACGAAGAAGGCGTTGTCCCCGGTCACCAGGTCGTCGGTGCGCAGTACCCGGTCCAGGTCGTGCCCGGCGGCGAGCGCCTTCTCCCGCTCCTCGTCGTCCCGGGGCCAGAGCTTGGCCTGCATCGCCCCGCCCATGCACTTCAGCGCGCAGGCCGCGGTGATGCCCTCCGGGGTGCCGCCGATTCCCATCAGCACGTCGACGCCGGACTCGCCCCGGGCGGCGGCGATGGCCCCGGCGATGTCGCCGTCGGAGATGAACTGGATGCCGGCGCCGGCCCGGCGGATCTGCTGCACCAGGTCCTTGTGCCGGGGCCGGTCGAGTACGCAGACCGTGACGTCGGAGACCTCGGTGCCCTTGACCTTGGCGATCCGGCGCAGGTTCTCCGCGACTCCGGCGTTGATGTCCACGGCGTCCGCGTAGACCGGGCCGACCGCGAGCTTCTCCATATAGAAGACGGCGCTCGGGTCGAACATCGCGCCGCGTTCGGCCACCGCGAGCACGGCCAGGGCGTTCGGCATGCCCTTGCTCATCAGCGTGGTGCCGTCGATCGGGTCGACCGCGACGTCGACCTCCGGCCCGGTGCCGTCACCGACCTGCTCACCGTTGAACAGCATCGGGGCGTTGTCCTTCTCGCCCTCGCCGATCACCACGACGCCGCGCATCGGGATCGAGTTGATCAGCTTGCGCATGGCGTCGACGGCTGCGCCGTCGCCACCCTCCTTGTCGCCCCGGCCGACCCACCGGCCGGCGGCCATCGCCGCCGCCTCGGTCACCCGGACGAGGTCGAGGGCCAGGTTGCGGTCCAGGTTCTGTGGCACCCGGGTACGGGTGTTGGTCATGTCGGCTCCTCCTCGCGGCACTGCGGGGTGGCCCGGCACAGCGCGGCGCGCCGCCGCCGGCCTTGTCAGGAATCCTGACACGCTGGTCAACTTAACGCCGGTTCGGGGGGCCGGTGTCCGGATCCCGGTAACCGGTGGGCCGAAAGCCCCGGCCGGCGGGGCTGTCAAGATAGAGGGGTGAACCCCACCCACCCTGCCGACCGTAACCCGGACGACCAGCTCCCGGGCGAACCCGACGCGGCCCTCGCCGACCGGTCGGCGGGCGCCGGGCCGGGTGACGAGCGGGTCGTGCCGGCCGCGATCAGGTCACAGCGGTCGACCAAGGACATCGTCATCTCGCTGCTGGTGCTGCTGGTGCCGATCGCCCTCGTGATCGGCTTCGGTCGGGTTGTCCTCAACGCGGACCAGCCGGTGGTGGTCGATCCGGCCCCGGCGCTCCAGGAGGCCCGGGCCGCCAACGTCTTCCCGGTCGGCGAGCCGACCGGCCTGGCCGACGGCTGGCGCACCGTGCTGGCCGAGTTCCGGCGGGAAGCCGGCGGTGCGACCCTCCGGATCGGCTATCTCAGTCCGGACGGCGGCGGGGTGCAGCTCGTGCAGAGCAGTCTGCCGGCCGACGGGCTGCTGCGGGCCGAGCTGACCCGCGAGGGGCGGCCGCAGGGCACGGTCGAGGTGGGTGGCCGTAGTTGGCAGCGTTACACGGCCCGCCCCGACGAGTCGGCCCTGGTGCTGCTGGAGCCCGACCGGACGGTACTGGTGGTCGGCCGGGCGTCCGAAGGTGAACTGCGGCAGATAGTCGCTTCTCTGCGGTAGCTGTCCGGTATCGGTACGCTTCGTGTCTGCCATCACGGTGGGCACACGCCTGCCGGGCAACCTTCTGGGGAGGAATCGACAGTGACATTCCGACGTTGGGGCGTCGCCACGATCGCCGCGGTGGCCCTGTTCACGCCGGCTCTGACGGCCTGCGCGGGCACGGGCACCGAGCCGAGCGCCTCCGGCTCCGACTCGCCGGCGATCCCGGACGACGCCAAGGAGGCGCTGCTCGCGTCGACCAAGGAGATCACCAAGGGTAACTTCAAGTTCAGCATGACCGGCGCGGACCTGGACGGTCAGGGCTTCGTGCACCTGCCGAGCAAGAGCGCCCAGATGACCATGAAGGCCGGCGACGGTGACTTCTCGATGGACATGGAGATCGTCTACATCGAGCCGGAGAGCTGGGTGAAGTTGACGGTCACCGGTGCCGAGGGCGTACCGGGGCTGGAGAAACTGAACTCCGGCAAGTACCAGCACCTGGACCAGTCCAAGATCACTGGTACTCGGGGGCTGGGCTTCGACTTCAAGGACATCGACCCGGCCGGCAGCGAGGCGCTGACCAAGGCCGTCGTCGACGTGCAGAAGACCGGCGAGGGCGCGTACACCGGCACCATCGACCTGACCAAGGCCACCGGCGCAGGCATGGTCGACGAGGACGCGGTCAAGCTGCTCGGCGCCGAGGCGACCAAGCTGCCGTTCGAGGCCAAGCTCGACGCGCAGGGCCGGCTCACCTCGCTGACCATCCAGTTGCCGGCGGTCGGCGGTGGCAAGGCGCAGCAACTGACGGTCGGCTACTCCGACTACGGCGCGGCGAGCCCGGCCAAGGCGCCCCCGGCGGCCGAGGTCGTGGAGGCGTCGCCCGAGACGTACGAGCTGTTCAACAAGTGAGTACCGGTGCCGGGTGGGGTGGCGCTGCCGCTCCGCCCGGTGCTCGCGGTGCCGGCGGTCAGCTCTGGGTGGTCTCCCGAGCCTGCCGGACGGTGTCGATCCGTTGCCGGGCACCGTCCAGCCAGCCCTGGCAGATCTCGGCCAGCCGCTCGCCCCGCTCCCACAGCGCCAGCGACTCCTCCAGCGAGGTACCGCCGGCCTCCAGCCGTTCGACCACCGTGGCCAGCTCGGCCCGGGCCTGCTCGTAACTGAGTCCGTCGCCCGGCCCGCTCGCGCGTTCTTCCGTGTCAGTCATGGTGGGTCCCATCTCAGCACACCGGTGCCGGACGCGGGTCCGCGCACACACCTGTGCGACCGCTACGGCTGGACGACCGCGCCCAGTTCGCCCTCGGCGAGGCGTACCCGCAGCGGGTCACCGGCGGCGACCTCACCCGGTGCCCGTACGACGTGCCCGTCGGCGCGCTGCACGATGGCGTACCCCCGGTGCAGGGTGGCAGCGGGGGAGAGGGCCCGGAGCCGCGCCACGGTGTGCCGGAGTTCCCCGGTCGCGGTGCCGAGCCGGTGCTGCACGCAGCGGACGGCCCGGTCCCGCAGCGCGGTCACGTCGGCGGCCCGCTGGTCGAGCAGTACCTCCGGCCGGGCGAGCGACGGGCGGGACCGCCAGGCGTCGAGGCGGTGCGCCTCCCGGTCGACCAGCCCGATCATCGCCCGGTCGAGCCGGTCCCGGGCCATCCGGATCAGTCGGGTTTCCTCGCCGAGGTCCGGCACGATCCGCTTGGCGGCGTCGGTCGGTGTCGAGGCGCGCAGGTCGGCCACGTAGTCGACCAGCGGCGTGTCGGTCTCGTGGCCGATCGCGCTGACCACCGGTGTACGGCAGCCGAAGACCGCCCGGCACAGCGCCTCGTCGGAGAAGGGGAGCAGGTCCTCGACGCTGCCACCGCCCCGGGCCAGCACGATCACGTCGATGCTCGGGTCGGCGTCGAGCACCTTGAGCGCGTCGACGATCTGCGGTACGGCGGTCGGGCCCTGCACCGCCACGGTGACGGTCCGGAACTGCACCGCTGGCCAGCGGCGACGGGCGTTCGTCAGCACGTCCCGTTCGGCCGCCGAGGCTCGGCCGGTGATCAGGCCGATCCGGCTCGGCAGGAAGGGCGGCCGGCGCTTGCGTGCCCGGTCGAAAAGCCCCTCCGCGGCGAGCAGCTTCTTCAGCTTCTCCAGCCGGGCCAGCAGCTCGCCGAGCCCGACCTGCCGGATCTCGTCGGCCCGCAGGCTGAGCGTGCCCCGGGCGGCGTAGAACTCGGGCTTGGCGTGCAGCAGTACCCGGGCTCCCTCGGTCAGCTCCGGTGCACCGGCGTCCAGTACGTCCCGGTTGGTGGTGACGGTGAGGCTGAGGTCGGCCGACGGGTCGCGCAGGGTGAGGAAGACCGTCGCCGCGCCGGGGCGCCGGCTGAGCTGCGCCACCTGGCCGTCCACCCAGACCCAGCCCAGCTTGCCGATCCAGGCGCTCAGCTTCTGGCTGACCACCCGGACCGGCCACGGCTCGTCGGGGGTACTGCGCGGGATGCCGGCCTCGGTCATCCGGTCAGCCTACGGCGGCCACCGCCAGCCCCGCGCCATGCCGGCCGCCCGGCGGGACGGCGGCCAGCGGCCGGGACCACGGGCGGAACGTAGACTGGGCGGGTGACCGAGGCTCAGGCGACACCCCAGACCGGCAAGCGTGTCCTGTTGGCCAAGCCCCGCGGCTACTGTGCCGGCGTCGACCGTGCCGTGCAGACCGTGCAGGAGGCCCTCAAGCTCTACGGGGCGCCGATTTACGTGCGCAAGCAGATCGTGCACAACAAGCACGTCGTCTCCACCCTGGAGCGGCAGGGCGCCGTCTTCGTGGAGGAGAACGAGGAGGTGCCGGAGGGGTCGATCGTGATCTTCTCGGCGCACGGCGTGGCGCCGGAGGTCTACGAGCAGGCGAAGGCCCGCTCGCTGAAGGCGATCGACGCCACCTGCCCGCTGGTCACCAAGGTGCACCACGAGGCCCGGCGGTTCGCGGCGGACGATTACGACATTCTGCTCATCGGTCACGAGGGGCACGAAGAGGTGATCGGCACCTCAGGGGAGGCACCCACGCACATCCAGCTCGTGGACGGTCCGGACGACGCCGACAAGGTGACCGT
Organism: Plantactinospora sp. KLBMP9567; assembly: GCF_033446045.1. Taxonomy (NCBI): domain Bacteria; kingdom Bacillati; phylum Actinomycetota; class Actinomycetes; order Micromonosporales; family Micromonosporaceae; genus Plantactinospora; species Plantactinospora sp. KLBMP9567. The sequence continues at coordinate 100,028 of NZ_JAWQRR010000026.1, read as the reverse complement.
ACGGGACCCGTCGAAGGTGGTCTGGCTCTCCCAGACGACCCTGTCGGTGGACGAGACGATGGAGACCGTCGCCCGGCTCAAGCGCCGGCTGCCGCTGCTCCAGTCGCCGCCCAGCGACGACATCTGCTACGCCACCCAGAACCGCCAGCATGTGGTCAAGGAGATCGCCGCCGACTGTGACGTGGTGATCGTGGTCGGCTCGCGCAACTCGTCCAACTCGGTACGGCTGGTCGAGGTGGCGGTGGACGCGGGCGCGCGGGCCGGCTACCTGGTCGACTACGCCTCGGAGATCTCTGACGACTGGCTGGCCGGGGCGAACACGATCGGCGTGACCTCCGGGGCGAGCGTCCCCGACGACCTGGTGACGGAGGTGCTCGACCATCTCGCCGCGCGCGGCTTCGCCGACGTGACCGAGGTGACCACGGCCGACGAGCGGCTGACCTTCTCGCTGCCGCAGGACCTCAGGCGCGACATGAAGGCCGCGGCGGCCAAGGCGGCGGCCGAGCAGGAGAGCCCGCTCGCGGCGAGCGCCGCCAACGGCTGACCGGCCGGGCGGCGTGGCGCGGAACGGGCGGCCCGGCGTACGCGTCGAATCTGCCATGACGACGCGGTGGATGGTCGGCGCGGTGCTGGCTGCTGGGCTGGCCCTCGGGGCGTGCGCGGATTCCGGCTCGACGCCGCCGAACGGATCGGGAGGAAGTCCGGTGACCGCGTCCCCCTCGCCAGACCCGGCCTCGTCCAGCCTGTCTGGTCCGTCCGGCCCCGGTCCGACCAGCCCCGGCGGTCCGAGCGCGGATCCGACCGCTCCGACCAGACCACCGTCCGGCGGGGCGGCGCCGAGCGGTACGACCACGCTGCGCGGGACGGTCCAGGCCGGGGTCGAACCCAACTGCCTGCTGCTGGACGGCTATCTGCTGGTCGGCGGCCCTCGGGACGTGCTCGCCGCCGGAGCCCGGGTGACGGTCGTCGGCGAGGTACGTCCCGATCTGATGACCACCTGCCAGCAGGGCACCCCGTTCCAGGTGCAGAGCGCAACGAGGGGCTGACCGCCGAGCGACCGACTGGCCGCCGAGCGACCGGGCAGGCCGCCGAGCTGTTCCGAGCGGTCGCAGCCTGCCCCCGGGGCACTACGGGCGCCTGTCGGAAAGCGCTGGGGCCGTCCTCGGCCAGGCATATGCCGGTTGAGCGTGATACCACCATGTCATCACGATGACCTCGTGGTATCACGCTCAGCGCAGATATGCCTGCCGTTGCAGCCGCCCGCAGGATTTCGGGGAGGTCGGTCAGCGGCGCTGGAGTACCCCAGTAGAGGATCTGGCCCGCGAGCAACGCGGGATGGACGTCGGGCAGCTCCCGCAGCGCGCGGGCGAGCTGGGCGCAGAGGTACACCATCAGGCCGACCCGGTCATTCCGGAAGGCGGTCACGAGCGCCAGCCGCGCCTGCTGGCCCGGGCCAGGCGCCGGTAGTGACGCCAGACGTCGAACGGGGTCCGTCCCAGGCTGGGACGGACCCCGATCGGTTCAGTTGAACGTAGAACTCAGTTCACCGCGTCGACCTTCACCAGGGCGTTGCCGACCACGGCACCGTCCACGGTGACGACCTGCATCTGGCCGGAGAGCTGCCGGCCGGCGACCGGAACCGTCAGCGCGGTCACCGAACCGGTGATGGTCGTCGTGTCCTGGTACGCCAGCGATTCGTAGGTCGCCGGCACGGACAGGTTGCCGAGGGCGGGGGAGAAGAACACGTCCCGGTAGTCGAGCTGGGTGGTACCGGCCGGCACCGAGTACCCGTCGACCTCGATCTGGTAGGTCCCGGCCGCCGGGTTGGCCAGCGAGACGGACTCCTCCGAGTCACCGTCGGCGTCGAACGCCACCCGTACGCCGTCCTTGTAGACGTAGAGGTCGAGGTCGGCACCGGCGTCGCTGGTGTTGCCGATCGCCACGTCGAGCCGGCTGGCCCCGGCCGGGACCGCCACCTCGTAGGTCAGCACCTCGTGGTGCCCGATGCTCGGCCGCGCCTCCACGGTGCTGCCGAGCGGCCCGCCCGAGCCGGTGACGACGACCGGACCGAACTGGTTGGTCAGCTCCCAGTCGACCGGGGTGGGCTCCCCGGCCTGCACGCTGAGCAGCTCGGTCTCGTCCGGGGTGACCTCGACGCCCTGCACCCGGGCCTGGATCTGGTACGGGTTGCCGAGCAGCGGCGACGTACGCCGGGACTCGACCTCGATCTCCCAGACGCCCGGGATCGGGTTGTCGTACGACCGCTCGTCCGGCTTGCAGGCGGCCACGTCGGAGAAGTTGGTGAAGCAGGCCGTGCTCACGGTGCTGTCCACCGGGATGCCCCACGGGTTGATCGCGATGAACCGGGTCTGCGAGCCGGGGGCGATGCCGGTCAGGTTGACCTGCAACGATCCGGCACCCTCCGGCACCGTGACGAAGTACGTCGTGAACAGGTTGCGGTCCACGTTGCCGCCGGCCGAGAAGGAGAAGTTCTTCTTCTTCGGCACCTCGGCGATCGTCACGACGTTCATGAACTCGAAGTCCACCGCCGGGGTCGCCGGGTCGTCGACCTCGACGATCGAGCTGTGCGCCCCGACGCCCGCCTTCGCCTCGACGCTGAACGTCACCGTCTTGCCGAGCGGCAGGTCCAGGTGCGCCGGCAGGTTGTCGAAGACGTTGCCGGTGTTGCCCACCAGGCGCAGGTCGTGCCGGACGGTGCCCTTCGGGCCGCTGTTCCGGGTCACCTTCACCTTGTAGGTCTTCGCCACGTTCGGCTTCTGCCCGCCGGCGCCGACGGCACACCGGTTGTAGATGCCGGTGCCCCGGTACGGCGTGGCCAGCAGGTCCGCCAGCGGCGTGCAGACCGGGGCGTCGACAGTGTAGCCCCGGGTCTCCAGCGCGGCACCGGCCAGCAGTTGCCAGGCGGCCGGTACGTTGAGCTGCCCGTTGCCCTGGCCGTGCGCCGGTACCCCGTCGATCCAGGACGCCGACGAGTAGATCGCCCGGCGCAGCGCGGCGGTGGTGACCAGCTTGCGGTTCGCCTTGGCCGCCGAGAGCAACAGCGCGATGCCGCCGGTCACCTGCGGGGCGGACATGGACGTACCGTTGATCATCTGGTAGCCCGGCGGCAGCGGGTAGCCCGCCTCGGCCACCGGGTTGCCCGGCAGCCAGAGCGGGGTGGTGGAGATCGCCGACCCCGGTGCGGTGATGTTCGGCTTGAACCCGCCGTCCTCACGCGGGCCGCGCGAGGAGAAGTAGAGGAGCTGGTACGGCGTGCGGGTCTCCGAGCCGTAGTTGGCCAGGTAGGTCTCCTGGCTGATCCCGGCGGCGACGCTGACGATGTTGCTGACCGTGGACGGATCGCCGATGGTGTTGATGCCGGGTCCGGAGTTGCCGGCCGAGAAGACGAGCTGCACACCGAGTTCGTTGACGATCCGGTTGTAGAGTGCCGCGCGCAGGTCGCTGCCGTCGTTCAGCGCCCCGAGGCCGCCGATCGAGATGTTGACCACGTCCACGTCACGGTTGACCACCAACTCGACCATGCCGTCGGTGAGTGCGGCGAAGGTGCAGCCGCCGCCCCAGGTGCAGGCGCGGGCGGAGACCAGCTTGGCGCCGGGCGCACCACCGTCCAGGTTGGCGTTGCCGAACATGTCGTTCGCGGCGGTGATGCCGGCGACGTGCGAGCCGTGCGCGTCCTCGACCACCCCGATGTTGACGAAGTCGTACGCGCCCGGCAGGCCGGCCGGGGTGGTGTCCACATCCTCGCGGAACTCGACCACGAACGGGGTCTGGTCGCGTACCGGGGTGTCCGGCTTGTCGGTGCCGAAGTGGCCCACGTCGTAGCGCTCGGCGTACGGGCGCATCACCGGGTCGTCGGTGAAGTCCCGGTTGCCGTTGGCGTCGACCCGGATGTCGTGGCTCGTCGGGTCGTAGAGGATGCCGAACAGGTCCGCGGTGTCGCCGTCCCGGTTGATGTCACCGGCCGGGGCGCTCCCGGCGGTGATGGACTCGGCGAACCGGTTGATCCGGTACGTCCCGGCCGGCGCCGTCCAGGTGGCACCCGCGTAGCTGAAGCTCGGGCCGGTCACCTGGTCGCGCATGATCCGCCAGGTGGCGTCCCCGTCGAAGATGGGGTCGGTGGCGGTGAACCAGTCGACGATCTTGCGCTCGCCGGTCGAGGTGGTCTGCAACGACGGGTGGTCCAGGTCGACCCCGGTGTCCATGATGCCGATCGTGACGCCCCGGCCGTCCCAGCTCGGATGCGCGGTCTTGAAGTCCACCGCCCCGATCTCGTGGGTCGGCATGTACGGGTTCCGGGCCGGCGTGTCGGCTCCGGGACCGGTCACCGCCGCCTTGGCCCGCGCCTGTGCCCGGGCTGGCGTGGGGGTCGGCTCGGGCTCTGGCAGCTTGACCTTGTCGTCCAGGTCGACCGCCATGACGCCGGGCAGCGCTGCGGCGGCCGGCACGGCCGAGGTGGGTACGCTGGCGCGGACGTAACCGACCTGGTCGGCCCGCTTGGCGATGATGCCGCCGAGCTTGCGCAGCCCGGCGACGACGATGGCCGACCGGCCCTTGTCGGCCGCGATGAGCAGCGTCACCCGCGGTTCCTTGCGGGACTTCGCCTCGGCGAGCAGTTCCAGGTCGCGCGGGCCCAGGGTGTCGGCGGGATCGGACTTCAGGGTTTCGGGAGCGGCGGTCGGATCGGCGCTCGCCGGGGTGGCACCGGTGGCCAGGGTCAGGCCGCTCAGAACCACGACCGAGGCGAGTACCCCGGCGGAGGTCCGTCGGCGCCAGGCACGGGATCTACTCACGTTCATGTCCTTCGGGAGAACAGGCCCTGCAGCGCAGGGCACACGTGACCGGAATCCTCGGTCGCCGTGCACATGCCTGTCACTATCGCGCTCCGCGTTGTGACCACCCCGTGATCTGAGTGGACCGATCGGCGCGGTAGCTGGGCGGATCGGTGTCGATGACCGGCTGAACGCCGGTTCCGATTCGGACGGTCAGAGCTGGGGTGACCGGGGAATCTCCAGTTGCCGCCCCGTCGGCGGATCGACCAGCTCGGGCGCCTGCGGCTGGCGTGGTGCCGTCTCCACCTGCGGCGGCACCGGCAGGTCGTCGCCGGCCACACCCAGCTCGGCGAGTTTGCGCGCGCTGACCAGTACCCGGGCCTCCAGCGAACCCACCGCCCGGTTGTACGCGGTCACCGCCCCGCCCAGCGCCCCGCCGAGCTTGGCGACGTGCTCGCCGAGGGTGCCGAGCCGGCCGTACAGCTCGCGGGCCAGCGCGTGCACCGCGACCGCGTTGCGGGCCAGCGCCTCCTGCCGCCACGAGTAGGCGACGGTACGCAGCAGCGCCACCAGGGTCGCCGGGGTGGCCAGCACCACGTTGCGGGTGAACGCGTGCTCCAGCAGCGTCGGGTCGCGTTGCAGCGCCACGTCGAGGAACGGGTCCGCCGGCACGAACAGCACCACGAACTCCGGGGACTGGTCGAAGGCGGCCCAGTAGGACTTGGCGGCCAGCGCGTCGACGTGTGCCCGCAGGTGCCGGGCGTGCGCGTCCAGGTGCCGGTCCCGGCCCTGCTCGTCCCGGGCCTCCATGGCGGTCAGGTACGCGTCGAACGGTGCCTTCGCGTCCACCACCACCGAGCGGCCGCCGTGCAGCCGGACCACCAGGTCGGGGCGGACCACCTGGTGCTCGGTCGCCGCGGTCACCTGTTCGGCGAAGTCGCAGTGCTCCAGCATGCCGGCCGCCTCCACCACCCGGCGGAGCTGGTGCTCGCCCCAGCGGCCGCGTACCTGCGGGGCGCGCAGCGCGGCGACGAGCTGCTTGGTCTCGGTACGCAGCTCGCCGGAGACCGCCGTCATCGAACGGACCTGCTCGCGCAGCTCGGCGTACGCGTCGACCCGGTCGTGCTCCAGCTCGGCGACCCGCTGCTCGTAGCGGCGCAGGGTCTCGTGCAGCGGCGCCACCGCCCGGGCCACCGCCTCCTGGGACTGCGCGGTCGCCTCGTAGGAGAGCGCCCGCATCGACTGCTCCAGCCGGCCCTCGCCGTCCCGGGTGGCCCGCAGGGTCGCGTCCAGCCGGGCGATCTCGGCGGTCGACCGCGCGGTGGCGGCCAGCCAGCCGATCGCCCCGCCCGCGACGAGGCAGACGATCACCACGGCCACGGTCGAGAGGTCCACCTCACAGAGCATGCCAGGCGCCCGGCGCAGCGGCGCGGGTACTCGCCGGTGCGGGTGGGTACCGTGGGGTGATGGGCGAGGTGATCTGGTTCCTCCTGCTGGTGGTGCTGGTCGGCGGCGGGGTGCTCTGGTGGCGTCACGAGCGCGCCGCCCGGCAGGCCCGGGAACTCGCCGATGCGCGGGCCGAGGCCGGTCGCTGGTACGAGCGGCTGGGCGGGCAGCTGATGAACCTGCACGGTGCCGAGCCGGCGGTCCGGCAGGCGCTGGCCGACGCCGGGGAGCGCTACAACGCCGCCGGTGCCCAGCTCGAACAGGCGCGCAGCGCCCGGCAGTACGAGCTGGCCCGGGAGACCGCCCTGGAGGGGCTGGCGTACGTCCGGGCGGCCCGGGTGGCGCTCGGCATCGATCCGGGGCCGGAACTGCCGCCGCTGGCCGCCGCCCGGGGAGTCGGTGCGGTCACCGTGCCCCGGGAGGTGCAGGTCCAGGGCGAGACGTTCCGGGCCGGGCCGGCCCCGGGGGCGGGGACGCCCTACTACTACCCCGGTGGGCGGATGCAGGGCCGGCCGGTGCCGGCCGGCTGGTATTCGACGCCGTGGTGGAAGACCGGCCTGGCGGCCGGTGCCGGGGTGCTCGGCGGCGTGCTGATCGCCGACGCACTCTTCTCGCCCGCCTTCGCCGACCCGGGGTACGGCTCCGACGCCGGCTACCAGGAGGGCTTCGCCGACGGCGCGGACTACGGCGACGCGGGCGGGGCGGGGGATCCCGGTGCCGGAGACTTCGGCGGAGGCGGATTCGGTGCTGGGGATTTCGGCGGCGGAGACTTCGGTGGCGGTGGAGACTTTTAGCGGTACGACCGGATTGTCCCGGGGGTCTGTCCGGTCTTAGGGCTAACCGTCCGGCGGATGGTAGGGCTGACGGGATGGTCCTTGCGAGGGCCAGCCGGCAGAGTCGTCAACTGTGAGCGTTGACGTGGAGACCGTGGGGAGGCGCCGGCCGGTGATTGCCGGACGCTGGCTGACCAGCCTGGCCGTGGCGGGACTCGGGGTCGTGGTGGTGACCGTGACCGCACAGTCGATCGACCGGTTCCACTGGTGGGCCGGCTTCGTGCTGGTGCCCGGAGCCCTGATCGCGGCGTCCGGCGGACCCCTGCTGGCCCGGGGCGGCGGGCGCGCGTTCGTCGGATACCTGCTGGCCTGCGTCGGCGGCCTGGTCTTCGCGGTCGGCGCGATGCTGATGCTGGGGGTGATGGGGCGCGGCTGGCCGTTCATGATCAGTCTGCCGGCGCTGGCCGTCGCCGGCACCTATTTCTGGCGGTCGCCGGATCCGCTGCCCCGGGCGTTCCACCGCACCGTTGCGATGCTGGCGCTGAACACCGCCGCGCTCGGAGTGACGTTCCTGCTGCTGGTCAACGACGCGCTGGACTTCGGCTCGACCGGCTGGTGGGGCGTCTTCATGATGGTCGGCGGCGTGATCATCCTGGCCAACGGGCTGGAACTGCTCCGGCACCGGATCCAGTACCGGGCCCAGGCCGTCACCCTGGCCGTCGGCCCGGCGGTGATCGCGTTCCTGCTCGGCCTGCGCTTCCTGCGCGACTGGCCGTTCCAGTTCTGAGCCGGTCGCCGTCCTCCGGCGGCCCGGTCAGCGCTCAGTCAGCCGGTCTAGCCCACGATCATCCGCATGGTGGTGGACTTGCCGGCTCCGTTCCGGCCGACAATCCCGGTGACCTGGCCGCCGTGCGGTTAGCGGCGGAGCCGCCAGGTGAGGCCGTGGCCGTACGGGTAGCGGACCGTCGCCGGGTCGGCCGGGTCCGGCACGCTGACCGGGAGCTTGCCGCGCGGCGCGACCTCTCCGGCGAGTACCCGGGTCAGCGCCTCCATCGACGCCTTCGTGTAGCCGAACGTGACGAGCTGGGTCGGCACGTCGTCGAAGTGCCCGACGTCGTACGCGTCCCGCACCGCGACCACCGCCACCGGCTTGCCGGTGGCGGCCAGCGCGTGCACCAGCTTCTGCTGCCGGGCGAACGGGTCGGTGACCGTGGTGTCGAAGGCCTTCTGGGTCAGCACGACCGTCAGATCGTTGGCCTGGGCGGCGGCCACCGCCTCGGCGATCTTCGCGTCGTTCGGCAGCCCGGTCGGCAGCGCGCTGGTCCGGTTGCCCCGGGCGGCCAGCCCGGCGGCGAGGGTGCCGACGTTGTCGAAGGCGCTGGAGTTCCAGCCGGTGACCAGCACCGACCGGTCGGCCTCCGGCAGCGGCAGCAGCTTGGCGTCGTTGCGCACGGCGGTCACGGTACGATCGGTGATTTTCCGCAGCTCGGCCTGGTGGGCGGGCTGCCCGACCACCCGCTCGGCAGCGGCCGGGTCGACCGGCGGCACCCCGTCGAGTACGCCCCGGCGCTGCTTGAGGGTGAGGAGCCGGCGTACCGACTGGTCGATCCGGGCCTCGGTGAGTTCCCCGGAGGCGACGGCGGCCAGTACCGAGTTGACCGCCAGGTCCAGATTCGGCGGCATCAGCAGCAGGTCGGCGCCGGCCTTGAGGGCGAGTACCGGAACGCGGTCGTCGCCGTACTTCTGGCGTACCCCGGCCATGCCGAGCGAGTCGGTCACCACCACGCCCCGGAAGCCGAGCTGATCCCGGAGCAGTCCGGTGAGGATCGGCGCGGAGAGCGTGGCCGGGTCGCCGGAGCCGTCCAGCGACGGTACGACGATGTGTGCCGTCATGATCGCGTCCACTCCGGCCGCGATGGCGGTCCGGAACGGCGGGGCGTCAAGCTGTTGCCACTCGTCCCGGGTGTGGTGGATCACCGGCAGCGCGGTGTGGCTGTCGTCCCGGGTGTCGCCGTGTCCGGGGAAGTGCTTGGCGGCCACGCTCACCCCGGCGCCGGCCTGGAAGCCGACCACCTGGGCAGCGGTCATCCCGGCCACCAGCAGCGGGTCGGAGCCGAACGAGCGTACCCCGATCACCGGGTTGGCCGGGTTGACGTTGACGTCGGCCGACGGCGCCCACGCCTGCCCGATGCCGACCGCCCGCAGTTCCCGCCCGGTGATCCGGGCCGCGGTGTACGCGTCGACCAGGCTGCGCCCGGCGCCGAGCGCCATGTTGCCGGGGAAGAGGGTGGCCGGTGCCGGCAGCCGCTGCACGATGCCGTGCTCCTGGTCGGTGGAGATGAGCAGCGGGATCCGGGGACCGTTGGCGGCGGCGCTCGCCTGCAGCCCGTTGGAGAGCGTGGCGATCTGCCGGGGTGAGTCGAGATTGTGCGACCAGGAGAAGTAGATGACCCCGCCGAGGTGATATTTCGCGACCACCTCGGCACCGGTGTCCACTCCGTACGCCTGGCGGTTGGCGGTGGCGTCGGCCGGGCTCGGCGCGGTGGCGGAGCCGCCGTAGACGTAGGTGGCGAAGAGCTGGCCGACCTTTTCCGGCAGGCTCATCCGGGCGATCAGCCGGTCCACCGGGGACGGTGTGCCGCGGGTGGACGGTGCGGCCTGGGCGGGCGGGCTGGCGCCGCCGGCGGCGAGCAGGGCGATCGCGACGCTTGCTGCCAGTAGCCGGGTCCGCATGGCACCTCCAGGTGATTCATCCGACTCTGTAAATTAGTCGCCCCCGGGGTGAGGGGCAAGAAGCTTCTGTGTTATTGCCAATGGCGAAGGAAACCTTCATTCTGGTCGTGGTCGACGAGAGTCGTGGTCGACAGGAGCCGTGGCTGACGGGATGGTCGATGACCGGCACGGAGGTGGTGGCGATGCGTCGTCGGAGGATCGGCACCGGACTTCTCGGCGCCGGAGTCGGCACGGTGGTCCTGGTCACGGCCCTGGCCGTACCGCACCCGGCGACCGCCGGCCCGAAAGTCGGCCAGGCGGTGAGCGGTCCCAAGGTGGGCCAGGCAGTGCCCGGGGGCCGCAGCGGAGGTTGGCAGAGCGGGCCGCCGACCGTCGAGCCCGGCGACGTCCGGTTCGCCCGGCGCACGCTGCGGGCCGGCCGGCCGCAGGAGGTCGGCCTGCTGCCCGAGTACGTCGACCGGCTGCGCGCCGACGCCGAGGCGTACCTGAGGCCGACCCCGGACCACCCGACCTTCCCGACGTACGCCGGAGCCGTGCTGCTGGCCGCCAAGGACGGGGTGGTGGTCCGGCACGAGGCGGTCGGCGCGGCGGTGAAGTACAGCGAGGTCGGGCCGGCACCCGGGCGGGTCGGTGTCGAGTTGCCACCCGACCAGCAGATCCCGATGCGCAAGGACACCATCTTCGACCTCGCCTCGATCTCCAAGCTTTTCACCACCGTGGTGGCGCTGCGCCAGGTCGAGCGCGGCACCGTCGAGCTGGACGCGCCGGTGGTGCGTTACCTGCCGGAGTTCGCCGCGGGCGGCAAGGAGGCGGTGACCGTACGGATGCTGCTCACCCACACCGGCGGGCTACCCGCGTTCGCGCCACTGTGGAGCAGCTACCCGACCCCGGAGGAGCGGGAGGCGGCCGCCCTGGCCACCCCGTTCGCCGCCGGTGCCAGCCCCGGCAACCAGTACGTCTACTCCGACCTCGGGCTGATCGCGCTCGGCGTACTCGTGGAGCGGGTGACCGGCCACCCGCTGGAGGAACTCGTCGCCACCGAGGTGACCGGGCCGCTGCGGATGGTGGACACCGGCTACAACCCGGCACCGGCGCTCCGGCACCGGATCGCCGCCACCGAATACCAGCCGTACGCGAACCGCGGGATGGTCTGGGGCGAGGTGCACGACGAGAACGCCTGGGCACTCGGCGGGGTGGCCGGGCACGCAGGGCTCTTCTCCACCGCCGCCGACCTGGCCATCTTCTGCCAGATGCTGCTCAACGGCGGCGAATACCGGGGCGCCCGGATCCTGCGCGAGTCGACCGTGCGGGACATGCTGGTCAACTACAACGCCGGCCTGGAGAGCCGCTATCCGGAGAGCGACCGGGGGCTCGGGGTCGAGCTGCACAAGCACTGGTACATGTCCGGGCTCGCCTCGCCGGTCGCGTTCGGGCACACCGGGTTCACCGGTACCTCGATCGTGGTCGACCCGCTGTCGCACACCTTCCTGATCCTGCTGACCAACCGGGTACACCCGGACCGGAACTGGGGCAGCAACAACGTGGCCCGGCGGGCGCTGGCCCGCGACCTGGCGTACGCGACTCCGGTCCGGCCACCGATGGGCGGCACCGCCTGGCGCGCGGACGACCTCGACGGCGGCAGCGTCACGCTCAGCGCGCCGCTGCGCCGCGCCGCCGGCCGCGCGGCGGTGGCCAGCTTCCAACTCTGGTACGACACCGAGCCGCGCTACGACCTGCTGCACTTCCGGTCCTCGGCCGACGGCGGGGAGACCTGGGCACCGGTCGACGTGACCCTGGTCGGTCCGACCGGGCGGTGGACCGCCGAGGGCTCGGTCACCGGCTACGGCGGCCGGCGCTGGTGGCAGGCGTTCGCGGAACTGCCGGCCGGCACCACCGACCTGCGCTGGAGCTACACCACCGACGGCACTTCCCGGGGCCGCGGCGTGTACGTCGACGGCCTGCTCGTGGTCGGCACCAACGGTTTGCTCTTCTCCGGCGAGGGCAGCGACGCGACCCGCTTCGTCCCGACCGGCTGGACCCCGTCGAGTCGTTAGTCCGGGGCCGGCTCGCCGCTGCCGGTGGATCGGCAGGGAACGGCCTCGGCGTGGGTCAGATCGGGATGACGGGCACTTCGCCGCCGCCCGCCGCCTTCCCGGCCGTGCCCTTCCCGGCCGCCGTCCAAGATTCCTGGCGAGTTGGGGCGCGGCGAACTGTTCAGTCCGATGACATCTGTCGCAGTTCGTGTCCCGGTACATGTGTCACAAGATCAGCAGGTTGCGCGGTACGGTCCTGCCCGAGTCGCACCTGCAACTCCGCCGGTCGATGCGTACCACCATCGCGCGGGCGCTGTTCGACGCGGCGGGCTGGGCGCGTACCGATGACGAGGCACGGACGGTTCTCGCCGCAGGCTGCTGTCGGAATCGAACTCGCCGTCCTTGGCGCCGGCCAGGAAGGCGTCCCACTCGTCTCAGCGAGGCCGATCGGACAGCGATCAGAAGAGACCTGTTCCTCCTGCTCCCGCCCACCGTTGGCGCCTCGCCGGCTCGGACTGATGTCGCGCCGGTTCAGAGCCGGGCGGCGACCTGCTTGCCGAGTGCGGCGAACTTGCTCTGCGCAATGACCGACGAGCCGGAGAGCACCACCAACCGCAGTTCCTGCTGGTACGGCACGGCGAAGGCCAGTACCCGGGCGCCGTCGACCGTGTACGCCACCGCGTCCGCCCCGACGCCGTCGACCCGGGTCGTCTTGGCCTGGCTGCCCTCGCCGATGGCGTCGATCGTCTCGGTCACGGTGTCGGCGCGGTCGGGGAACGCGGTCGCGACCAGCGACAGCGCCTCGCGGTTGCCGTCCTGGTAGGCGCAGGTCGAGGAACGTATTCGTAGCGAAATTGGTCGGATTTCGTTACATCGACCCGCCGTACGGCGCGGCGGACATTTCTCACTGTTTCCGCCGGCTTCGGCTGCGGCTCGGTGCAGCAAGATCAATCTGTGTCCGACATGACCGCGTCACGCCGGACCCCCACCCCATCGGAGGTACAGCGCATGTCATCGAGGTTGTCCCGCCACAGTAGTCAGCCAGCCGCCACGCGATCCGTCGCAGGTGGCGCCGCCGCGTCATCGTCCGGACCCGACGCGGCCGTCAGCCCGCTCAAGCGCCGCCTCGCGGTGGCCGCCGCCCTGCTCGTCGGCGTACCGGGGGCGGTCGCGATGACCAGCGGGCCGGTCGCCGCCCAGCCCCTCCAGTCGCACTGCGGGACGGAGACCGGCAACAAGCCGGTCGAGGGCTTCATCAGCCACGACGAGCTGCGGCGCAGCCTTGCGCAGATCGAGCAGACCAGCGGGGGCAAGGTCGCCGTCGACGTCGCCGGTCACTCCAACCAGGGGCGGGAGATCTGGACCGCCCGGGTCGGCGAGGGCGACACCGTGGTCCTGATCCAGAGCCAGATCCACGGCAACGAGATGAACGGCACCGTCGCGCTGCTGGAGACGCTCAAGAAGCTGGGCGACAACTCGGCCCGCTCCGCGGAGATCCGCAAGGCCGTCACCGTGGTCGCCGTGCCGAGGCTCAACGCCGACGGCGGCGAGCTGGACACCCGGCAGAACGCGACGAGCTGGGACGATGTCGTCGCCGACTTCCCGCAGTTGGCGGGGGTCCAGCCGGCGTGGAACTACAACTCCCGGCTCGGCGGGTTCGACGTGAACCGCGACTTCAACCCGGACCTCGACTACGTTCCCCAGCCGGGCGACTTCCCCGGCAACAGCGCCTCGGTCGGCTGGTACGTGACCCACGAGGCGCAGACCGTCCGCGAGGTCTACCGTGGCCTGGAGCGGGAGTTCGGCACCGTGGACGTCTTCGTCGACCTGCACAACCAGGCACCCTGCTACACCGGTGAGGGGATGGACGACTTCACCACGCTCTCCATCTCGGGGCGTTTCATCACCGACCCGGCACAGCACGGCAACTGGCCCAAGTTCGACTACGACGCGTCCCGGCGGATCAACGTCGCCGCGTACGACGCCATGCAGGGCGGGAACTCGCCGCAGAGCAAGGTGACGCGCTATCCGCAGGACACGAACCTGCCCGGTACCGCACTGGGCTCGTTCGCCCTCCGGGGCAGCGCAACCATCCTGTTCGAGACGCGGGGGCAGACGCAGTCCTGGAGCCAGAAGCAGAACGGCATGTTGAACAAGCAGATCGAGGTCGGGATGTTCGGCATCATCGACGCCGTCGCCGACGGGACGCTGGCCGGCATCGACCCGGAGCGCTACGAGTCGATTCCGGAGCGGATGAACGTCCCGCAGGACTGACGAGGCGGAGCTGACGACCGGAACGAACTGGCGTCCCGGCCTCCCGTGGGGGCGGCCGGGACGCCAGCGGCGCTCCGACCGATTGCCTGCTGCTGCACAGCGGGACGCCACACCGAACCGCCGCGTGGAGCGCGCCTGCCGTCGAGGCACAGGTGGCGGTCAGTGGCTCACCGGGTGCGGTGACAGGCCGCCGGCGACGGCGTGGCCCTGTGCGGGTCGATCGGCGCCCCGGATCAGGAGCAGGCTGTACGCCACGATCCAGATCAGCCAGAGGAGCCAGCCGACCAGGCCGAACAGCGAGAGCGGGTTGACCCCGTCGGTGCCGTACGGGCTGGTGGTCGCGGCGAGGAAGAGCAGCGCCGCGCCGAGCACACCGACGGCGGCATGCCAGCGGGTGCCGAGGCCGGCCCGCCGACCACTGACGGAGAGACCGAGCAGGGCTGTCGCCAGGAAGATCTGGTTGAAGCCGAAGAGTGCGTTGTGCAGGCCCCAGAGCCCGGCCACGGCGCCCGGGTCGTGGGGCGCGGCCGTGGCCACGGCCAGCCGGGACGCCCCCACGCTGGTGAACGCGACGCACTGCATGAGAATGCCGGCGAGGCCGACCATGGCCCAGCCCTCGCCCCGCACCCGGTCGTGGCGCCACAGCGCGGCGAACACTCCAGCGGCGAAGATGGTGGCCAGCAACCAGGCGGTGGGCAGCAGGGCGGAGGTGAGACGGAGTGCGTCCGACTCGTCGGCGTGGACCGCGGCTATCTCGTCGAACCCCACCGCATCGGACGGGTTTGGGAAGCCGGCCGAGACCAGCACCAGGTTTCCGCCGAGCAGCAGGAGTACGAAACCGATGCCGGACAGGCCGGCCAGCCGGGCGAAGCGCATGAGGTGCCTCCAATTGGCTTTACGCGACTTATATTAAATATAGGCAGCGACAAGAGGGAGGACAAGATGGCGGCAGCGCCGGAACGGCGGCGGTACGACTCGCTCGTCCGGACAGCGCAGGCCGACGAGACCCGCCGGCAGATCGCCCAGGCGGCCCGCCGGCTCTTCGTTGCCCAGGGGTGGGGGCGGACGACCGTCCGGGACGTGGCCCGTGAGGCCGGCGTCTCGGTCCCGACGGTCTACTCGGCGTACGGCAACAAGTTGGGTCTCGCCATTGCGCTGATGGACGCCGCCGACCTGGCCGCCGACCCCGACCGGCTGGTGGCGGAGTTGGCGGCGGCCGCCGATCCGCCCGGTCAGCTCGCGGTATCGGTCGCCTTCCATCGACGGCTGTTCGAGCGGGCCGGAGACGTGATCCTGCTGCTCCGCGAGGGCGGCCGGACCGAACCCGAACTGGCCGCCGCCTACCGCGAAGGACCCCGGCGTGGCGAGAAGGCGCTACTGGCGCTCTTCTCCTCGTGGCCCGCCGGCACTTTCTCCGACGGCGTCGACCCGCGCACCGCCGTCGACATGTACGGCGCGATCTGCGGCATCGACGCGTACGCGGAGCTGACCGCCGGACGCGGCTGGTCGCCCGAGCGCGTCGAACGCTGGTGGACCGAGCTGCTCACCCGGGAACTGCTCGGCTAGAAGGCGCAGGCGATGACGAGTTCCGGGGTGCGGTCGGGGAGGAAGTCGAGCTTGCCGATCCGGCCCGCCGCCTTCAGATCACCGGCGACGCTGGCCAACTGCTCCAGCATCGCCGCCGGGCCGAGCGCCTCGGCCAGCGGCACCTCGGTACGCATCGACACCTTCCGCTCCGACTTCGCCCGCCGCACCTGGGTCAGTGCCGCGCCGGCCAGCTCCAGCAGGGCCGGGTCGCCATCGGGGGCGACCCGCTGGATCTCGTACGTCGTCGGCCACGGGGAGCGGTGCACCGAGCCGTACCGCCACCAGGACCAGACCTCCTCGGTGACGTACGGCAGGAACGGGGCGAACAGCCGCAGCAGCGTGGAGAGGGCGGCGGCCAGCGCGGCCCGGGCCGACTCGGCACCCGGCCCCTCGCCGTAGGCCCGCTCCTTCACCAACTCGATGTAGTCGTCACAGAACCGCCAGAAGAACGCCTCGGTGACCTGCATCGCCTCGGTGTGGTCGTACCGGTCGAAGGCGGCGGTGGCGGTGGCGACCACAGTGGAGAGTCCGGCGAGCATCGACCGGTCCAACGGCTCGGTCGCCGGCGCCCGCAGGGCGTCGCCGGCACCGAGGCCGAGCGCGAACCGGGACGCGTTGAGCAGTTTGGTGGCGAGCCGCCGGCCGATCCGGATCTGGCCCGGGTCGAACGCCAGGTCGGTGCCGGGCCGCCCGTTCGCCGCCCAGTAGCGGACCGCGTCCGGGCCGTGCTCCTCCAGCAGCCCCATCGGGGTCTGCACGTTTCCCTTGGATTTGGACATCTTCTTGCGGTCCGGGTCGAGGATCCAGCCGGAGAGCACCGCGTCCCGCCAGGGCAGCACCCCGGCCTCCAGGTGCGACCGCACCACGGTCGCGAACAGCCAGGTACGGATGATCTCCTGCCCCTGTGGTCGCAGGTCCATCGGGAAGACCCGGGCGTACAGGTCGGGGTCGTCGAGCCAGCCGCCGATGATCTGCGGGGTCAGCGACGACGTGGCCCAGGTGTCCATCACGTCCGGGTCGGCGATGAAACCGTCCGGCCGGCCGCGCTGCGACTCGGTGTATCCGGCCGGGGTGTCGGAGGTCGGGTCGACGGGCAGCGCTGCCTCGTCCGGCGTGAGAGGCTGGTCGTAATCCGGCTCGCCAGCGTCGTCGAGCCGGTACCAGACCGGGAACGGCACCCCGAAATAGCGCTGCCGGCTGATCAGCCAGTCCCCGGTCAGCCCGCTCACCCAGTGGTCGTAGCGGTGCCGCATGTGTGCCGGCACCCAGTTCAGCTCCTGTCCCCGGTCCAGCAGCGCGGCCCGCAGTTCGGCGTCCCGGCCGCCGTTGCGCAGATACCACTGCCGGGTGGAGATGATCTCCAGCGGGCTGTCGCCCTTCTCGTAGAACTTCACCGGATGCGTGATCGGCCTCGGCTCGCCGTCCAGGTCGCCGGAGGCGGCGAGCAGCTCCACGATCCGCCGCCGGGCCGCGTTGACCCGCAGGCCGGCGAGTTCGGTGTACGGGGCCGGGTCGACCGGGGGTGGTGGCTCGGGCAGCAGCCGGCCGTCCCGGCCGATCACCACCCGGGTGGGCAGCCGCAGCTCCCGCCACCAGGTCACGTCGGCCAGGTCACCGAAGGTGCAGGTCATCACCAGACCGGTGCCCTTGGCCGGATCGGCCAGCGGGTGGGCGTAGACGGTCACCTCGGTGCCGAACAGCGGGGTGCGGACGGTGCCGCCGACCAGGTCGGCGTAGCGCTCGTCGTCGGGGTGGCAGACCAGCGCCACGCAGGCCGGCAGCAGCTCGGGGCGGGTGGTCTCGATCTGGACGTACGGGTCGTCGCGGCCGGGGCCGGGACCGATCGGGGTACCGGCGCTGCCCGGCCCGGACGCCAGCACCTCGAACCGGATCCGGTGGTACGCCCCCGGCCGTTCCCGGTCCTCCAGTTCCGCCTGGGCCACCGCCGTGCCGAAGCCGACGTCCCAGAGCGCGGGCGCCTCGGCGGAGTACGCCTCACCTCTGGCCAGGTTCCGCAGGAACGCCCGCTGCGCGGTGGCCCGGGCGGTCGGGCCGATCGTGGTGTACGTCAGCGACCAGTCCACCGACAGCCCGAGGCGCCGCCACAGCTCCTCGTAGACCTGCTCGTCCTCGGCGGTCAGTGCGGCACACAGCTCGACGAAGTTGCGCCGCGAGATCGCGACCGGGTTCTTCCGGGCCTCCTCGCCGACCGGCCGTAGCGGCGGCTGCCACTGCGGGTCGTACGGCAGGCTCGGGTCACAGGCGACGCCGTAGACGTTCTGCACCCGGCGCTCGGTGGGCAGGCCGTTGTCGTCCCAGCCCATCGGATAGAAGACCGTCCGGCCGCGCATCCGCTGGAACCGGGCCACCGTGTCGGTGTGGGTGTACGAGAAGACGTGCCCCATGTGCAGTTCGCCGGATACGGTCGGCGGAGGAGTGTCGATCGCGTACACGTCCGACCGGCTCTTCGTCCGGTCGAAGGCGTACGTCCCCTCCTCCTGCCACCGGCGGGCCCACTTCTCGGCCAGCCCGTCCAGGCTCGGCCGCTCCGGGACGCCGGTGCGCTGGTGCCGCTCCGTATCCGTCATCAGGAGCCGCCCGAGTAACCCTTGGCTTCAGCCATGGGGAGGAGGGCGCGGTCAGGCGTGGTGTTGGGTTCCGGCATGCCGTCGACACCTCCGCGAGGGCGGAACTGTCGGATGCGGCTGGGATGCTTCGAGCTGTGGACGAGACGGCGCGGTACACCTACCGGTTGCGGCCTGGCGCGACCGCGGAGGCCGTGCTGTTGGCCGAGTGGGGGCGCTGACGGTGGTTGTGGAACGAAGCCGTGCATCAGCAGCGGGTCTACCAGGACTCGATCGGGCACTGGTACGCCTCCTTCGTCGTGCGCCGTGAGGCTGTCGCCGCCCCCGTTGCTGAGGGGCGATCGGTGTCGGCTGGGGTGTGGCGACGACCGCGACGACGACCGATGCTGCCTACGACCTGCCACACCTCGGCCACCGGAAACGGTGCGCCGCCGAACTGGCCAAACTCCAGCGCCGGATGGCCCGCCGCCGGCGATCGAAGGGGGCCCCGCCGTCGAACGGCTACCTGCGCGCCAAGCCGCAGGCGGCGAAGATCGCGAAGAAGGCGGCCCGGCAGAACACCCACCACGCCCGCGTCTGGACAAAGAAGATCATCGACAACCACGCCACGATCGCGGCCGAGGACTTCAAGCCGACATTCCTCAGCAGGTCTCGGATGGCCCGTAAGGGCGCTGATGCGGCGATCGGGGCGGCGAAGCGGGAACTGGTCGAGCGTGGCATGCGGGCGGGCCGGAAGGTGGTGCTGGTACCGCCCGCCCACACCACGATGACCTGCTCGCAGTGCGGTACGAGAGCCAAGCACCGCCTCGGGCCGGGTGTCAGAGTCTTCCGGTGCGACACCTGCGGCTACACCGCCTGCCGAGACCGGAACGCCGCGAGGACGATCCTCGCCACGGCAGAACGTGATCGTGCTGGTGCCGACGACGTGAGACATGCGATCACCTCCTCCCGGGGCGGTGCTCTCGTGCGGTCTGAGTCAGAAATCCCCCGGCTTCCAGCCGTCGGGAAGCGTTAATGGCCGATGGTACGGGAGACGGCGGGCCAGGCGACCAGGATTTCGGCACCGCCGACCACCAGCGGACGGCTACTCCGCCCACCCGTCGGACAGCACCCGGGCCCGCCCGTCGGGCAGTGACTCCGCCGGCCAGTCCCCGGTCAGGAACGACCGGACCAGGGCGGCGTGCGACAGCGGAGTGCCCAGGTCGGCGACGTCGGCGTTGGTGGTGTAGTCCAGCAGCACCACGTCCCGGTCGGCGGAGAGCCGTCGCAGCTCGGCGACCAGGTCGGCCGCCGGATGCTCCAGCACCCACCGGTACGCCGGCAGGTAGATCAGGCGCCGGGCCTCCGCGTAGCCCAGCAGTCGGTCACCGGTCAGCCCGGCCCGGTGCCCCCGCACCGCACCGTAGCGGCGCACCGTCCGCTTCAGGCCCTTCATCGTGGTCACGCCGAGCCGGCCCGGATCGACGTCGGCGCCGGCGAAGACCTTGAGCGCCTGCCAGATCCCCTCGACGGACTCTCCGGTGATGCCGGGCGAGAACGGCACCGGGATGCCGCCGTGCGGATAGAACGGGCTCAGCCGCACCCAGGGGTCGGGCCCGCGCGAGGTCACGTCGAGCACCGCCGCCCCCGGCGCCGCCTCGAGGGTCGCGGCGGAGCGCCGCCGGCTCATCACCCGTATCGCCATGGACCCACCCTCCGTCGACGGCACGTTGCCGGCCCGACGTGACCACGATGGTCGACTCCGCATCCTGCCGCCCGGGTACGACACCCGCCGCCCTGCCGCCGATCCGCCGGCTACCGTGGACGCCGTGATTCCCGAGGCGCTCGCCCGCAACGTACGGCAGGTGTGGGGGGTGGACGGCATCCGCTGGCTCGCCGAACTGCCCCGGGTGCTCGCCGAGGTGGCCGCCGACTGGGAGCTGACCATCGGCGAGCCGTACGACCTGTCGTTCCACTACGTCACCCCGGTGACCTGTGCCGATGGCCGGCCGGCCGTGCTGAAGCTGGGTGTGCCGAGCGGGGAGTCGCTGCGTACCGAGGCACCGGCGCTGGCCGCGTTCGCCGGCCGGGGCGCCGTACGCCTGCTCCGCGCCGACCTGGACCGGGGTGCGCTGCTGCTGGAGCGGGCCGAGCCCGGCTGGCGGCTGCGTGACCTCCTGCCCGGCCGGGACGCCGAGGCGACCTCGGTGGCGGCGGAGGTGCTGCGCCGGCTCGCCGTACCGCCGCCGGCCGACTGTCCGCTGCCCGACCTTTCGACCTATGCCGCCGGCTTCGACGAGTATCTGGCGGTGCACGGCGACGGCGGGCCGCTGCCGGCCGACCTCGTCGCCCGGGCCGGCGGCCTGATGCGGGAGCTGTGCGCCTCGGCGACCGGCCGGGTGGTGCTGCACGGAGACCTGCACCACGACAACATCCTGCGCGCGGAGCGCGAACCGTGGCTCGCCATCGACCCGCACGGGCTGGTCGGCGATCCCGGGTTCGAGGTCGGCGCGCTGCTCTACAACCCCGAGCCGGACGACCGGGACCCGGCGTTGACCGCGCTGGTGCCGGCCCGGGTCGAACAGCTCGCCGACCTGCTGACGATGCCGGTGGACCGGGTGGTCGGCTGGGGCTTCGTCATGGCGGTGCTGTCGGATGTCTGGACGGCCGAGGACTGGAAACCGGGCGATCCGTCGCCGGCCAGCCGGGCCCTGGACGTCGCCCGCCTGCTGCTGTCCCGACTGAGCTGAGCACGCTGTTGTCCCGGTTGTGCTGAGCAGGCTGCTGTCCCGGCTGGGCCGGGTACGGCGTCAGCGGCGCAGGGTGAGGCGGAACTCGCAACCGTCGCCGTCGGGGCCCGGTGAGCGCAGTGTGAGGTCGCCGCCGTGCGCCAGTGCGATCTGCCGGGCGATCGCCAGGCCGAGACCGGTGCCGGGGACATCCCGCCGGCTACGCCAGAAACGCTGGAAGACGCGCTCCTGCTCGTCGGCGGGGACGCCCGGCCCGTGGTCGGTGACCAGTACGGCCACTTCGGAGTCGGTGGCCTTGACGTCGACCCGTACCGCCGAGCCGGCCGGGGCGTACCGGATCGCGTTGTCGACGAGGTTGGTGACGGCACGCCGTACCGTAGGTTCGTCCACCGCGCAGCTCGCGTCCGCCGGCCCGCCGACCGAGAGCCGGATCCGCCGCTTCGCGGCCAGTACGCCGGCGTCCTCCAGTACCCGGCCGACGATGGCGGTCAGTTCGGCCGGCTGCCGGTCGAGGACGCGGGCCCGGCCGCGGGCATCCACCAGGAGTTCGTCGAGAGTCGCCCGCAGCCGCACCGCCGCGGTCCGGGACCGTTCGAGTCCCTTCCGGTACACCTCGACGGTGGGCTCCGGATGGGTGAGCAGCACCTCGGCATTGGTGACCAGGACGGCCAGCGGGATCCGCAGTTCGTGGCTGGTCTC
This sequence comes from Plantactinospora sp. KLBMP9567, assembly GCF_033446045.1. Classification (NCBI taxonomy): domain Bacteria; kingdom Bacillati; phylum Actinomycetota; class Actinomycetes; order Micromonosporales; family Micromonosporaceae; genus Plantactinospora; species Plantactinospora sp. KLBMP9567. The sequence continues at coordinate 78,379 of NZ_JAWQRR010000026.1, read as the reverse complement.
CTCGATGAGCTGCCGCTGGGTGTCGGCGGCCCGCTCCAGCCGGTCGAGCATCGCGTCGAAGCTCGCGGCGAGCGACACCAGCTCGGTCGGGCCCCGGTCGAGCCCGGTACGCCGGCTCAGGTCCGCTCCCTCGATCTCCTCGACGACCCGCCGGATCCGGTCGATCGGGCCGACCGCCCGGCCGGCCCACCACCAGGCCAGTCCGGCGGCGACCGGGGCGAGGGCGAGAACCGTCCAGGTGACCCAGCCGGACCGGTCGGTGGTGGTGTGCTCGACGGGTTCCGCACCGATCAGCGCCAGCGTCGTCGTCTCGGTGTCGGTCACCAGGGTCACGCCGAACAGCAGCAGGACCGGTACGTAACTGGCCAGGAAGCCGAGCACCGCGAGGCGTACCCGCAGCGAGCGCCAGCCGCGGCTCACGACGGTTCCGCCAGTTGGTAGCCGACGCCGGTGATGGTGACGATCGGCGCCGGCTCGCCGAGTTTCCGGCGCAACCGGCTGAGGATCACGCGGACCGACGAGGTGAACGGGTTGGCGTGCGCGTCCCAGACGTGTTCCAGCAGCTCCTCGGCGGAGAGCACCCGGCCGGGATGGTGCATGAAGTAGCGCAGCAGCGAGAACTCCCGGGCGGTCAGCCCGATTTCGGTACCGGCCCGCCACGCCTGGTGCGCGGCCAGATCCAGGGTCAGGTCGCCGACCTGCAGCGTCGAGCCGGGTACGTCGCCCCGGCGCCCGAGCGCCCGCAGCCGAGCGACCAGTTCGGCGAAGTGGAACGGCTTCACCAGGTAATCGTCCGCACCCGCGTCGAGCCCGGCTACCCGGTCCGTCACCGAGTCCCGGGCGGTCAGCACCAGGCAGCGCCGGGGCCGGTGCAGCTCCGGATCCCGGCCGAGTCGCCGGACGAGGTCGAGCCCGTCCCCGTCCGGCAGCCCCAGGTCGAGACAGGCGACGTCGTAGCCGGTGATCTGGAGCAGCTCCTCGGCGTCGGCGTAGCTGGCCGCCAGGTCGACCGCGTACGACTCGTTGCGCAGGCCGAGGGCGACCACCTCGGCGAGATCGGGGTCGTCCTCGACCAGCAGGATGCGCATGGCGTGGCTCCTCGGAAGCGGGACCGGGGTCGGTCAGCCGGCCAGCTTGGCGACGTGCGGGCCGCCCGGTCCGGTGACGGTCAGCCGGCCGGCGCCGAACTCGACGACCACCTCCGGACCGCTGCCGGTCGGGTCGTCGGGACGGTAGCGGCCGGCACCGGCCGGGGTGAGGGTGAGGGTCGGCGGTCCGGTGTCCACCTCGGCGGCCTCGACCCCGCCCTTCTGGTTGACCGCGAACCACCCGAGGACCGTCCGGGTGTCGGTGGTGACCGTGACGTAGCTGCGCAGCTCGCCGTCCCGGACGACGGTGCCGCCGGGAGTGATGCCGGTGATCCGCCCGAACGCGGTCTCCAGTGCCTTGCGTTCCTTGCGGCCCTCCTGGGTCTCCCCGTCGAGTAGCGCCAGCACCCGCTCCTCGTGCCGTCGCAGCTCGTCGGCGGAGACGCCGCGCGGCGGGAAGAGCGCGGCAACGGCGTCCGCACCGCTCGCGGAGATCGACATCTGGTTGCCGGCAGCGGTCACCTCGAACCCTCCTCCCGTCTCCAGCCGGTACTTCCCGACGGTAGCGGCCGGGGCGGTGCCGCCGGGGGGCGGGCTGGGCGTCGGCAGCGGAGCGTCGGCGAGCAGGGCCGGGCCCACCTTTTCGAGCAGCTTCTCGGCGTTCACCTCGGGCCGGTTGGACGCCATCGCGATCACTCGCTCGCCCTCGGGTACCCACACCACCACGGCGTTGTGGCCGATGTCGCCGCCCCCACCCGCGGTGGTCAGGAACGGCTTGCCGTACACGGAGGCGTCGTACGCCACCCAGCCGGGCGTCTCCGACCTGCCCTTGCCCAGGTCGTGCCCGGGGGTGCCGATCGCCTGCACGGACGCGGCCGAGACGAGCCGGCCGGTGAAGAGCGCGTGGGTCCAGGCCGCCAGGTCCCGAGTGGTCATCGCCAGCCCGCCGTTGCCGTCGACCGCCCAGTGCGGTCCGGCGAAGCCTCCCGACTCACCGGTCTGGCCGCCGTCGAGCCGGCCGACGGCGCGAGGGCCCGGCGCGGCCGGCTGGCCGTCCCAGAATCCGCCGGCGACCCGGCCGTCGGGCAGCGTCAGGATCTCCGCCATGGTGTAGTCCCGGTAGCTCCGGCCGGAGACCTTCTCGATCACGAGGGCCAGCAGGGTGTAGCCGGCGTTCGAGTAGACGTAACCGGTGCCCGGCGCGAACGCCAGCTTCAGGCCGCCGATCGCCGACAGCGCGCCGGCCCGGTCCAGCGGCTTGTGGTCGGTGCCGTGCGTGCCGTTCAGCCCACTGGTGTGCAGCAGGAGTTGCCGGACGGTCACCCCGGCCACCGGACCGGTCAGCTCCGGCAGGATCGTGCCGACCCGGTCGTCGAGCGCCAGCTTGCGGTCGTCCGCCAGTCGGAACACGGTGGCGGCGGTGAACGCCTTGCTGACCGAGCCGATGCTGAAGACGGTATCGACCGTGTTCGGTGTGCCGGCGGCCTCGTCCGCCGATCCGTAGCTGGCCAGGCAGTCGAAGCGCCCACCGGTCGAAATCGCGATCGAGCCGCTGAACCCGGCCCGAGCCCATGCGCCGAAGGCGGCGTCGATGCGGCCGTCGCACCGGGCACCGGTGGCGGCCGGAGAACCCGGCTCGAACTCCGGCGGACCGCTCTTGGCAGTGCAGGCGGCCAGCGACACCGCGATCATCGCCACCGCGATGAACCTGAAGTGCTTGGTCATGGGCCGAAGCTAGGAGTACCGGTGCGAACCTGAGGTAAACGAGGCGGCCGGGACCGCCCGGCCACAGTGGCGGGGCCGCCCGGCCACAGTGGCGGGACCGCCCGGCCACAGTGGCGGGACCGCCCGGCCACGGTGGCGGGGCCGCCCGGCCGGCGGTCGGGAGATCCGGCGGCGGTCAGCGTCGGACCGGGGAGTCCTCCGGATTGCGACGGGCCGGGTCGGAGGCTCACTGGAGCAGCGAGTCGCGCCACTGCCGGTGCAGCGCCGCGTACCGGCCGCCTCGGGCGATCAGCAGCTCCGGCGGACCGTCCTCGGCCACCCGGCCGCCGTCCAGCACCAGCACCCGGTCTGCGATCTCCACCGTGGACAACCGGTGGGCGATGACGATCGCGGTCCGGTCGGCGAGGATGGTCCGCAGCGCCCGCTGCACGAGCCGCTCGCTCGGGATGTCCAGCGACGAGGTGGCCTCGTCCAGGATCAGCACCGCCGGGTCGGCGAGGAACGCCCGGGCGAACGCGACGAGCTGCCGCTGCCCGGCGGAGAGCCGGCCGCCGCGCCGGTGCACGTCGGTCGCGTACCCGGCGGGCAGCGCGGCGATGAAGTCGTGCGCGCCGATCGCGTCGGCCGCCGCGACCACGTCCTCGTCGCCCGCACCCGGCCGGCCGAACCGGATGTTGTCCGCCACCGACCCGGCGAAGAGGTGGTTCTCCTGGGTGACCATGACGACCGCCCGGCGCAGGTCGGCGTCGGCCACGTCGCGCAGGTCGACGCCGTCCAGGGTGACGGTGCCCCGGGTCGGGTCGTAGAACCGGGCGACCAGCTTCGCCACCGTCGACTTCCCGGCCCCCGTCGCGCCGACCAGCGCCACCGTCTGGCCGGCCGGGATCGACAGGCTCAACTCCGGCAGGACCGGGGCGCCGGCGCGGTAGCCGAAGGTCACCGTGCGCAGTTCGACAGCACCCCGGGCCGGGCCGGTCGGCAACGGGCGGGGAGCGGCCGGTTCCGGTACGCCGGGCCGCTCGTCGAGCACTCCAGCCAGCTTCTCCAACGCCGCCGTGGCGGACTGGAGTGCGTTGTAGAACTGGCTCAACTCCTGCATCGGCTCGAAGAACCGGCGGAGGTAGAGCAGGAACGCGGCGAGTACGCCGATCTCGGCGTGCCCGCCCAGCACCCGCATGCCGCCGTACGCCAGCACCACCGCGATGGTCACGTTGCCGATCACCTTGATCGCCGGGGAGTAGGTGGCGATCAGCCGGAACGCCCGCAGGTTCGCCCGCCGGTGCTCGTCGTTGACGGTGCCGAAGATCTCCTGGTTGCGCGGTTCCCGGCGGAACGCCTGCACCGCCCGGATCCCGCCGAGCGACTCGACGAAGTGGACGATCACCAGCGCGACCGTCTCCCGGGTACGCCGGTAGGCGGACGCGGAGGCGCGGGCGAACCAGCGGGACAGCCAGAGCAGGAACGGGAAGGCGAGCAGGGTCACCGCGGCCAGCGGCAGGTCCAGCCAGAGCAGGACGCCGGCCACCGAGACGATGGAGAGCACGGCGAGCACCAGGTCGTCGATGCCGCCGTCGACGAGTTCGGCGATCGAGTCCATGTCACTGGTCAGCCGGGCCACCAGCCGGCCCGAGGTGTAGCGCTCGTGGAAGCTGACCGACAGCCGCAGGAAGTGGTCGTACACCCGGCGGCGCAGGTCGAGCAGGATGGCCTGGCCGATCCGGGTGGAGAGGGTGAGGAAGCCGCGCTTGCCGACGTACTCGGCTCCGGCGGCCAGCCCGAACGCGGTCGCCACCGCGACGAGCGGACCGGGGTCACCGGCCCGGAGCGGCCCGATCGCCCGATCGATACCGAGCATCACCAGGTACGGCCCGGCCATCCCGGCCGCGTTCTGGAGCAGCAGCAGGGCCACCGCCACGCCGATCAGCTTGCGGTGCGGCCGGATCAGCGAGCCGAGCAGGACCCGGCTGCGGCTGCGCAGCCTGGCGATGCCCTGCGCGGTGCCGGTCTCGGCGGCGGTCCGGTCCGCGTCCGGGTCGGCGGCGATGCCCCGCCACCGGGCCAGGTCCGGGGTGGTGGTCGTCGTTGGGTCGTCGGCGGACTCCGCCGCCGTCGCACCGTCGACCGGACCGGCTGCCGTCATGACCTGACGAGTCCCAGGTCGTCGGTGTCCTCGGCGGGGTCGGTGTCCTCGGCGGAGAGCACCGCCCGGTACGCGGGCACCTCGCGCAGCAGTTCGGCGTGGGTACCGACGGCGGCGATCCGGCCGTCGGCGAGCAGCGCCACCCGGTCGGCGAGGGCGACGGTCGAGGGCCGGTGCACCACCACCAGCGCGGTGGTGTCCCGGAGCACCCGGGCCAGCGCCCGCTCGACCAGCGCCTCGGTGTGTACGTCCAGCGCCGACAGCGGATCGTCGAGCACCAGCACCCCGGGCCGGCCGAGTACCGCCCGGGCCAGGGCCAGCCGTTGCCGTTGCCCGCCGGAGAGGGAGAGCCCCTGCTCGCCGATCCGGGTGTCCAGCCCCCACGGCAGGTCGTACACGAAGTCGGCCTGGGCCACGGCGAGCGCGGCGCGTACCTCGTCGTCGCCCGCGTCGGCCCGGCCCAGAGTGAGGTTCTCCCGCACCGACATCGAGAAGAGCGTCGGCTCCTCGAAGGCGATCCCGACCCGGCTGCGCAGCGAGTCCAGCCGGATGTCCCGGATATCCCGCCCATCCAGGCTGACCTGGCCGGCGGTGACGTCGTACAGGCGCGGCACCAGCGAGAGCAGGCTGGTCTTGCCGCAGCCGGTGGCGCCGACGATGGCCAGCGTCTCGCCGGGCTGGACCGCCAGGTCGACGCCGCGCAGCAGCGGAGGCCCCTGTGGATAGCCGAACCACACGTGGTCGAAGCGGAGTGCGCAGCCCCGGCCGGCGCCCTCCGGCCCGGCCAGTGCCACCGAGCCCGGCCGGTCGACGATGGTCGGCCGGGTGTCCAGCACCTCGTAGATCCGGTCGGCGGCGGTCATCGCCTCCTGGGCGTTGGCGATGATCCAGGCGAGCGACTCGATCGGCCAGATCAGCATCAGTTGCAGGCTGACGAAGGCGACCAGTCCGCCGATGGTCAGCGAGCCCTGCGCGACGGCGACCGCACCGGCCACCAGCACCGCCGCCAGGGTCAGGTTGGGAATCAGGTCGAACTGTGCGGAGGTACGGGCGAGCAGCCGGCCCTTGCCGGTCGCGGTGTCGTGCAGCGTACGGCTGCCGGCCGCGAACCGCCCGGTCATCTCCGGGCGCCGGCCGAACGCCTTGACGGTGCGGATGCCCTGCGCGGACTCCTCGATCAGGGTGGCCAGGTCGCCCTGCTCGTCCTGGAGCCGCCGGGCCGCCAGCAGATAGTCCCGGGTGAACCGGCGACTCGCCAGGAACAGCGGCACCGCGCCGGCCGCCACCAGCAGCCCCAGGCCCGGGTGCAGGGTGATCAGCAGTGTCACCACGGCGAGGTAGGTGGTGACGTTCACGACGAGGAAGAGCAGCCCGAAGGAGAGGAAGCGCCGGATCACCGAGAGGTCGCTGGTGACCCGGGACAGCAACTGGCCGGACTGCCAGCGGTCGTGGAAGCCGATGTGCAGCCGTTGCAGGTGGGCGTAGATCTCGTCCCGGATGGTGGCCTCCATCCCGACGGCCGAGGAGGACTGGGCCCACCGCCGGATGAAGATCAACGCCGCTTCGGCGAGCCCCAGCAGCAGCGCCAGCCCGCCGAGCCGGAGCAGGCCGCCGGGGTCGCGGTGCGCGATCGGGCCGTCCACCGCCCGTTGCACGACGAGCGGTACGGCGATGCTCGCCCCGGTCGCCGCGAACGCCGCGAGCAGCAGCCAGACCAGTTGCGCCCGGTACGGGCGGAGGTAGCGCCGCAGCCGCCAGAGGTTGCGGGGCAACGGATTGCCGGGCAGCCGGAGCCGGCGCCAGCTCCGCAACGGTGGCTCAGCGGTGTGCTGCGAGGGCGGGTCGGCGGTGCGCCGCGAGGGCGGGTCGGCGGTGCGCCGCGCCGGTTGGCCCCTCCGGCGAATCCCCAGCCGGGCGGGCAGCCGGAAGCCCGGCCGGCCCCGGACCGTGGGCTCGTCGTCACGATCCGGCGCCATGCCATGACGTTAACGGCAAATCCAGCTTCCGGACGAGTCGTGTTGTTGTCACCTGGCGTCGCCGGAGCGGGCCCGGCCGGCACCGGTCGGCGGATCGGCGTCGATCGACGGCTCAGGTGACGGCACGCTGCGGAGCGGCGCTCGCGACACCTGCCCGGCGCCGTGCGCCGCCCGGTCGGTGCTGATCGGCGGCTCAGTGCCGGTGGGCGTACCGGCGGCGCCGCTCCGCCAGGCGCTCGGCCTGCACCCGGAGGCGCTCGGGGTCGAACCCGGCGGGCGGCGGTGCGGCCAGCAGCATTGTGCGGAGCAGTTCGGCGTACCGCGCGGCGAGCCGGGAGCGGGCCGCGTCGACCCGGTCCGGCTGGGCCGACGGCCGGATCGGCGGCGGTGGGATGCGGACCGGGCCGGGGTGCGGAGTGGACCGTTCCTCGACCACCCGGCGGATCCGACCGAGGGTGTCGGCGAGTACCTGGTCGCTGGGATAGTCCCCGTCCCATTCCAGCAGTACGCCGGGCGGACGGGCCAGCGTGCACAGGTCGGCGAGGAGTTGGTAGACATCGTCCACCGGTGCCCGGGTGTGCGTGTCGTGCCAGATCCCGTCCTGCCGCTGGCCACCCGCCACGTGCACGTACCCCAGCGCGTCCGGGGGCAACCCGGCCAGGGTCTCCAGCGGGTCGACGGACTGGTTGACCCGGTTGGTGTGCAGGTTGGCCACGTCGACGAGCAGCCGTACGCCGGTCCGCTCGACCAGTTCGGCCAGGAACCGGCCCTCGGTGAGTTCGTCGCCGGGCCAGCCGAACAGCGCCGCCACGTTCTCCAGGGCCAGCGGCACCGGCAGCGCGGCCTGGGCCAGCCGGACGTTCGCCACCAGCACCTCCAGGCAGTCCCGGGTACGCGGCACCGGCAACAGGTGCCCGGCCTCCAACCCGGCTGCCCGGACCACCGCGACGTGCTCGCTGACCAGCGGCGCCTCCAGCAGCTCGGCGCAGGCGGCCAGGTGGGCCAGCCGGCGCCGGTCGGGTGGCTCCGCCCCGCCGAGGCCCAGCCCCACCCCGTGCGGCACGACGGTGACACCCCGGGCACGCAGCAGCCGGAGCGACTCCGGCAGCCGCGGCGGTCGTAGCCGCTCGGCGATCACCTCGACGAAGTCGACCCCGGGCAGCCGTTCCACGGTGAGGTCGATCTCCGAACGCCAGCCGATCCCGATGCCCAGCATCTTTGCGACCTCCCGGGTCAGCCGCAGCCGCCGCAGCCACCACCGCAGCCCCCGTAGCCCGTACCGGCGCCGCCGGATTCGGACTCCGGTTCGGGCGGGCGGAGCGCGGTCTGGAGCGTCGGATCAGCGAGCACGGCCAGCCCGCCGAGCGCCACGGCGAGTCCGACCGGTACCAGTGCCCGGCGCTTCGCCGGCCCTCGCCGGGCCGCGTCGGACTTGCGCAGCAGCGCCGACGCGGCCTCCGGGGCGACCCGGTGGACCAGGAACCTGTCCCCGTGCCAGCCGCCGTGGCCGCCGATCGTGTCGATCGCCCGTCGCCCCAGCACGTGTTCGCGGATGCCGAGCCCGCCGGCGGCCGTACCGAGCAGAGCCGCACCGAGCGCCGCCAACCAGTCGACCGGGAAGAACACGGCGGCGGCCACGAGCAGCAGCCAGGGTACGACGGTCGCGCCGACCGACGCGGTGAGCAGCTCGACCAGCCGTGCCCGGGTCGGCTCGACCGCCTCGTCCGGGGTCAGCATGCCGAGATCTTCCAGCCGCCGATGGATGCTGGTCAGCACGGGCGTGAACCGGAGCGCCGCCCGCAGTTCCGGCGCCGACCGGGGCCGGTGCGGATCCGTGGCGAGCGTGTCCAGCACCGCCCGTTCCAGCGGATCGGTCGGGACCGGCACACCGGTCACCGCGCTGACCTCTCCCTCGCGGGAGATCCGTACCGCCCCGCCGTGGTGCAGCGTGACGAGTGCGGCGTCGATGGCGTGTCCGGCGTCGCCCATCAGATAGGCCAGCTCGTACGTCCCGAGGTCGGCCAGCGGGTCCGCTGTGGAGGCCGGACGCCACTGTCGCTTCCGGACCTCCGGCAACCAGTGCTGGACCGCTGTCTTGACCCGGGCCCGGGTCAAGAGCACCAGTCCGGCGAAGACGACGGCTGCTGTCCAGAGCAGGAGGGTCATGGCGGCTTCCGGCCGGCGGAGTGGTCCGGCCGATCTGTCCGGTGCCGGGCCGTACGGCCGGGAGAGGCACCGGCCCTGATCGGTGGCCGTCAGTATATGCCGCCGCGACACCCGGATCCGGATGTCGCGGCGGTCGAGCCGGCCTACCGGGTACCTCGGTCGAGGTGGCCGAGCGGCGCCGCATCGCGATCCGGGTCGGCCTGCGGGGAAACCTCGGCCGGCCCTCCTCGCGGACGTCCGCCCCGGGGCCCGGCTGACTGTGCTGCTGGAGGGACCGCCAGCCCCCTTCCTAACGGACGTCCGCCCGGCGCTCGTGCGCGAGTAGCCAGGTCTTCACCGGCAGCCCCCACCGGAAACCGCCGAGCCCGCCGTCGCTGCGCAGCACCCGGTGACACGGTACGAAGAGCGCCGCCGCGTTCCGGGCGCAGGCCATCGCCGCGGCCCGGACCGCCCGGGGCCGGCCGGAGAGCTCGGCGAACTCGGTGTAGGTGATCGGCTCACCCGGTTTGACCTGCCGCAACGTGTTCCAGGCGTGGGCCATGAACTCGCCGTCGGTGTACTGCACGACCGGTACGGCGTCGATCGCGGTCAGATCGCCGTCCAGATAGGACCTTACGGCCGCGCTGACCGGGCCGAGTTCGGACCGCTCCCGGACCTCCCGACGCAGTCGGGGGTGCACAAGTCCGAGCAGGTTGGCGGTGTCCGTGGTGAAGCCGGCGGCGTGCACCACGCCCTCCGGGTCGGCGAGGACGGTCAGTGGTCCGGTCGGCGTCTCGATACGGCTGCTGTACATCTCGTTCACTCTGCTCTCCATAGTCTGATCACCGCGTACGAGCGCCAGGGCCGCCAGCGGCCGGCGTACGCGTCGAGGCTCTTCGGGTCGTCGGGGAGGCCGAGCGCCGCGGCGCCCCGGCGTACCCCGAGGTCGGTGGGGAGGAAGACGTCCGGGTCGCCGATCGCCCGCATCGCGACGTAGCCGGCGGTCCAGGCGCCGATGCCGGGCAGCGCGGTCAGCCGGTCGACCAGCTCGGCCCGGTCCGCGCCGGGGTCCAGGTCCAGGTCGCCTGCGGCGGCCGCCTCGGCCAGCGCCCGGATCGTCGCCCGCCGGGCGGCCGGCATGCCGAACGCGGAGTCCGGCAGCGCCAGTACCTCCTCGGCGGTCGGAAACGCGCGCAGCCCGGCGGGCCCGGCTGTCTCGGCCGAGCCGGCCGGCTTGACAGCCGGGTCCGTGGGTACGGCGGCCGCCTCGGTCCGGCCGAGTCGGTCGTCCCGGAGGGCAGAGGCGGCGTCCCGGGCCAGGGCCGCCGGCGCGTCGGTGTCGACGGCGGCGGCGAGCCGGGCCAGCACGGTACGCGCCCCGGCGACCGAGACCTGCTGGCCGACGATCGCCCGGACGGCCATCTCGAAGCCGTCCACCGCACGCGGCACCCGGATGCCCGGCTCCTTCGCCACCGTCTCGGCGAACACCGGATCGGCGCCGAGCACCCCGTCCACCGCCTCCGGGTCGGCGTCCAGGTCGAAGAGGCGGCGGCAGCGGGCCACCGCCGGGGCCAGGTCACGGACATCGGCGAGCCGGAGGGTGGCGGCGACGTACCCGGGCATCGGGGTCATGGCGATCTCGGCCGGCCCGTGCGGCAGCCGCAGGCCGCGGCGGTACGAACCGGCCTCGACCTCCTCGATCCCGGGTACCGCCCGCAGGGCGAGGAAGTCCAGCAGCGCGTCGGCGTGCAGCGGTGCCCGGTAGGCGAGCCGCAGCGCGATCGTCCCCGGCGTGCCGTTCGAGCCGCCGGGGACCGCCGACGCCGTCGGACCGGAGTCGCCGCCCCCGACCGTCCGGGAAGCGCGGCGGGAGTCGGTACCGGCCGAGCGGCGGGCGGCGTCGCGCAGTTGGGACGGCGCCACCGCGTACACCTCGCGGATCGTGTCGTTGAACTGCCGTACGCTGCCGAAGCCGGCGGCGAAGGCGATCTCGGCCAGCCCGAGGTCGGTCGTCTCGACCAGGATCCGGGCGGTCTGCGCCCGCTGCGCCCGGGCCAGGGCGAGCGGCCCGGCACCGACCTCCGCGACCAGCATCCGGTGCAGGTGCCGGTCGGTGTAGCCGAGCCGGCCGGCCAGCCCCGGCACCCCCTCCCGGTCGACCACACCGTCGGCGATCAGCCGCATCGCCCGTCCGACGAGGTCGGCCCGGACGTTCCACTCCGGCGATCCGGGCGCGGCGTCCGGCCGGCAGCGCCGGCAGGCGCGCAGCCCGGCGCGCTGGGCGGCTGCGGCCGACGGATAGAACCGGACGTTGCGCCGCTTCGGGGTCGTCGCCGGGCAGGACGGCCGGCAGTAGATGCCGGTGGTGGTGACGCCGGTGTAGAACCAGCCGTCGAACCGCTGGTCCCGGCTGTCGACCGCCCGATAGCACCGTTCGAAGTCCAGTTCCATGCCTTCGATCGTGCCCCGTGCCGGGCGCGTTGACGCGCGGAAATCGGACCTGGCCGTGGGTCTCCGATCGAGTGGTGGCCGGGGTCACCGTCCGGACCGGCCGGCGCGCTCCGGTCGGTCCGTCAGCGGTGGCCCGGCGCCGGGTCTCGCCCGTCGCGGTAGCGGTCCGGGAGCGTCCGTAGACTTCATCCCGGGCCGGGCCGGTGGACCACACCGGGTCGCCGGAGGCTACGAGAGAGGCAGTCGCGTTCGCATGACTTCACTGACCATCGGCATCGTCGGCCTGCCCAACGTCGGCAAGAGCACCCTCTTCAACGCGCTGACCAAGAACGACGTACTCGCCGCGAACTACCCGTTCGCCACCATCGAGCCGAACGTCGGGGTGGTCGGCCTGCCGGACGAGCGGCTGGACAAGCTCGCCGAGATCCACGGCTCGCAGAAGATCATCCCCGCGCCGGTCTCCTTCGTCGACATCGCCGGCCTGGTCCGGGGCGCGTCGAAGGGGCAGGGCCGGGGCAACGCCTTCCTGGCCAACATCCGGGACGCGGCCGCGATCTGCCAGGTCGTCCGGGTCTTCTCCGACCCCAACGTGGTGCACGTCGACGGCAAGGTCTCGCCCGGCGACGACATCGAGACGATCAACACCGAGCTGATCCTGGCCGACCTCCAGACCATCGAGAAGGCCTTGCCGCGGCTGGAGAAGGAGGCGAAGGTCCGTAAGGACCGGGCCGCCGCCGTCACCGCCGCGAAGAAGGCGGCCGAGCTGCTCGACACCGGGGTCACCCTCTACGCGGGCGCGGCCAACGCCGGGATCGAGGTGGCCGAGCTGCGCGAGCTGCACCTGCTGACCACCAAGCCCTTCCTGTACGTCTTCAACGTCGACGAGGCGGAACTCAACAACGCCGACCTGCTCGACGAGCTGCGACTGCTGGTCGCACCGGCCGAGGCGATCTTCATGGACGCCAAGGTCGAGTCGGAGCTGACCGACCTGCCCCCGGACGAGGCGCGGGAACTGCTGGAGTCGATCGGGCAGTCCGAGCCCGGTCTCGACCAGCTCATCCGGGTCGGCTTCCGTACCCTGGGGCTGCAGACGTACCTGACCGCCGGGCCGAAGGAGGCACGGGCCTGGACGGTCCCGATCGGGGCGACCGCGCCGGAGGCGGCCGGTGTGATCCACTCCGACTTCCAGCGCGGCTTCATCAAGGCCGAGATCGTCTCGTACGACGACCTGGTCGCCGCCGGCTCGATGGCAGCCGCCAAGGCCGCCGGCCGGGTCCGGATCGAGGGCAAGGACTACGTCATGCAGGACGGCGACGTGGTGGAGTTCCGCTTCAACGTCTGACTGCGGTCGGGCTCGGCTCAGCCGGCCTGCGCGGCCAGGCTCGCCGCGATGGTGTCGGCGATCGGTGTCGTCGGGCGGCCGATGAGTCGGGAGAGGTCACCGGGCGTGCCGGCGAGCAGACCGCGGCTGATCGCCTCGTCCACCTCCACCAGTACGTCGGCGAAGGGAGCCGGGACACCGGCACTGGTCAGGATAGCCGCCCGCTCCGGCCCGGGTACGGAGGTGTGCACGACGGTCCGGCCGCTGCGCCGGGACACCTCCTCGGTGAACTCCTCGAAGGTCCACGCGGTGTCGCCGCTCAGCTCGTACGCCTTGCCCAGGTGTCCGTCCTCGCGCAACACGACGGCCGCGGCGGCGGCGTAGTCCGCCCGGGTGGCGGTGGCGATCCGGCTGCCCGGGGTGACGTTGGTGACGATGGCGCCCCGGGCCAGGATTCCCGGCAGCTCGTTGACCGCGTACATCTCGGAGTACCAGTTGTTCCGCAGGAACGTGTACGGCAGGCCGGAGGCGAGGATGAGCCGCTCGGTCTCCCGGTGCTCGGTGCCGAGCTGGAAGTCGGCCCGGGGGCCGCCGAACACGCCGGTGTAGGCCAACTGGGCGACACCGGTGACCCGGGCCGCCTCGATCACCGCGGCGTGCTGGGGGATGCGCCTGCCGACCTCGCTGCCGGAGATCAGCAGTACCCGGTCGCCGGGCTGGAACGCCCGGGCGAAGGTGTCCGGCTCGTCGTAGTCGGCGACGTGCAACCCGACGCCCCGGGCCAGCAGGTCGGCCGCCCGCTCCTTGCTCCGGGCGACGGCGGTGATCGCGTCCGCCGGCACGCCCGCCGTGAGCAGGTCGGCGATGATCAGGCGGCCGAGCTGGCCGGTTGCCCCGGTGATGACGATGCTCATCTGAGTGCTTCTTCCGGTCGTCTGGTGGCGCAGGTGCACGCCGTACGTTCCGCACTCACTGTAGGAGGGGTATGGGTCCTGGTGACAGTACCCACTTCTGAGTAAGGTAGTGACGTGAGCGTAACCGAGAATTCGACTCCCGCCGGTCGGGTTCCGCCCAAGTCGCCCGGCACGGCGCCCGACGTCAACCGGGTGGACTGCCCGTCCCGGGGGGTGCTCGAACACGTCACCAGCCGTTGGGGCGTGCTGGTGCTGGCCGTGCTGCTGCACCGGTCCTACCGGTTCAGCGAGCTGCGCCGCCAGGTCGGCGGGGTGAGCGAGAAGATGCTGGCGCAGACTCTCCAGACCCTGGAGCGGGACGGCTTCGTGCACCGCGCCGCCAAACCGGTGATCCCGCCCCGGGTGGACTACTCGCTGACCCCGACCGGACGGGAGGTCGCGGAGCAGGTGTCGGCGCTGGCCCGCTGGGTCGAGGGGCGGCTGGACGACGTCCTCGCCGCCCGGAAGGCGTACGAGGCGACGCGGGAAGCCTGAGCGTCGGCGCGTCCGTCCCGGGTGCGTCCCCGGACGGCGACCGGGTGGACATCAGCCCGGTCGACGGTCACGAGATGTAGTGCAGGATCACGTTGTGTACGTGGTGACTCTTCTGGTCGCCACGGAACTCCACCTCGTAGGTGTGGGTGCCGACGTTGATCGCGATGGCGCCGGTGGAGAAGAACGAACCACCCCATGACTTGTTGCTGACCACGCTCACGCTGGTGATCTTCGAGTACGGGATGCTGGTGATCGCGAACTTCTTGCCGACGAACGACTTGTCCTGGATGATCACGCGTCGGTCGGTCAGCCCGATGAACCCGGTGCCCGTGCCGATGGCGTCGTAGACGGCGATGACCTGTTCCCCGTCGAGGAGGCCGCTCTCGATCTGCTTGAGCTGCTCGCGACGGTCAAAGGTGACGTTGGCCATGATCCGAGGGTAGGAGGGGCCCGCCACCACCGCACCGCCCAGCGGGGCCGCCGGGTCCGCGGAGACGGGGCCGGGCCTCGCCCGGTCAGTTCGGAGCGGTCACCGCGCGGTAGACGTCCTCGATCCGGGCGGCGAGCGTGACCTCACCCTCGGTGATCTCACTGTCGTCGCCGGGGCCGATCCTGATCTGGGTGTGCCCGTCCAGTCGCCGCACCTCCGGGCGGAGATGCAGCGCGTCTGCGATGATCTTTATCCGCTCGGTGAGGGCCGCGTGCTGGGTGTCGTCGAGGATGAGGGTCCTCTTGATCTGCTGTCCCTCGCGGGTCCAGCCGCCCAGTAGGGTGAGTGCGTCGCTCAGGTAGTCGCGGTCCATTCGGCCACCCCACAGAGCACGCATCGCCAAACCTCCCAGGCGTCGTTGCCGGCTTGTGGCCAAATCGTCGCCATCCCGTGTCTCGGTCGGTGCTCCCTAGTCTGTCGCTGGCCGGCTGGTGTGTCCACGTCCACCCTTCCGTCTTCTGTTGGCCGGTGGGTCCGGCGCAGCTACCCGAATTCCCGATTGATCTGGCACGCTGGACGCCCGTGCGGACCGATTGGGCGAACGGTAACGACCGGGATGGGTCGACCCGGGGACATTCCGGGCGCGGACGGCGGGAGCCGAAGGTCGTGGTGGGAGCGGCCATCGTGGTCGCCGGCCGGGTACTCGGCTGTGCGCGATCTCACCCGCCCGAGGTCGCCGGCCGGTGGGAGTTTCCGGGCGGCAAGGTCGAGCCGGGCGAGTCCGAGGTCGCCGCGCTGGTCCGGGAGTGTGCCGAGGAGCTGGGCGTACGGGTCGAGATCGGTGACCGGATCGGCGGGGATGTCCCGATGGGTCATGGCCGCTCGGTGCTCCGGGTCTATCTGGCCGCACTGGTCGACGGGGACCAGCCGCAGCCTCTGGAGCACTCCGAACTGCGCTGGCTGCGCCCGGAAGAGCTGGACAGCGTGCCGTGGCTGCCGGCGGACCTACCGATCGTGGCGGCGCTGCGCCCGGTGTTGGCCGCGTCCTGACCGACCGGCCGGTGCTGAACACCGCCGTCCCGTCGGCCGTCGTCGGACCGCCACCCGGCCCCGGGACGCGGGCCGAGCTCACCCTCCGGTGGCCTCGGCCCGCGCCACGAGACGGGTCAGTCCTTGTCGCGCGGCTGTTCCGGGTGGCTGTAGTTGAGCCCCTCGGCCGGCAGTGGGAAGGTCACGTCGTCACCGAACGGTGAGGGCGCGGCCGCCTTGTCGAAGGTGAACTCGCTGATCGCCAACCGACCCCGGGAGTCCAGCGGCGGCGCGGTCGGGTGCGGGACCTGCCGGCCCCAGTGCACACCGTGCTCCGCCCCAGCCTCGGCCTCGGGCTCGTGCGAACCGCCCGCGTGCGAGTGCACCGAGCCGAGTTCGTCCGGGTCGCGCGGGGTCTGGCCCTGAGCGGCCTCGTTCTGCTTGCCACGGCGGAAGATCTTGCTACCGAGCCACACAACTGGATCGTACCGTCGGTCGACGACGCGTTCCTTCATTGGGATGATCGCGTTGTCAGTGATCTTGATGTGCTCGGGGCAGACCTCGGTGCAGCACTTGGTGATGTTGCAGTAGCCGAGACCCTGCGACGCCTGGGCGTACTCCTTGCGGTCCGTCTTCGCGTCCAGCGGGTGCATGTCCAGCTCGGCGGCGCGGATGAAGTAGCGCGGCCCGGAGAAGGCGACCTTGTTCTCCTCGTGGTCCCGGACCACGTGGCAGGTGTTCTGGCACAGGAAGCACTCGATGCACTTGCGGAACTCCTGGGACCGCTCGACGTCGACCTGCTGCATCCGGTAGTCACCCGGCTCCAGTTCGCTCGGCGGAGCGAACGCCGGGGTCTCCCGGGCCTTCTCGTAGTTGTACGAGACGTCGGTGACCAGGTCCCGGATCACCGGAAAGGTCCGCAGCGGGGTGATGGTGACCGTCTCGTTCTCCTCGAACGTCGACATCCGGGTCATGCAGCCCAACCGGGGCATGCCGTTGATCTCCATCGAGCAGGAGCCGCACTTGCCGGCCTTGCAGTTCCACCGGCAGGCCAGGTCCGGCGCCTCGGTCGCCTGTAACCGGTGGATGACGTCGAGGACCACCTCGCCCTCGTTCACCTGCACCTGGTAGTCGGTCAGTTCCCCGCCCGACTCGTCGCCGCGCCAGACCTTGAAGTTGCGGGTGGAACCGGCCTTGCCGGCGCCGCCCGGCGCGTTCTGTGTCGCCATTACTTGGCCGCCTCCTCAGCGTGCGCCTCTGCGGTGAGGGCGTCGAAGTCCGCCAGCTCCTCTTCGGTCAGGTACTTGGCCAGCTCGGTGCGGTCGAAGAGCTGGATCAGCTCGCCCCGCATCTTCGGCAGCGGCTTGTGCTCCAGGCGTACCTTGTCGCCGTCGAGCGAGCAGACCAGGTTGACCGTGCGCCACTGCGGCGCCATCGTCGGGAAGTCCTCCCGGGTGTGGCCGCCCCGGGACTCCTCGCGCTCCAGCGCCGCCCGGGCGGTGCACTCCGAGACCACCAGCATGTTGCGCAGGTCCAGCGCCAGGTGCCAGCCGGGGTTGTAGCGGCGACCGCCGGCCACCGCCACCCGGGTCACCCGGTCCCGCAGGTCGGCCAGCTTGACCAGCGACTCCTCCAGCTCACCCTTGCGCCGGATGATGCCGACCAGGTCGCCCATCACCGCCTGGAGGTCCTGCTGCAAGGTGTACGGGTTCTCCCCGCCCTCGCGCTCCAGCGGGGCCAGCGCCCGGTCCACCGCGGCCTCGACGTCCGCCGCCGACACCTTCGGGCGCGCGGCCAGCCCGGTGGCGTACGCCGAGGCGTGCCCGCCGGCCCGCTTGCCGAAGACCAGCAGGTCGGAGAGGGAGTTGCCGCCGAGCCGGTTGGAGCCGTGCATGCCGCCGGAGACCTCACCGGCGGCGAAGAGCCCCTGCACGTGTCCGGCCGCCGCGCCGCTGTCCGGCTCGACCTCGACGCCACCCATCACGTAGTGGCAGGTCGGCCCGACCTCCATCGGCTCGGCCGTGATGTCGACGTCGGCCAGCTCCTTGAACTGGTGGTACATCGAGGGCAGCCGGCGGCGTACCTCCTCGGCCGGCAGCCGGCTGGCGATGTCCAGGTAGACGCCGCCGGCCGGCGTACCCCGACCGGCCTTGACCTCGGCGTTGATCGCCCGGGCGACCTCGTCCCGGGGCAGCAGCTCCGGCGGGCGCCGGTTGTTGTCCGGGTCGGTGTACCACCGGTCCGCCTCCTCCTCGGTCTCCGCGTACTGCTTCCGGAAGACGTCGGGGACGTAGTTGAACATGAACCGCTGGCCCTCGGAGTTCTTCAGCACCCCGCCGTCGCCCCGGACCGACTCGGTGACCAGGATGCCCTTCACCGAGGGCGGCCAGACCATGCCGGTCGGGTGGAACTGGAGGAACTCCATGTTGATCAGCGTTGCGCCGGCCCGCAGCGCCAGCGCGTGCCCGTCACCGGTGTACTCCCAGGAGTTCGAGGTGACCTTGTAGGACCGGCCGACGCCGCCGGTGGCCAGCACGACAGCCGGGGCCTCGAAGAGGACGAACTCGCCGGACTCCCGGTAGTAGCCGAACGCCCCGGCAATCTTGTCCCCGTCGAGCAGCAGCTCGGTGACGGTGGTCTCGGCGAAGACCCTGATCCGCGCCTCGTAGTCGCCGTGCGCCTTCTTGTCCTCCTGCTGCAACGAGACGATCTTCTGTTGCAGGGTGCGGATCAGCTCCAGGCCGGTCCGGTCGCCGACGTGCGCCAGCCGCGGGTACTCGTGGCCGCCGAAGTTGCGCTGCGAGATCTTCCCGTCCTTGGTGCGGTCGAAGAGCGCACCGTACGTCTCCAACTCCCAGATCCGCTGCGGCGACTCCTTCGCGTGCAGCTCGGCCATCCGGAAGTTGTTGAGGAACTTGCCGCCCCGCATGGTGTCCCGGAAGTGCACCTGCCAGTTGTCCCGGCTGTTCACGTTCCCCATCGCGGCGGCGGCGCCGCCCTCGGCCATCACGGTGTGGGCCTTGCCGAACAGCGACTTCGAAATGATCGCCGTCCGCTTCCCGGCCAGCCGGGCCTCGATCGCCGCGCGGAGGCCGGCACCACCGGCACCGATGACGACGACGTCGTAGTGGTGTCGTTCGATTCGGGTAGTCATGTCAGAGGCCCTTTAGTTGATGAACCGCAGGTCGTCGAACCAGTCGGCGGAGAGCGCCATGACGTAGAAGTCGGTCAGCGCCAGGGTGCCCAGGGTGATCCAGGCGAGCTGCATGTGCCGGACGTTGAGCTTGGAGACGAACGTCCAGAACCGGTACCGCACCGGGTGCTGGGAGAAGTGCTTCAACCGGCCGCCAGCGATGTGCCGGCAGGAGTGGCAGGAGAGCGTGTACGCCCAGAGCATCACCACGTTGCCGAGCAGGACCAGGTTGCCGAGGCCGAAGCCGAAGCCCTTCGGGCTGTGGAAGGCGAGGACCGCGTCCCAGCTGTTGATCAGCGAGATGATCACGGCGGCGTAGAAGGTGTAGCGGTGCAGGTTCTGGCCGAGCAGCGGGAAGCGGGTCTCGCCGGTGTAGGTCTTGTGCCCGTCCGGGACCGCGCAGGCCGGCGGCGAGAGCCAGAACGACCGGTAGTACGCCTTGCGGTAGTAGTAGCAGGTGAGCCGGAACAGCAGCAGGAACGGCAGGGTCAGCGCGGCGTCCGGAATGAACCACCAGCCGGGGAGTACCCGGCCGAAGTGCGCCGCCTCGGGGATGCAGGCTTCCGTCACGCACGGCGAGTAGAACGGGGTCAGGTAGTGGTAGTCCGCGACCCAGTAGAAGTCGTGCATGAATACCCGCACCGTGGCGTACGTGACCCAGGCGCCGAGCCCGATCACCGTGATCAGTGGAGCGAACCACCAGCGGTCGGTACGCAGGGTTTTTGCCGTGATGGCCGCGCGCTGGCGCACGCTCCCCGGCAGTCCGGCCGGAGGTGGGGCCGTCCTCGTAGTCATCTATGTCTCCCTGACGGGGCCCGGTCTGGCTGACGGGCACGGATGGTGTTCCGGCGGGGCGCGCGGGGGCAGGGGAGGACCCGCAGCCGCGCTACCTGCGTCCGCGTCGGTGCACACGTTACGCCGCACGTTGACAGGCACATGCGCAAGGGAGTCTCGCGGGTTTCCCGCCGATTACGAAAGTCCTGTTCCCGGATCCGGGCGCGGTTGTGCATAACTTCACTCGGTGACACCCACCGTGCCGGGTACGGCCGGATCGGTGCGGCCGAGCGGGGCACGGACGATTCAGGGTCGGCTGCGGAACGTGAACTGCTGACAGGTCCGGCGCGCCGCCTACAGGTCCGGCGCGCCGAGTCTGCGGGCGGCCGAGGCGCACTCCTCGGGCCCGTGCTGCAACCGGTCCACCACAGGTCGGCCCGCCGGATCGCGCGGCGCGATGAAGAACGCCGGCTCACCGTTGGTCACCTGCCGGTCGAGTGCGTCCGCATAGCTGGCCCGGGCGTCGACCAGCCGCTGCCAGGATTCGCCACGACCGCCCCGGTCGTCGTCCGGGTCGTCGCGGTCGTTGCCCCACCAACCGCGTAGTCGCTCGATTTCGGACAGGAACGGCCGTACGGCGGCGTTCTCGTCCCGGATCGCCGCCGCCCGCGCGCCCGGGCTTCCGGTGGCACCCGGCGGGGTCAACCGGTTGAGCCGCCTCTCCAGCTCGCGGCAGGCGGAATCGCCCCGGGCCTGCGCCGTCCGCTCGCGGTCGGACTCCCGGGCGAACCGGCCCAGACCGGCCGCGAACGCGCCGAGGCAGCCGCAGACCAGAAGTACCAGGACCGCCGCACCGGCGATTCCGGCGATGGTCAGCCGGCGGCGCCGCCGGGCGGCCGCGTCGGGCGGACGTCGCTGCCCGGTCGGCTGGTCGGTGCCGGCCGGCGCACCCGGGGGTACGTCGCCGGCCCTGCTCGCCGGCTCGGCCCGGCCCGGGCTGTCGGACCCGTACCGGGAGCCGGTGCCCGCGTCGTCGTCGGCGGCGGGGGTGGTCGCGTCGTCCGTCACGCCACCCAGTGAAGCACCGTGACGCGATCCGGGCATCCCCGTGCGGAGGGACGGGGACGTTCCGCCGCCCCGCAGACCGGTCAGCCGGAGGCGCCGCCGGTGAAGTTCCACGAGGCCAGCCGGAGCGGCGGCGCCGACCACCACGCGCTGCTGAAGGTCTGGGACTGCAACACCGAGTGCCGGCCGATCCCGAGTACGGCGCCGGGGGCGAGGGCCTGCGGGTAGGACTGGGTGAACCGGAAGTTCTGCACCGCGGCGGCCACCTCACCGTCCTCGATCAGCCACACCCCGTTGCGGGTGAGCCCGGTGACGACC
Source organism: Plantactinospora sp. KLBMP9567 (assembly GCF_033446045.1). Taxonomy (NCBI): domain Bacteria; kingdom Bacillati; phylum Actinomycetota; class Actinomycetes; order Micromonosporales; family Micromonosporaceae; genus Plantactinospora; species Plantactinospora sp. KLBMP9567. Next base: position 57,276 of record NZ_JAWQRR010000026.1, on the reverse strand, counting down.
AGACTCCTCGGGTCGAGGACCCGGGTGTACCAGAGGTCGGTGACCAGCAGCCCGCGCCGTACCTGGGCGACCAGCGCGGCGGTGTCCGCGTCGACCACCGGCCCGGAGACCTCGCCCGGCCTGGTCACACCGTTCGGCGAGGCGGCCGGTGCCAGCCCGAGGTGCAGCGGAACCGCCCCGACGGCCGCCCCGCCCGGCACGGCGTGCCCGGTCGAGGCGGTGCCGGCTTCGGCCGCGGTCCGCCGGTCGTGCGCGACCGTCCGGGTGATGCCGTGCTCGACCAGGGCGACCGGGACCCGAGGGCTGCCCTCGGCGTCGAACGGCAGCGCCGGGCCGGCCAGCGCGTCGTCCAGCAGCGTGACCGATCGGTCGAACTGTTCCTCCCCGGGCACGGCGAACGAGCGCTGCTCGTTGTACGCCTTGCCGTTGAGGCCGTACGTCGAGAGGTTCTGCAGCAGGTCGGCGACGGCGGTCGGCTCCAGCACCACCTCGTACCGCCCCGGGGGCAGTTCGACGGGGGCGACCCCGGCCCGCGCCTTCACCGAGGCCCGCGCGCCGAGTACGCCGCCGGCCAGGTCGGCGAGGCGGAACGAGCCCAGCCGGGCCACCCCGTCCGCGCCACCGCACCGGGCGATCCCGTCCATTGCCGCCTCGGTGCTCCGCCCGGTCACCGAGTGCCCGGCCGTGTTGGCGAAGGCACCGGTCCGCTGCCCGGTGCGGCAGTAGCCGGCCGCCTCCAGCCCACCGGCCGTCTCGACGAACTCGCGTACCCGCTCGGCCCGCTGCTCCGGCCCGGCCACGGCGGTGACCTCGTCCCAGTTGCCGCTGCCGTCCACGGTGGTCGGTGGGGTCAGCCCCGGCCAGCCCGGGTCGGGCGGGCAGTGCCGGACCGCCGCGACGGTACGTTCGACCAGGTCACGCAGCCCCTCGGCGTTCACCACCGTGGACGAACCGGTGGCGGTACGCCCGTCGAGGTGCAGCCGCAGCCGCACGGTCGTGACGGCGTCGGCCATGTTCTGGTGGATGAAGGAGTTTGCGAACCTGGTCAGCGCCAGCTCGGCGTGCTCGGTGCCGACCTCCGCCTCGGCACCCGGCCCGCCGACCTGCCGGACGAGTTCGACGACCTGGCCGGCGAGGTCGAGTGGGGATGTCATCGCTGCCTCCAAAGCCGCTTACGCTCACTCCTCGCGCTCACCCGTGCCTGCCTTTCGTTCGCGACTGCGGGGCTCGCAGACCCGGCTCACTCCTCGCGCTCACCCGTGGACTCCGACCCGGACGTTCGTGAACCTGGCGGGGGCGGCGGGGTGGCCGGTGTGGCCGATCTGGCCGGGCTGCCCCTTGCCGCAGTTCGGCGTACCCCAGGCGATGGTCTCCGCGGAGAGCATGTCCATCGACCGCCAGAACTGCGGGCCGATCCCGGTGTAGGTCGGGTTGCGCAGCATCCGGCCCCGCCGGCCGTTCTTGACCTCCCAGCCGATCTCGCAGCCGAACTGGAAGTTCAGCCGCTTGTCGTCGATCGACCAGGAGCGGTTGAGGTCCATCAGTACGCCGTCGTCGGTGGCCGCGATGATCTCGTCCAGGGTGTGCGGGCCGGGCTCCAGCCCGACGTTCGTCATCCGGACCATCGGCAGCCGGGCCCAGCCGTCCGACCGGACGCTGCCGGCGTAGTCCAGCCCGGCGATCGCCGCCGAGTCCCGGCCGGCGAGCGTGCCCACCCAGCGCCCCTCCCGGACCGCGTCACGCTTGGCCGCCGGGGTCCCCTCGTCGTCGAAGCCGAAGCTGCCCAGCGCACCGGGGATGGTCGGGTCGATGGTGACGTTCATCAGCTCGGAGCCGTACCGCAGTGCGCCGAGCTGGTCGAGGTCCAACCAGGACGTACCGGCGAAGGCGGCCTCCCAGCCGAGGATCCGGTCGAGTTCGATGGCGTGCCCGACCGACTCGTGGATCTGCAGGGCCATCTGCTCGCTACCGAGGATCAGGGTCGTCTCGCCGGCCGGGCATAGCGGCGCGGTCACCAGCTCCCGGGCCTCCTCGGCGATCCGGGCGGCGTGCGCGGTCAGGTCGAGCGACTCGACCAGCTCCCAGCCCTGGGTGCCGTACTGGCCGCGATAGCTGGGGTAGGAGCGGCGCTGCGTCTCGCCGTCGCCGATCGCCGTCGCCGAGATCCCCGCCCCGGACTCCCGGACGTGCTGGTCGATCCGGTGGCCCTCGCTGGAGACGAACCACTTGCGGGTGTCCCAGATCTGATAGAGGCCCTCGGCCAGGTCGGCGCCGTGTTCCCGGGACGTTCCGGTGGCCCGGACCAGCAGGTCACCCTTGTCGGACAGCGGCACCGAGAGCGGGTCGACCGCGCAGGGCGAACTCCACGACCCGGTGCTGGCCGGCACCGGAAGCAGGCTGCTGCCGGGACCGGCGATCCGGCCACTCGCGGCAGCGATCTGCGCGGCCCGCTCACCCGCCGCGCGGGCCGCCGACCCGGAGAGATCGGGTACGGCGTAGAAGCCCCACCCCGAGCCGACCAGGGCGCGTACCCCGATCCCGGCACTCTCGTCCTGACTGACGGACTCGATCTCGCCGTTGCGGGCGGACATCGACTCGTACCGGCGGTGCATGACCCGCGCGTCGGCGTACCGGGCCCCGGCATCGAGGGCGGCCTGCACCGCCGCCGTCGCCACGTCGAACTCGGCCATCGGCATCTCTCCTCGCTGGTTCGCCCGTTCGGTGATCCGGCCGGAGTCGGACCCGATCATGGATGACCTTATGCGAGGAGGTGGGGTCAGCGAGCCTTAACACCTCGCCGGGTTTGCCGACGGCGCGCGCGCGACGTACTGGCCAAGTGCTGCAACGAGTGCTGTTCCCGGACGAGGATGCAAACCTTTGCCGGTTTTGTGATCACCAGTTGTAACGGCTCTTTACGGAGGTTCTTTCACGTCGGTACAGTCTGCGCACGCTGTCATCAATCAATTACGGGGGGTTGCGGTGCTTGGTGCCTGGGCGCCCAAATATCGGCGTGTCGGTACAGGATCGCCCGGCTTGGTGGCGGCCAGTTCAGCTTCGCGGCGTGACGTGCGACGTCGGGTACGCCGCGGTCTGACCTTGTGGGTGGTGGCGGTGGTCGCGGCGGCGGGCGGCGTCCTGGTCGATCCCGGACCGTGGCGTACTGCTGCGGCGGCTCCGGCCCCGGTTTGCACGGGAGTCGCTGATTCTGAGGCTCAGGCGTCAGCGCTCGCGGTGGCCTGTGCCGAACCTGTCGTGGTCGACGGTTCGCAGACGGAGTTCTCCCAGGTGGTGGCGCAGCCGGACGGGCGGTTCCTGTTCGAGTCCGCGGCCGTGCCGCAGCGTACCTATCGGGCGGGGGGTTGGGTCGATGTCGATTTGGGCCTTGTCCCTGCCGAGGGCGGCCTGTGGCGGCCAGCCGCGTCAGTGGCCGACGTGGCCTTTTCGGCCGGTGGTCCTGGTCCGCTGGCGACGCTGGTCAGCGAGGGCCGGACCCTGGTGATGTCGTGGCCGGGTGGTGCGCTGCCGACGCCGACCGTTTCCGGTGAACTAGCGACGTACCCGAACGTGTTGCCCGATGTGGACCTGGTGGTTCGGGCGACCTGGACGGGGTTCAGCCATGTTTTCGTGGTCAAGTCGGCGAGTGCCGCGGCGAATCCGGCGGTGCGTCAGATTCGGTTCGGGCTCGGCGGCGATGCCCAGGTGCTTTCCGGGCCGGATGGCGGGCTCCGGGCGGTGGTGGGCTCACGCGAGATCGCTTCGGCGGAGCCGCCGGTGATGTGGGACTCGCGTACGGGCGCAGCGGGGCGTTCCGCCGGGGCGCAGGCGTCGCCGGAGGGATCGGAGTCGACAGCCGCGGCGGCTGGCGACGCTGCCAGGGTCGCGACGGTTGAGGTGGAGGTCTCGGGCGGCGACCTGCTGCTGCGACCGGACGAGGAGCTTCTCACCGCGCCGGACACGGTATTCCCGTTGTATGTCGACCCGGCGTGGTCCGTCTACAAGACGAAGTGGGCGTACGCGACCAACAACGGCTCGTCGAACACCGACTACAGCGCGGCCCGGGTGGGGTTGAATCCGGATACCGGTGCCCTCTACCGGTCGTTCTTCCAGTTCTCGACGACGGCGAACGGCGTGTCCTTGCGGGGCAAGCACATCGAGTCGGCCTACGTGCAGATGAAACTCGACCACTCCTGGTCGTGTGACGACACGGTGGCGTCGATGTACTGGACGTCGGCGATCAACGCCACGCCGAAGGCGTCATGGTCTATCGGGCTGAAAGCGTTCATGGACTCCGCCTCCGGCCACGCCAACGAGTCTGGCGGATGCGAGTCGATCCAGCCCGACATGATTATGAACTTCTCAGGTTCGGGGGTGACCAGCCGGCTGCGAACCGTGGCGACCGATGGGTCGTCCAGCGTCACGGTCGGGTTCACGGCTCGAGCCTCCGACGGTTCGGGCGAGTCGACGCAAGGTCGCTGGAAGAAGTTCTTCCCCAACAGCGCGAAGCTCTACGTGGACTATGACACCAAGCCCGGCCAGCCCAACGGCCTGCAGGTCGCCGGGGTGGCCTGCCCAACCTCGGGTGTCCTGACGGTCGGCACGTTGAGCCCCAACCTGTCGGCGGTGTTCCCCGACGCCGACAAGGCCGACTCGTTGACCGGAACATTCGAATGGATCGAGGTGCCGGCCGGTGGGATGGGGTCGGTGACCGACACGTCGCCGGCCCGGAAGTCCGCTCCGCCGGCCAAGACGGGTATCACCCCGAACGCCCGAGCGACGAGTAACACGGTGTCGATAGTTGCCGACAAGACGTATGCCTTCCGGGCCAGGGGCACCGACAAGCCGCCGTACTCGCTGCCCAGCGTGTGGTCGGCGTGGTGCCAGTTCACGGCGGACACCACGGTGCCGCCGGTCGAGGCGAAGGTGGTGACCGCGCCGGCCGGTCCCGGTAGGCCGGGCAGGGTCCGGTTCGAGTCGACGGCCTCCGACGTGACCAAGTTCAGGTACGGCTGGGATGCCGCGACGAAGGAGGTCCCGGCCCAGGGCTCGAATCCGAGGTACGCGGAGGTCGATCTGACGGCGCCGAGCTTCGGCCGCAACGTGCTGTTGGTCAAGGCCATCGATGCCACCCTGAACGAGGGGAACGGGTCGGTCGAGTTCACCGTCGGGCGGCCGGCGCCACCGATTGCCGAGTGGGGGCTGCAGGCCTATCCGGGCGTCGATCAGGCGGCGGCGCTGGCCGACGGGCAACCGGCCCCGGTCGATTCTTCGCTGACGGCCACGAATGTCGCCTGGGCCAACGGCGTACGAATGGTCGGTGGTCAGACCGCCGCCTTCAACGGCTCCTCCTCCGCGGCGACGACCGCCGCCAGCGTGGTGGACACCACCCGGTCGTTCAGCGTCGCTGCCTGGGTCCGTCTCGGTGCCGTCCCCACCACCGCTGACGTCAAGGTCGTTGCCCAGTCGGGTGTCGACGCGGCAGGGTTCGAGCTGGGAGTGCGTCGGATGGGCACCCCGTTGACGCCGTACTGGTCGTTCGTGATGAAGGACACCGCGGCTCAGTCGAGCACCACCCGGGTGGCAGTCTCGACGGCGGCGATCACGGGGGCGGACGTGGGGCGGTGGACCCATCTCGCCGGCGTGTACGACGCGACGGAGAAGATGCTCCGGCTGTATGTCAACGGTCAGCAGGTGGCGGAGGCGGAGCGCACCGCGGCGCCGTGGCTGGCGTCGGGTCGGCTGGTGGTGGGCCACAGCTTCAATGCCGGCGCGGTCGCGCTCTGGTGGAACGGCGCCATCGCTGACGTGCAGGTCTTCGATCGGGTGCTCGTGCGGCACGACTTCACCGGCCAGTTGGCGATGGACCCCCTCTCCGGCGGATTCAACGAGCCGGGAATCCTGACGCCGGTCCAGGTGGGGAACTGGGACTTCGAGGCTGCGGCACCCTGCTATCTGGCCAACCTGAAGGACACCTGCGAGGCGCCGGAGACAGTGACGGGGTGGGGCCGGTGGCTGGCGTTGACCCGGGGTGCCGCTGTCGGGGCAGGCCGCTCGACCAGCGGTTCCGGGCTCTGGCTGGACTACGAGTACTTCCCGGAGGAGGGCCACACCGAGCCGGCTGAGGAATATGGCCGTAGTGCGGTCAAGACGGGCGTGACACCCCCCGACAGCGAGGGCCGGGAGTTCACCACCTGGCAGGAGACGCCGGTACTGCGTACCGATGACTCCTTCACGATGTCCGCCTGGGTGACGCTGGACCGCCTGGACGGGATGCGTACCGCGGTGGCTCAGCGAGGAGCGCACGAGAGCGCGGCCTGGCTGAAGTACTCCTCCGCGGACGGCAAATGGCAGTTCAACGTGAGCGCTGAGGATGTCAACCCCTCTGTCACAACGGGGGTCAGTTCGACATCGGTACCGGAAACCGGGGTGTGGACGCATCTGGCCGGTGTGTACGACGCGTCCCGTAGCGAGATCCGCCTCTACGTGAACGGCGAACTGGAGGGCCGGCGGACGATCTCGTTCAGGCCGATGAGTTCGTCCGGTCCGTTGCTCGTCGGTCGGGTGCTGTGGCACGACGGGAGCATGGACCAGTGGACCGGCGGCATCGACGATGTCGCGGTGTTCCAGGGCGCGATGAGCGATGCCTCGATGTTCGAGTGGTACAACGCGCAGATCCCGGTGACCCCGGGGACGAATGTGCTCACGCGTGGGGAGGAGCTGACCGAGGGCCAGTATCTTCGCTCGGACATCGGTAACTATCAGCTCCTGATGCAGGACGACGGCAATCTGGTTCTCTACCAAGCGGGTTATCCGCTGTGGGACACGGCGACCTGGGGTAATCCCGGTGCACACCTGCTCTTCCAGGTCGATGGAAACGTGGTGCTCTACAGCGCCGACGATGTCCCGCTGTGGGATACCGAAACCTGGGGGAGCACGGCTGACCGCCTTGTGCTCCGCGACGACGGGGAACTCGTCCTGCTCGACACGAATGGTCAGGTCATGTGGCGGCGGTGACCGGGTGACAGCTATCGATTCGCTCTCAAGACGTGGTGGCGGGATTCGTTCGGGAAGGAAGACCTGATGTTCGCAGGGTCGGCACGCGGTTCGCGGCGCGGACGTCGGTGGCATTCCGCCACCGGTAGCCGGCGCTGGGTGGTGGTCGGGTTGGTTGCGGCGCTGCTGGGTGCCCTGCTGCCAGGTAGTCCGGGACAGGCGGCACCGGACGTCCCGCCGAGAGAGCCTGCGGCACCCCCGGTGGAGAAGCTCGACTCCGATGGTGGGCCGGTGGCGGGCCGGGCCTGGTCGCAGAAGCGGGTCACCTCCGATCCCGCCCCGACGCCGCGCTGGCCAGACCCGGCAACCGCCCGGGTCGACCTTCCGGCGACCAACGCGCGCAATGCCGCGGGCCTGGGCGTCAAAGCCGGAAGCATGCCGGTCTGGGTGGACAGTGCCGACGGCGAGGGCGGCGGACGACTGTCCGCCCTGGATCTCCAGGTTGTCGATCGCGACAGTGTCCCGCAGGCGTGGCAGGACGGCCTGGTGTTGAAGGTGGGCGCCCCGGCCGGGGCCAGCGGCGGCGCGGCGAAGCTGTCGGTGGACTACAGCGGATTCCGATACGCGGCCGGTGGGTCGTGGGCATCTCGGTTGCGCCTGTGGCAGGTACCGCGGTGCGCGCTCACCACCCCTGACGAGCCGGCATGCCGGTCAACGCCTTTGCGTACCTCCAACGACCTCGCTACGGGAGTGGCGTCGGCGGTGGTGGCCGTGCCGCCGTCGCCATCGCCGGCCGCTGGCCGGGTGCCGGACTCCTCAGCGGCCGGGGCGGCCGGGTCGTTCGTGGTGCTGGCCGCAGGCGCTGCTGGCAGCGACGGTGACTTCGGCGCCACCAGCCTGGCTTCCTCGTCGACGTGGTCGGCCGGGGGGTCGTCGGGTGACTTCTCGTGGAACTACCCGGTGCGGATGCCGCCGGCAACAGGACCGGTGCCGGACATCTCGTTGGCCTACTCGTCGTCGTCTGTGGACGGCCGTTCCGAGGTGACGAACAATCAGCCGTCGTGGATCGGGGAGGGGTTCGACTACTCACCCGGCTACATCGAGCGCCGGTACGTGCCGTGTGCGGAGGACTCGAAAGACGGGGCGAACAGCACCACCTCAAGTGGTGACCAGTGCTGGCGGTCGGACAACGCGACGATGAGCCTCAACGGCCGCGGCGGAGAGCTGGTCTTCCAGTCGGGCCGGGGTTGGCATTCCCGTGGCGAGGACGGGTCGAAGATCGAGAAGCTGACCGGCGCGTCGAACGGCGACGCGGGCGACGCGGGTTACGGGGATGTCGGTGAGTACTGGAAGGTGACGACCACCGACGGGACCCAGTACTTCTTCGGACTGCACAGCCTGCCCGGGCAGAGCGGCAGGACGAACTCGACGCTGACCGTCCCGGTCTTCGGCAACCACTCGGGGGAGCCGTGCCACGAGAGCAGCTTCGCCGGCTCCGACTGCGTGCAGGCGTGGCGGTGGAATCTCGACTACGTCGTGGACGTGCGCGGCAACACGATGTCGTTCTGGTACGGCAAGGAGACCAACAAGTACGCCCGTAACGCCACCGACTCCGACGACGTGACGTACGACCGGTCCGGCTATCTGACCCGGATCGACTACGGCACCTACGACCGCACCGCCGCGACGCACGACGTGACCGAGCGCAGCGTGAACCCGTACGCCCAGGTGTTGTTCGAGACCGACATGCGGTGCACCGCCAACTGCGGCACCGAGTCCGCCCCGGTGAAGTCGAGTTGGAAGGACACGCCGTGGGACCAGGAGTGCACGGCGTCGGCGACCTCCTGCCCGCAGCAGTACACCCCGACGTTCTGGACAACCAAACGGCTGAAGAAGATCACCACCCGGGTGTGGGACACGACCAAGGCGACCCCGGCCTGGCAGAACGTCGAATCCTGGACGCTGTCGCACACGTTCGCCGCGACGGCGGACTCCACCCACGAGGGCCTGTGGCTGGACCGGATCGACCACGCGGGGCTGGTGGGTGGCACGGTGAACCTGCCGCCGGTGACCTTCGAGGCCGAGTCGCTGCCGAACCGGGTGTTGACCGAACACGGCACCGCCGACAACTGGCTTCGGATCTCCAGCATCGTCACCGAGACCGGCGCGCGAATCAAGGTGGACTATTCGCTGCCGGAGTGCACCGAGGCGATGGTGGAGACGCTTTCGCCGCACACCAACACCAAGCGCTGCTATCCGGTGAAGGTGCCGGACCCCGCTGATCCGACCGGCAACGCGCTGGTCACCGAGTGGTGGCACAAGTACCGCGTCGAGCATGTCGCCGAGGACGACGTGCAGCTGGCCGGCGGGCACCAGGCGCCGTCGAAGCACACCTGGTACGAATACGTCGGGAGTCCGGCCTGGCACTATGCCGACGACGACGGCCTGTCCAAACCGGACCGTAAGACGTGGAGCCAGTGGCGCGGCTACGCGCAGGTCAAGACCCGGGTCGGTGACGACCCGGCGACCCGGACGTTGTCCGTGACCACCTTCATGCGTGGCATGCACGGTGACCGGGCCGCGCCCTCGGGGGGCACCCGCACGGTGTCGGTGCCGGCGTCGCTGGGCTCGGAAACGGTCTACGACGAGGACCAGTTCGCCGGGCAGATCCGCGAGCAGGTCGTCTACAACGGCGTCGACACCAAGCCGGTCTCCAAGACCGTGCACGTCCCGTGGCGGTCCAACCCGACCGCCAGCCGTACCATCAACGGCGACCTGGTGGAGGCCCGCTTCACCGACACCCAGGCCACCTACACCGCCACCGCCCTCGGGGTGGACGGCGACCGGGGGTGGCGGGTCTCCCGCGGCCGCCAGAGTTTCGACCACACCTACGGGACGATCAACTGGTCGCAGGACGACGGCGACGTCGCCGAGAACGGTGACGAGAAGTGTGTCACCTACAGCTACAACCGGAACCTCACCAAGAACCTCACCCAACTGGTCAAGCAGACCACCGCCAAGGCGCTGCCCTGTGACACGGCACCGACCAGCGCCGACCACCTGATCAGCGACGGACGCGACTACTACGACGGCGCGACCAGCGTGGACACGGCGCCGAGGTTCGGGTCGGTGACAAGGTCCGAGCAGCTCAAGGACTGGGCGCCCGACACCGGAACGGTATGGAAGACCGTCAGCCGGGCGACGTACGACAGCACCGGCCGGCAGTTGACCAACACCGACATCAAGGGGAACGTCACCACCACCGCCTACATGCCGGCGGTCGGCGGGCCGGTGAGCAAGGTCACCACCACCGGACCGGCGCCGTTCAACTGGGTCACCAGCGAGGAGGTCAACCCGTACTGGGGTTCTGCCGTGAAGGGCACCGACCAGAACGGGAAGACCACCTCAGAGGTCGAGTACGACGCGTTCGGGCGGGTCGCCAAGGTGTGGGACTTCGGCTGGTCGAAGTCCGCCAACCCGACCAGACCTTCTGCCCAGTACAGCTACACGTACGCGTCGGGCCGTAACGCCTACCCGTACGTCCAGTCGCTGACGCTGAATCCGGACGGCAACTACATCTCCTCGTTCCAGATCCTCGACGGCCTGTTGCGTCCTCGGCAAACCCAGTCGATCTCGCTCGGTGGCAGCGGCGACCGGGTGGTCACCGACACCATCTACGACGAGTTCGGGCGGGCGGCGGTCTCCTACGGAGCGCACGCCGAACCGGGTGCGCCTGCGGGTGGGTTGTGGTGGGAACCGGAATGGTCCGTGGCGGCGGTGACGAAGACCCTCTTCGACCGTGCGTCGCGGCCGACCGCAGAGATCTTCCTGGCCGGTGACGGGGTCACCAACCTGGTCGAGAAGTGGCGTACCACCACCAGCCACGAAGGCGACCTCACCAAGGTCACCCCGCCGGCCGGCGCGACCCCCACCACGACGGTGACCGACATCCAGGACCGGACCGTGGCGGTGCGGCAGCACACCACACCAGCGGGCGTCACGGGGGCTTACCAGGAGACCAGGTACGTCCTCAACCACAAGGACCAGATGGTCAAGACCATCGACACGGCCGGAAACGAGTGGATCAACGAGTACGACGTCCAGGGCCGGCTTTGGCGGGTCACCGATCCCGACAAGGGCGTCACCACCAGCACTTACAACGACTACGACGAGCTGGTCAAGACGACCGACGCCCGTGGCGAGTCGCTCTGGTACGTCTACGACCAGATCGGTCGCAAGACGCAGCTACGTGACGACTCCGCTACCGGCCCGCTGCGCGCGGAGTGGAAGTACGACAGCCTCTTCAGCGGCCAGCCCGGCTTCAAGGGCCACCTGGCCCAGGCCACCCGGTACGAGCCGGCCGGTTCCACCAACGCCTACCGGTGGCGGGTACGCCAGTTCAACAACCGCTACCAGCCGACCGGGGTCGACTACGTCATTCCGGCGGTGGAGACGGGTCTGGATGCCACGTACATCTACGCGTACGGCTACTCGGAATTCACCGGCACCCAGACGTCGATGTCGTATCCCGGAGCCGGCGGGCTTGTCACGGAGCAGTTGACGACCGACTACGACTCGACGACGGGTATGCCAACCCGGTTGGACACCAGTCTCACCGGTTCGGCGGGCACCATGGCCACCGCCTCCTACACCGCGTACGGCGAGCGCTCGGGCTCCGTCTACAAGATGCCCGGCGGCAAGTTCACTCAGGAGGTGGTCCACCGAGAGGAAGCGACCCGGCGCGTCAAGCGCACCACCGTCGAGCGCGAAACCGCCGCCGGGATGGTCTCGGATCGGACCTACGACTACGACGAAGCCGGCAACATCACCTCCATCGCCGACACCCCGACCGACGGCGAGGCCGACACCCAGTGCTTCCGGCATGATCCTCTCGGCCGGCTGGCGACCGCCTGGACGCCGAAGAGTGGGGTTAGCTGCGAGGCCGATCCGACGGTTGCCGACCTGGGCGGGCCGGCACCGTACTGGCACGACTGGACGTTCGACTCGACCGGTTCCCGGCTGACCGAGACCAGTCACACCACCGGCGGTGACACCACCCGTACCTATGCTCTGCCGAACGGTGGCCAGGGTGTGGTTCGGCCGCATGCGGTCACCTCGATGACCACCGCCGCTCCAGCGCAGCCGGACGTGGTTTCGAGGTACGGCTACGACCAGGCGGGTAACACCACCTGCCGGCCGGCGGGGACCACCGCGAACGACTGTGTCACCGCGGCGAACAGTCAGACCCTGGGTTGGGATGCCGAGGGCAAGCTCGCCACTGTCGCGGCCGGTGGGCAGACGATCGAGACCAACATCTACGACGCCGACGGCGTGCGGCTGATCCGTCGTGACGCGACCGGGACGACGCTGTATCTGCCGGGGCAGGAGATCCGTCGCGAGGGTGGCGTCAACACCGGGACCCGGTACTACAGCTTCGCCGGCACCATCTGCGCCAGCCGCAAGGGCGCCTCCAGCATCACAGATCTGACCTGGCTGTATCCGGATCATCAGGGGACCCAGCAGACCGCGATCAACGCCGGCACCCAAGCCGTCACGATCCGTCGGCAGACACCCTACGGCGACGCCCGAGGCGAAAATCCGGTCTGGGTCAACAGCAAGGGCTTCGTCGGTGGTGACATCGACCCGACGGGCCTGGTCAACATCGGGGCCCGGCAGTACGACAAGGTCCTGGGTCGGTTCATCTCGGTGGACCCGGTGCTGGACCTTTCGGATCCGCAGCAGTGGAACGCGTACGCCTACAGCCACAACAGCCCGATCACCCATTCCGACCCGACCGGGTTGCGCCCGGAGTGTGGTGGCGGCACGGGCACGTACAGTTGCAGCAGCAATGTGCCGAAGGCGAACCCGGAGGTCAACAAGGGTAAGTGGCCCGACACCAAGACCAAGAACACCGCCGTCTCCGACGAGTACGCCGCGAAACAGCGCGAACGAGGACTGGCCGAACGGAAGAAGCGGGAGTGTCAGGCCAGCTTCTGGTGCCGCAACGGTCAAAAAATCAAGAAGGCCGCGAGCGCCGCTGCGGACTGGGCGACCAGCCCGGAGGGCATCGGTTTCATAGCGAGCCTCGCGGTCGGGGTCGGATGTGCGGCGCTGACGCTTGGTGTTGGGACGCTTGCGTGCGGTGCTCTCGCTGGTGCGGTAGGAGGAGGCCTGACGGCAGGACTCAAGGGTGGCGATTTTGGGGATATCATGCGTGGGGCGCTGGGTGGCGCAGTTTTGGGTGCTGCCGGCGGTGCGGTTGGGTCCGTAGGGGGTGCGATTTTGGCCAAAGGGGCCGGTGCACTAGCCAGAGGCGTGCTGGGCGCGGGTGGTGATATCGCCGAGAAGGGAGTGGTCGCGGCGTCGACAAAGGTGACCAGTAAGGTTGTGAGCACGGCTAGCCGTCATGGATGGAACGCGACGAAGAATCTTGTCAACAGAGACGCCCGAGATCTCTTTACTCCGGCCGGGTTTAAGAGTCTTGTCAAGATGCACAAGGTGGCGTTGACGAGTGAGGTGCCGTTCTACAGGGGAATTGTGAAAGATGCAATGCCCACAGCAGTAGGTGCTGGAGTTGTCAACAGCAACTTGATGCCGGGGGACAAAGATCTGAATTTTATCTCAGGGTTTTTAACGACTCTGGGGGGATGACCTGAAGGGGAGGAGGTTTCGTGGGCAGCTTTGTGTCATACGCGAGGAATCTCGTTGCCTACCTCCTCTTCGGAGTGGTTGCGCTTGCCGCCACGTTGCTGATCGCCCTTTCCTTGGCCACGGTCCGGAGCCTCTACATTGGTGACATGGTGACTCTTCCCGGCTACCGCGTGACGGGCACGGCAGAGGTCCTCGGGTGCAAAGAAGTCGGCCCGATAACCACAAACGGATTTGGTATGTGGTGGAAGTGTGACGTCGTGGTGGAACTCGCCGACGGCCGCGCAGTGCAAACAACCGTCGGCGCGTCCATCGCAACTCCCGAGGATATGGGAAAGGCGGTCCGCATCGTCGAGTTCTGCCGACACCCCCACCATCAGGAATGCGCCTATGCGCGCCCGGGATCGCTCGCCTTGACGCTAGCGGCTGGAATTGTGCAGGTGCTCAAGATCGGGGTTCTTGTCTGCGGTGTCGGATTATCGGCGATCGCGTTTTTGGTCGGGCTGCTCGGTGCCGATCTTACTTCCAGGTTACAGCGTGGTAGGGCCCGGGGTGGTGGGCGGAGGACATCTGACGAGGAACAACCAATCGGTACCGAGGAAGCTGTGGAGAAAGCTGCTATGGAAACGGATGTCCCGCCCGGATTTGGTGAGCTGATTATCAATTTCGAATTCCATGGCGCCGCGCGCGCCATCTACGAGAAGGCTGCACCGACGGTTCGCATAGATGGCACCTCGCCAAAGATTCAACCCGCCTGGGGGGAGTGCAGAATTCTGGTGGCGGCCGGCAAGCGAAAGTGTGAGGTGTGGGTCCCCTTCGAAACCCTGAGGTTGGGTTACGTCAGCAGAAAAGTTGCCGTCGCTGAAGGAGCGAGAGTCCCGTTGCGGTATGAGGCACCGAGAACACCGGGTGCGTCTGGGTCTCTGGAAAAGATTTGATCATGGCGCTCGATGGTGGTACGAGGTGGTGACGCGAGCGCATGCTATTCAAGGGTGCGGCGCGGTCAAGGCACCCGTTCAATTCCTCGGCGGCTGGTTGGGTAGTGGATTCAAGTGACAGAGCAATCTGATTCCACCAGGTTCTCGCGCGAGATTAGGGCGCGAGAGAATCGCGCCTGGCAGCTCCATGGCCCTGTCCTCTACCGATTTAGAACGATGGCGACCGTCATCGCCCTCCTTGCGTTGGTCTGTGTTTCATATCTTGTTTTCTCGACGCTGGCCAGCCTGTATCCTGGCGCCGGTTCCATTCGCCCGTTCGGGCCGTCTGAACGGACGGTCCAGGTGCGGGCCGAGAGTTGCCATCGAGTGGGTCCAATAAGCGAGAATGGATTGGGGAACTGGTGGGTGTGCCGGGCGCGACTGCAAGCTGATAGCGAGAGGACGGAGGTGCTGGTCACTAGGTCCATCATAAAGCCGGCGGACATCGGAACGGTTATTGAGTTGCGTCAGGCGTGCTCCGGATCGGCCGCCTTGGATTGCAGCTATGGCAAGCCGACCGGAATCGGATGGCAACTTTACTATGGTTCCTTTTATATCATCTACCGCCTGTTGGTGATTGTGCTAGTCTTCTGTGCCTTCATATTTCTGGCCCGAGCGGTTTTGGGGGTTCCTCGATATTTCGCAATCAGGGACCGTATGCCGGGAAGCTAGTCGGGCGATTCGAGGGCGCTGTTCGGCGCCGTCATAGGGTCATCGTGACGCCGATGTCGGCTCGTCGGAGGCGGCTGGCGTGGGATGGGTCAGCCGTTGTTTCCCCGGACAGCTAGGGGAGAAGTCGATGATGGAGTACCAGAAGTGCGGCTACGGCATCTGCCGAGCGGATCTCACCGGCTGCGACCATCTCGGGAATTTGGGCGAGGGGGACCCACTCTCGCTTCTCGGATTCGAATTAGCCGGCGAGTTCAGTTGGTGGAAGCATTTGCCTCGACGAGTTCGGTGAATATCTCGGAGGGCTTCTTCCAACCGTGGATCTTACGGGGTCGGTCGTTGATCTCGGAAGCCACCATCGCGAGGTACTTCGGGTCGGAAGTGATCGGGACATCCTTGGGGAAGTACTCCCGCAGGATCCGGTTGGCGTTCTCGTTGCTGCCACGTTGCCAGGGTGAGTGCGGGCGGGCGAAGTACACCGGCAGCCCGGCGGCGGTGATCCGCGCGTGCTCGGCCATTTCCGCCCCACAGTCCCAGGTCAACGACCGGGCGAGCCGCGGCGGTAGCGTCCCGGCGACGGCGATGACCGCGTCGCCGACGGTCAGGGCGTCCCGACCGGTCAGCGGGACCAGGACCACGAACCGGGAGGCTCGCTCGACCAGGGTCGCCACCGCCGTCTTACCCGCCTTGCCGATGACCAGGTCGCCCTCCCAGTGCCCAGGGACCTGCCGGCCCTCGGCCTCGGAGGGGCGTTCGTCCAGGTAGCGGGGCTCACGGATCCGCGGTGCGGGTTGCGGGCGAGGCCCGCCACGGCGGGCTGTACGGCCGGTCCGCAGCCGGATCAGCTCCCGCGCCAAGGTGGACACCGGCTGGGCGTACACCCACTGGTAGATCGCCTCGTGAGACACCCGGTAAGCCTGATCGTCCGGGTAGTCCAGCGCCAACCGACCCGCGACCGACGCCGGGACCAGCCCAGCCGCAGCCGCTCGGCTACCACCTCCCGTAGGCCCGGCACTCGTTCGACCGCCCACGTCTTCGGACGGCGCCGCGAAACCGCCGCCACGGTGTCGGCGGTCGTGGCCCGGTACCCGGTCCGACCACCGTGCCGGGCGACCTCCCGCGAGACCACCGACGGGTTCCGACCGATCAGGACACCGATCTGCTTGTACTCCAGGCCTTCGGCGAGGCCACGGGATATCTCTTCCCGATCGGTCAAGGTCAACATCGCACGCACGGCGGAACATCCTGTCCCACCCAACCACCAAGATCAAATGCTACGACCGGCTGAACCTGCCGCCTTCAGGTTCGCCGACGTGCTCAGCGCCGTCCGCCAGGTATACGTGATGCTGTGCGTCGGATAGCCCGTTGGACGGCTCGACCGTGATGAGCGGCGTCAGTCGTCCGGGTTGCCAGCCGGTTTCTTCGAGCATCTCGCGTGCGGCGGCCTCTTCGATCGTCTCGTTGGCATCGACGACGCCAGCGGGTAGTTCCCAGCCCCAGGTGTCGGGTATGAAGCGATGCCGCCACAACAGGAGCACCTCGCCCTGATCGTTGATGGCCGCGCAGAGCGCGACCGGACGCTTCCGGATCAGGAAGTGGTCGAGGTGCCTTCCGTCGGGTAGTTCCACGTCGGCGAGGTTCACCGTCAGCCACTTGTTCTCGTAGACAGTGTGCTCGCCGAGGTTCTTCCACCGCATTCGCCGTCGACCGCCCTTCCCACGTTGCGGCAGCCCATAGCGCGATTGGGCGCTGTCTCAATCCGGCACCCGGTTGTACCGGTCCATCGTGGCTTTGCTGGTCGAGGCGTCCCGGAAGACCAGCTCCCAGGGGCCGGTGTTGATATCCATGTCCTTGCCGAACCCGACCCACTTCCCGGTCATTCGCCGACCGGTCGGCTCGACCAGCATCTGAATGGCCCCGTGATACCGGCCGCCACGGTAGTAGCCGCTCGGGTCAGTCTGCTCGGTCCAGGTACCGGTGACGACGCTGCCGTCGATCGTCATGTCGATGGTGAGCGAACCCTCCGCAGTGTTCGGCAGGCTGCGTACCGTCAGGCGGTCTCCGTGCTGCAACACGACCACGTGGTGCTGGCCGACGAATGCCTCGTCCCGTCCGCTGGAGAAGTACTCGTACCGGCTCAGCCAGATGCCTGAGTAGTTGCGGTAGGGACTGCCCTGTGAGGCCGGTGCGCCGGCGGGCATCACCGGAGCGCTGGTCGGCGATGCGAGATCGTGTCCGCCCTGACCGTCTGGCGTCACGCTGGCATATGCGGCGGCCGCGAAGCCCAGGGACTCGATGGGCAACCCGGTGACCACCTCCAGCGCACGAGCGTAGACGGGCCGGGGGGCGGTGATCGAGCCCGACTCCCAGCGCTGCACGAGTCGCTTGTTGGCGTCGTTGGGCTGGCCGGCTCGACGGCCGGCGTCCTGGAGAGCGCGGGCGAAGTCGTCCTGACTCATCCGCATGCCTAGTCGGACGGCTCGGAGTGAGCTGTTCGGCGCGGTCATACGGTCACCGTAACGCCAATGTCGCCGGAATGTCGCCCCAAATGCCGCTGGTTCGCCGTCGGCGCTGTCGTCGCGGATGGTGATGCATTGGATACATCCTGTGCCCTACGACTGCGCTGGGCGTCCTGCTCTCCGCGAGGTCTGGATGCGCGCCGACTGAGCGGCAACGAGTTCTCCGAGCGCGTCCGCTACAGATCTTGAATAGCCAGGTTCGTCCGATGTGGTCTGTGTGATGGCCTTGGGCTGGGGTAGATCAATGGGATGAGGTATCCCGATGGAGGTGGGTTGTCCGCGCGGGGGCGGGCGAAGCGTGAGGCGGTACGACACCAGGCGGCCGGGTGGTTCGCCCAGGGTGTGTCGGTGCCGGAGGTCGCCCGCCGGTTGCGGGTGTCTCAGACGGCGGTGTACGGGTGGCGCAAGCGGTGGCGGGCTGGTGGTGAGCAGGCCCTGGCCTCGAAGGGGCCGGGTGGGTCTCGGTGCCGCCTGGACGAGGGCCGGCTGCGGCGGCTGGCCGATGCCCTGGAGGAGGGGCCGGCGGCGCACGGCTTCGGTAATGATCAGCGGTGGACCCTGGCGCGGGTGTCGGACCTGATCGCCCGGTTGTTCCATATCCGGTACACGATGCGCGGCACGGCGAACATCATGTACCGGCTGGGCTGGTCGGTGCAGGTCCCCGCGCATCGTGCGGTCGAGCGTGACGAAGCCGCGATCACCACCTGGCGCAAGGAGACGTGGCCGGCGGGAAAACGGTAGCGGCGCGGCGGCAGGCATGGCTGGTCTTCGAGGACGAGGCCGGTCAGACGTTGCGCCCTCCAAAGGCACGCACCTGGGGACGACGCGGGCACACCCCTGTGGTTCCGGTGTCGGGCAAGGGCTCCGGCCGCGTCTCGATCGCCGGGCTGACCTGTTACCGGCCCGGGCAGCGGTCCCGGTTGATCTACCGAACGATCGTGCACCGCGGTCGCAAGAACGAGCGCCGCAGTTTCAGCGAACGCGACTACATCGCCCTGCTCGACGCTGCCCACCAGCAACTCGGCGGCCCGATCGTGTGCGTCTGGGACAACCTGAACACCCACGTCTCCGCCGTCATGCGGCAGATGATCGATGCCCGGGACTGGCTGATCGTCATCCGGCTACCCGCCTACGCCCCGGACCTGAACCCGACCGAGGCAGTGTGGTCCCACCTCAAACGCAGCATCGGCAACCTCGCCGTGGCTGGCGTCGATCACCTCCTCGCGATCATCAAGAACCGACTCAAGAGCATCCAGTACCGCAACGACCTGCTCGACAGCTTCCTCGCTCACACCGGACTGACCCTCGAACCCGACACAACCTGACCATTCAAGATCTGTATCTGCCGCCGGCTTGGGCTGGCGTTCGAGCCGGCGGCCCCAGATGAAGGGGAAGAGGAACGATGCTGACACGAACCCGAGGATGGATCTGGATGCGGCAGCGCAGAGTGCGTGACTTCCGCTGGGACGGGCGTCGGTGGGTACGGGTGCCGGGGCCGAAGCGATGACCGCACAGTCTCCACGCGTTCCTTCGCCAGAGATCCCCGAACTGCCCGCCGGGACTCTGCTGCGGCTCCGGACCGGGGACTGGTACCACATCCACGACCTGCCCTGCACCGCGTACTGCGACATGACGGTGACCAAGGTCCATGCCGGGGTGACCCGGGAGGACAGCGGCCATCTCTGGGTCTGGGTCACCGGCCATGACCATCCGACCTGCTCGTGGTCGTCGGTGGAGCCGCACGCGCCCTGCATCGGACTGATGGTCCGCCTCGACGTGCTCCGTCGACATGCCCGGTGAGCGCCCCTCGCCGGCCGACATCCTGGATGTCGCGCGGCGCATCATCAGGGCACACGAGAACAACACGTGTCCCCGCTGCACCCCAGGCGGCTGCCCGGCGGACGAGTGGGCGGCGGTGACGCTGTTCGAGGATGCGGTGGCGGCGGGACCGCGCGGGCCGAAGACTCTCGACGACGTACGCCGGATCGCTGACCGGATCCGGAGCGCCATCGACGGTGCCGAGGTGGCGGGCGGGGTCGACAGGATTGGATCGGACCCATTTGAATAGGGCGATGCACCGGTCCTCCGGCCGAGGAAGTCCGGCGTACCGGGAAGATCGGCACCTGTAGCTTATTTTCACCCTCTGAACTCTGCTGTAGGTTACCTTCACGTTCCCCGGGGTCGGCGCGGCTCGGGCCGGGTGAGCGGCGGAACCGGTGACGGAGCAGGAAGAGGGAGGGCGCTGGTGGGAACACCGGCATCGACAGCGTCGTCCGCGCCCCCGACGGACGAGGCGTACCTGCGGGTGCGGGACCTGCGGGTGCGGTTCCGTACCGAGGACGGGGTGGTGCGGGCGGTCGACGGGCTCTCGTTCGCCGTACAGCGCGGACGCACCCTGGGCATCGTCGGCGAGTCCGGCTCGGGCAAGAGCGTCACCAGCCTGGCCGTGCTCGGGCTGCACGACCCGAGGCGTACGGAGATCAGCGGCGAGATCCTGGTCGGTGGGCGGGACATCGTCGGGCTGCCCGACGCGCAGTGCCGCAAACTGCGCGGCCGGGACATGGCGATGGTCTTCCAGGACCCGCTCTCCGCCCTGCACCCCTACTATCCCGTCGGGCGACAGATCGCCGAGGCGTACCGGGTGCACCATCCCGGCGCCGGTCGCCAGGCCGCCCGGCGACGCGCGGTCGAGATGCTGGGCCGGGTCGGCATCCCACAGCCGGAGCGCCGGGTCGACGACTACCCGCACGAGTTCTCCGGCGGGATGCGCCAGCGGGTGATGATCGCGATGGCGCTGGTCAACGACCCCGACCTGCTGGTCGCCGACGAGCCGACCACCGCGCTGGACGTCACCGTGCAGGCGCAGATCCTCGACCTCCTCGCCGACCTCCAGTCGGAGTTCAACTCGGCGATCGTGCTGATCACCCACGACCTCGGAGTGGTCAGCCAGGTCGCCGACGACGTACTCGTGATGTACGCCGGCCGGGCCGTCGAGCACGGCAGCGTCGAGCAGGTGCTGCGCCGGCCGCAGCACCCGTACACCTGGGGGTTGCTCTCCAGCGTGCCGTCGTTGCACGGTGACGCGGCCGCGGACCTGGTGCCGATCCGGGGCAATCCGCCGAGCCTGATCCACCTGCCGCCTGGCTGCGCCTTCCACCCCCGCTGCCGGTACGCCGACCGGAGCGGCGGTCGCTCCTCGACCGAGGTACCCGAGCTGCTGCCGGTGGCCGAGGCCGGTCACCTGGTCGCCTGCCACCTGTCCGAGGCCGACCGGCAGCGCTACTACGCCGACGAGATCGCCCAGGTGGGGGTGGCACCGTGAGTGCGCAGACAGAGGCGGCGCCGGAGCGGCCGGCCGGGGCCGGGGGCGAGCCGCTGCTGACGGTGACCGGGCTGACCAAGCACTTCCCGGTGCGCTCCGGGCTGCGCCGTCGTGGCCTGGTACGCGCGGTCGACGGGCTGGACTTCGAGGTACGGGCGGGGGAGACCCTCGGCCTGGTCGGCGAGTCGGGCTGCGGCAAGACCACCACCGGCCGCCTGCTGGTCCGGCTGCTGGAGCCGACCGCCGGCAAGATCGTCTTTGAGGGGCGGGACATCACGCACGCGTCCCGGGGCGAACTCCGACCGCTCCGTCAGGACCTCCAGATCATCTTCCAGGACCCGTACGCCTCGCTGAACCCCCGGCACACCGTCGGGCGGATCGTGGCGATGCCGTTGCAGGTCAACGGGATCGTCCCGCCCGGCGGCGTGAAGCAGCGGGTACGCGAGCTGCTCGAACTGGTCGGGCTGAACCCCGAGCACTACAACCGCTATCCGCACGAGTTCTCCGGCGGCCAGCGGCAGCGGATCGGGATCGCCCGTGCGCTGGCCCTGCGGCCGAAGCTGGTGGTCGCCGACGAGCCGGTCTCCGCGCTGGACGTGTCGATCCAGGCGCAGGTGGTCAACCTGCTCCGCGACCTGCAACGGGAGCTGGATCTCGCCTTCGTCTTCATCGCGCACGACCTCGCCGTGGTCCGGCACTTCTGCCAGCGGATCGCCGTGATGTACCTCGGGAAGATCGTCGAGACCGGGGACCGGGTGGAGATCTACCAGCGGCCACGGCATCCGTACACCCGGGCGCTGCTCTCCGCCGTACCGGACGTGACGAAGTTGGGGCCGGCGGGGCGGATCCGGCTCACCGGGGACGTACCGACGCCGCTGGATCCACCGTCCGGCTGCCGGTTCCGGACCCGCTGCTGGAAGGCCCAGGAGATCTGCGTGACCGAGGAGCCGCCGCTCACCGGCTACCCGGGCGGGACCGGCGCGGTGGCCTGCCACTTCCCGGAGGAGGGTGATCTCCCGTGAGCGCGAGAACGAGCCGGGTTCGCGAGTCTCGCAGCGCGAACGAAGGCGAGTGCCGTGAGTGAACAGCAGGTCGGGGCGGTCGCGGCCGGGGTCGGCCCGGTTCCGCCGGTTCCGGAGGGCGTACCGGACGGCACGCCGCCCGACGGCGGCGTCACCAGGGCGGTCGAGGCGGACGGGTTCGTCGGCCGGTCCCCGGGACAGCTCGCCTGGCGGCGGTTGCGCCGGGACAGGGTGGCGCTGGTCAGCGGCGCGGTGCTGGTCTTCTTCGTGCTGCTGGCGGCGGCCGCGCCGCTGGTGGCCCGGCTCTACGGCAAGGGGCCACAGGAGCGGTTCCCGGAACGCCTGGACCGGAACGGGTTCCCGCTCGGCTACGCCGGGGTCTCCGGTGAGCACTGGTTCGGCATCCAGCCCGGGATCGGCCGGGACATCTTCATCCAGGTGGTCTACGGGCTGCGTACCTCGCTGATGATCGCCTTCACCGCCGCCGTGTTGACGATCGCGCTCGGCGTGGTGATCGGCATCGTCGCCGGGTACGTCGGCGGCTGGGTCGACGCCGTGATCACCTGGGTCCTCGACCTGGCGCTGGCCTTCCCGTTCTACATCTTCTGCTTCGCGTTCGTGCCGCTGGCGGTCAACCAGTTCTACGGGCCGCGCGACGAGGTGGCGTCCTGGTTCAGACCGGCGTTGCTGGTGTTGATCTTCGTACTCTTCAACTGGACCATCTCCGCCCGGCTGGTCCGGGGACAGGTGCTCTCGCTGCGCGAGCGGGAGTTCGTCGAGGCGGCCCGCGCCTCCGGGGCGGGGCTGGGGCACATCCTGTTCCGGCAGCTCCTGCCGAACCTCTGGGCGCCGATCCTGGTGACCTTCTCGTTGAACGTGCCGGCCCTGATCACCGCGGAGGCGGCGCTGTCGTTCCTCGGCATCGGGGTGCTGGAGCCGACACCCGACCTGGGCCGGCTGATCAACGACAGCGTGCGCTACATCCGGGACGTACCGAGTTTCACCATCGTGGGCGGGACCACGCTGTTCCTGCTGGTGCTGGCGTTCAACCTCTTCGGCGACTCGCTGCGCGACGCGCTCGACCCGAAGTCGAGCAGGTAGGAGGCGTCCGTGCTGCGATTCGTGGTCAAGAAGGTACTGCTGGCCCTGAGTACCCTGCTCGCGGTCAGCGTGATCACCTTCGGGATGTTCTTCGCGGTGCCCAACAACCCGGCCGAGTTGATGTGCGGGGACAGCAAGAACGTCTGCAGTCCGGAGCGGATCGAGATGATCGAACGCCGGATGGGACTGGACAAGCCGATCCCGGCGCAGTACGGCGAGTTCATGCGGGGCATCTTCGTCGGCCGTACCATCGGCGCAGGCGAGACCGCCCGGGACTGCCCCGCGCCCTGCCTCGGCTTCTCGTTCCGCAACGACGAGCCGGTGACCGGGATCGTCGGGCGTACCCTGCCGGTGACCCTCAGCATCGTCTTCGGCGCAGCCGTGGTCTGGCTGGTGCTGGGCGTCTCGATCGGGATGGTCTCGGCGCTGCGCCGGGGGACCGTCTTCGACAAGCTGGCGGTCGGCACGTCGCTGGTCGGCGCCTCCATGCCGATCCTGCTCTTCGGGCCGCTGCTGCTGATCGGACTGGTCTACGAGACCGGCATCCTGAGCTATCCGCGCTACACCCCGCTGACCGAGAATCCGGTCGCCTGGGCGTCGGCGATGCTGCTGCCCTGGTTCGCGCTCGGCTTCCTCAACTCCGCGACCTACGCCCGACTCTCCCGGGCACAGATGCTGGAGACCCTCTCCGAGGACTTCGTCCGGACCGCGCGGGCCAAGGGACTGTCCAAAATCACCGTGTACGGCCGGCACGCGCTGCGCGCCGCGATCACCCCGATCATCACCATCGCCGGGCTGGACCTCGGTGCCTACCTCGGCGGCACCGTCATCACCGAGACGGTCTTCGGGTTCACCGGGCTCGGCAAGACGGCGCTGAACGCGGCGCTCAACCTGGACATGCCGATCGTGATGGCGACGGTACTGCTCGCCGCCGTCTTCGTGGTCGCCGCCAACGTCCTGGTCGACGTGCTGTATGCGGTGGTCGATCCCCGGGTCCGACTCGGGTGACCGGATGACCGTCCGGTGGCGACCCGGTGGCGGGTGCGGAAACGTTGTCCCATCGTTACTGCTATGAAACTTACCTTCAAGTCTGCTTGAGTGAATATTTCTTTCAACAGATTGACGCCGATCCGACCTGCGGGAACGAAACCAGGAGGAATTCCTATGCGACCCAGGCTCGCGGTGGCCGCGACGAGCGCCGCGCTCGTGCTCGCGACCAGTGCGCTGGCCGCCTGCTCGGAGAACACCGGCGAGAACGGTGACTCCGACAACGGCGGCGGCAAGCAGTTCACCAGCTCGATCGCGACCGACCCGAAGGACTCCCAGGGGCCGGCCGCCGAGGTGCCCGGGGCACAGTCCGGCGGCGTGCTGAAGGTGATCCAGGAGGCCGACTTCGAGCACCTGGACCCGCAGCGGAGCTACACCTTCGCCGCCATGTCGATCCAGCAGATGTTCGTGCGTACCCTGACCGTCTTCAAGGACGACGGCAAGGGGAAAGTGCTGCTCGTCGGCGACCTCGCCACCGATGCCGGCAAGGACGTCAACTCCGACTGCAAGACCTGGGAATACACCCTCAAGGACGGGGTGAAGTTCGAGGACGGTACGCCGATCAAGGCCGCCGACGTGGCGTACGGGATCGCCCGCTCCTTCGAGGAGACCATCGACGGCGGGCCGACGTACATCCAGGAGTGGCTGGCCGACAGCCCGGAGTTCAACGCGACGTACAAGGGGCCGTACACCTCCGGCACCGACACCGTCCCCGGGCTGACCGTCAGGGACGACAAGACCCTGATCTTCAACTTCGCCAAGCCGCACTGCGACCTGCCGTTCGCGCTCTCGCTGCCGACCTCGGTGCCGGTGCCGAAGGCCCAGGACACCAAGACCGAGTACGACCGCCGGGTCGTCTCCTCCGGGCCGTACAAGATCAAGGAATACGTCAAGGACACCCGGTTCGTGCTGGAGCGCAACCCGAACTGGGACCCGAAGACCGACCCGCTGCGGCACGCCTACCCGGACAACATCGAGGTGGAGATCGGGCCCGACGACGCCGCCGCCACCGAACGGGCGCTGGCTGGCCAGGGCGCCGACCAGACGGTGGTCTCCTGGGACGGGGTGCCGCAGGCACTGGTCAACCAGGTGCTCGGCAACAGTTCGCTGGGTGAGCGGGTGCTGCGCAAGCCGGGCCCGTCGGTCTGGTACCTGAGCATAAACAACGAGCGGATCAAGGACGTGAAGGTGCGCCAAGCCATCGCGTACGCGATCGACAAGCAGGGCATCCTCGCTACCCAGGGCGGTGACGCCGCCGGCAAGGTGACCCACACCCTGCTCGCCGACACCACCATCGGGCACACCGACTACCCGAACCCGTACGACGGCGGGCCGACCGGCAACCCGGAGAAGGCCAAGGAACTGCTGGGCGGGCAGACGCCCAAGCTGGTCTT
Source organism: Plantactinospora sp. KLBMP9567 (assembly GCF_033446045.1). Lineage (NCBI taxonomy): Bacteria > Bacillati > Actinomycetota > Actinomycetes > Micromonosporales > Micromonosporaceae > Plantactinospora > Plantactinospora sp. KLBMP9567. Next base: position 31,587 of record NZ_JAWQRR010000026.1, on the reverse strand, counting down.
CATGTCCCGGAACAGCGCCTTCGGCCAGCAGACCGCGCCGATCGTCGAGCAGAGCCTGGAGAAGGCGGGCTTCGACGTCACCGTGCAGTATGTCGACCAGCCGGCCCACAACCCGACCGCCCGGACCCGGGGCAACCCGTACGACATCTACCTGTCGAACTGGGCGGCGGACTGGCCGAGCGCGGTGTCGACCATCCCGGTGCTCTGGGACGGCCGCAAGCTCGGGCCGCAGGGCAACTCCAACGTGTCGTACTTCAACGCCGACGACGTGAACGCCGAGATCGACCGGGTCAGCAACCTGCCGGCCGGCGAGGCGGGACCGGAGTGGGCCAAGCTCGACCAGATGATCACGGAGAAGTACGCCCCGGTCGTGCCGCTCTACCAGGTCAACGTCCTCCTGGTGACCGGACCGAAGGTGGGCGGCATGATCGTCTCCGACCAGTTCGGCATCCCGGTCTTCTACAACAGCCACGTCAAGCCTTAGCCGGGTCCGTGCAGGGGCTCCCTCCGGTCGCGTCCGGAGAGGGCCCCTGCACGTCTCAGCTCAGCCCAGCGGGCCGACCGCGATTCCGGGGCCGGCGGCGCTCAAGAACCGGGAGGCGGTGGGGCAGCGGCGGCGGGTCAGCGCCAGCCGTACCCGGTCCGGAGCGCCCGGCCGATCCGGTCGAAGCGGGCCCGGTCCAGCACCGCGCCCTCCCGCCGGATGCTGTCCTCGCGCATCGTCAGGACCCGGTCGAGCCGGATCCAGCTCGGCCGGTTGTCCCGGTCCCACTCGCCGGGGCCGAGGGCGAGCCAGTGCCGCTGGCCGTCCCGGTCGCTCTTGCTGGAGAGCATCAACCCGAAGAGGGTCCGGCTGACCCGCCCGACCACCAGCACCGGGCGGTCCTTGCCCTGGCGCGGATCGTCCTCGTACGACACCCAGGTCCAGACGATCTCGCCCGGATCGGCCTGCCCGTCGAGTTCGGGCGCGTAGACCAGCTCCCGACGTTGCAACGCCGAGACCTGGCGCCGCCGCGCGGGCTGAGCGGGAATGGGGCCGGCGGTAGGAGTGGGGGCACGCCGAGTCACCCGGCTGACGGTCGCGGTCACGCCCTTCCAGAGATTCGCCACGGCGGAACCCTACCCGTCGCCGGTGCCCGTTGACCGCCGGGCTCGGGCGGCACGTCAGCATGGCCGATCGGAGCGTTCAGGCCGGCGGCGTCCAGTTGGGGTCGCGGCCGGCGAAGCCCAACGCCCGGTCGAACGGCGGTGCGTCCGCCGGCACCGGCACCACCGGCCCGAACAGCCCGTCGCGGCCGGCGGCCTGCTCGGGCCGGGCCGCCTCGGTGGTGAACGCCAGCACCGCCTCGGTGCTGGCCGGATCGCAGTGGAACGGCTGCCCGGTCGCCTTGGCCAGATCCCAGCCGTGCAGCACCAACTCGTCCAGCGCGACCACGCCCATGACCTCGGCCGGCATCGTCACCCCGCCGGCCGTGGTCATCCCGGCCCAGGCATCCGGCTGCCGCCACGCCTCGGCCAGCTCGGTCAGCCGGGCCGGCAGAATCGTGCGCCACTGTGGATCGAGGTTGTCGGCGCTGGCCGGTGGCGGCGGTGCGGAGACGCCGGGCCCGTCTGCGCCGGACTTCCGGGCGGCCCAGGTGAAGGCGAGCGACAGCCCCATCAGGTGGTCGAGCAGGGCGGCCACCGAGGTGTCCGTGCTCGGCGTCGGATCGGTGAGCTGCTCGTCGGTCACGCCGCCGGCCAGCCGGATCACCTCCTGAGCGGCAGGATCCAGGTCGAGCATCTGCGACTCCCCTCGGGGTCTCGGTGCGGGAGCACGCCCGAACCGACTCGCCGATCGACGGGGCGGGCCGGGGTGCGCGGCGGATCGGCCGCACCGGCCCGGATCCGAAGGGCCGGGCCCGTGCCAGGCCGACCGTCCGGGAGACTACCCACCGGCACCGACAATCCGGGGTCCGAACCGGCCAGCCCGCGACGGGCGACGGCGGTGACCGGTCAGCCGATCCGCAGCACCAGGTCGCGGAGCCAGACCGACCACCGTGGACTGTCGTGTACCCGTTCCGGCACGAGGTAGCGCTCGTGGTCCACCCGGCGGATCACCTCGTCGCGTACCGGCAGCAGCACGATCTCGACGCTGAACGGGCGAATCGACCGGCCCAGCGACGCCTCGACGTGGCGTACCACCTCGGTGCTGGTCGACGTACCCGGGCCGGGCCGGCCGAACGAGTCACGTTGCCGGGCGAGGTGCCAGTCGCGCGCCTCCGGCCAGCGTTCCGCGACCACCCGGCGCAGTGCTGGCCACGGTGCCAGGCCGAGCGGGTCCGGAGTGTCGTCGGCGGGCTCCAGGCCGGCGCGCGGCTGCGGACGCTGCCCCGCCGGGTCGACCAGCGAGAGCCACCAGCCGAGCCATTCCGCGCCGGGGACGAAGCCGAGCGGGCTGGCCGGCGACGGAAGCTCGTCGAGATCCAGCGGGCCGGGCACCAACCGGTGTGCCGGCACCTCGATGCGCTCGCTCGCCCGGATCCACAACGCACAGTCGACCAGGTAGTCCCACCTGCGGATGCCGATCCGCCAGGATAGCGGGCCTCGCAGTTCCACCGGCGTCTCCTCCCCTCGGCCGCCACTGACCAGGGTAGTGAGCCGAACGGGGGATAGGCGGAGACAAATGGGTGGAGAGCCAGCCAGCCGATGGGTGGGAGACCGGGACCACCGGGAGAGTCGCATGCCGGACCGGACCGGACCGGACCGGGCCGGAAGCCGGCTGACCGGCGTCGCGGCCGGTCCGGCGGTGCTGGATCACCGCTCAGGGTCGTACCCCAGGTTGGGGCGGAGCCAGCGCTCGATCTCGGCGACCGGCAGGCCCCGCCGTGCCGCGTACTCCTCGACCTGGTCCCGCCCGAGCCGGCCGACGGTGAAGTACCGCGACGACGGGTGCGCGAAGAGCAGGCCGCTGACGCTGGCGGCCGGGGTCATCGCGTACGACTCGGTCAGGCCCATCCCGAGCGCCTCGGCGTCGAGCAGGTCGAACAGCTCCCGCTTCAGGCTGTGGTCAGGGCTGGCCGGATAGCCGAGGGCGGGACGGATCCCCCGGAACCGCTCGGCGTGCAGATCCTCGATCGCCGGGTCGGCGTCCGGCTCGTACCAGTCTCGCCGGGCCCGCAGGTGCAGGTATTCCGCGAACGCCTCGGCGAGCCGGTCGGCCAGCGCCTTGACCATGATCGCCCGGTAGTCGTCGTGCCGTGCCTCGAAGCCGGCGGCCAGCTCCTCGGCGCCGTGGATCGTCACCGCGAAGCCGCCGAGGTGGTCACCGGCCGGGGCGAGATAGTCGGCGAGGCAGCGGTTCGGCCGGCCGGCCGGCTTGGTGGTCTGCTGGCGCAGCATCGGGAAGCGGGCCCCGGCGTCGCCGGTCAGCACGATGTCGTCCCCGTCGGCGCGCGCCGGCCAGAAGCCGTACGACCCGACGGCGGTCAGCGAGCCGTCCGCGATGATCTGGTCGAGCAGGGTGTTGGCGTCGTCGTAGAGTTCCCGGGCCACCGGCTGGTCGAGGATCGCCGGGAACTTCCCCTTCAACTCCCAGGCGAGGAAGAGGAACTGCCAGTCGATCATCTCGCGCAGCGCGGTCAGCTCGGGCCGGACGACGCGTACGCCGGTGAAGGCCGGCACCGGCGGCGCGGCGTGCTCGACCGCTTCCCGGTTGTCCCGGGCCTGGGCGAGGGTGAGCAGCGGTACCCGCTCCCGCCCCTCGTGCTGCTCGCGCAGGCGCTGCTGCTCGGCCCGGTTGCGGACGTCCAACTCGGCGGCCCGCTCCGGATTCAGCAGGTCGGAGACGACCCCGACCACCCGGGACGCGTCGAGCACGTGCACGGTGCTGCCGTCGTACGCCGGGGCGATCCGGACCGCGGTGTGCTGCCGCGAGGTGGTCGCCCCGCCGATCAGCAGCGGCAGGTTCATGTCCCGCCGCCGCATCTCGGTGGCGACCGCGACCATCTCGTCCAGGGACGGGGTGATCAGCCCGGAGAGTCCGATCGCGTCGGCGCCCTCGGCGATCGCGGTGTCCAGGATCTTGGCGGCCGGCACCATCACGCCGAGGTCGACCACCTCGTAGTTGTTGCAGCCCAGCACCACGCCGACGATGTTCTTGCCGATGTCGTGCACGTCGCCCTTGACCGTCGCCAGCACCACCTTGCCCTGGCCACGGTTGGTGTCGAGCCGGCCCTCCGCCCGGGCCTGCTCCTTCTCCGCCTCCATGTACGGCTCCAGGTAGGCGACCGAGCGCTTCATCACCCGGGCGCTCTTGACCACCTGGGGCAGGAACATCTTGCCGGAGCCGAAGAGGTCGCCGACGACCTTCATGCCGTCCATCAGCGGCCCCTCGATCACGTCGAGCGGGCGGTCGGCCTGCTTACGCGCCTCCTCGGTGTCGGCCTCGATGAAGTCGACGATGCCGTGCACGAGCGCGTACGACAGGCGCTCGGAGACCGGCGCCTCCCGCCAGGCGAGGTCGACGGTGCGCCGGGTGCCGGAGCCGCTGACCGTGGAGGCGAAGTTGACCAGCCGGTCGGTGGCGTCCGGCCGCCGGTCGAAGAGCACGTCCTCGACGAGTTCCAGCAGGTCGGCGGGGATGTCCTGATAGACGGCGAGCTGACCCGCGTTGACGATGCCCATGTCCAGCCCGGCGCGTACGGCGTGCAGCAGGAACGCCGAGTGCATCGCCTCGCGTACCACGTCGTTGCCGCGGAACGAGAACGACAGGTTGGAGATGCCGCCGCTGGTCCTGGCCCCCGGGCAGCGCTCCTTGATCAGCGGGAGCGCGTCGATGAACGCCTTCGCGTACCCGTTGTGCTCGCTGATCCCGGTCGCCACGGCCAGTACGTTCGGGTCGAAGACGATGTCGGTGGGCGCGAACCCGGCCCGCTGGGTGAGCAGGTCGTACGCCCGGGCGCAGATCGACACCTTGCGTTCGGCGGTGTCCGCCTGGCCGAGTTCGTCGAAGGCCATCACCACCACCCCGGCGCCGTAGTCGCGGATCCGCCGGGCCTGCGCCAGGAACGCCTCCTCACCCTCCTTGAGGCTGATCGAGTTGACGATCCCCTTGCCCTGTACGCACTTCAGCCCGGCCTCCAGCACGCTCCACCGCGAGCTGTCGATCATGATCGGGATGCGGGCGACCTCGGGCTCGGTGGCGATCAGGTTGAGGAAGGTGGTCATCGCCCGCTCGCTGTCGAGCAGGTCGGCGTCCATGTTCACGTCGAGGATGTTGGCGCCGCCGCGTACCTGCTCCAGCGCCACGTCGACGGCGGCCTGGTAGTCGTCGGCCTCGATCAGCCGGCGGAACCGGGCCGAGCCGGTGACGTTGGTCCGCTCGCCGATCATCACGAAGCCGGTGTCGGCGCCGATGGCGAACGGCTCCAGCCCGCTGAACCGGGTGGCGCTCGGCACCGCCGGCACCGGCCGGGGCGGTCGGCCGGCGACGGCAGCGGCGATCCGGGCGATGTGCTCGGGGCCGGTGCCGCAGCAGCCGCCGACGATGTTGACCATCCCGGAGTCGGCGAACTCGCGGAGCAGCCGGCCGGTCTCCTCGGGCTGCTGGTCGTAGCCGCCGAACGCGTTCGGCAGCCCGGCGTTGGGGTGGCAGGCGACGTAGGTGTCGGCCAGCCGGGCCAGGTCGGCGACGTGCGGGCGCATCTCGGCGGCGCCGAGCGAGCAGTTCACCCCGACCGCCAGCGGCTCGGCGTGCGCGATCGAACTCCAGAACGCCTCGACGGTCTGCCCGGAGAGGGTCCGGCCGCTCAGGTCGACGATGGTCACCGAGATCCACAGCGGCAGGTCCGGCGCGACCTCCCGGGCGGCGGCGATCGCGGCCTTCGCGTTCAGCGTGTCGAAGATCGTCTCGACCAGCAGGATGTCGACGCCGCCGTCGGCCAGCGCCCGGATCTGCTCCGCGTACGCCTCCCGGACGGTGTCGAAGGAGACCGTCCGGAAGGCCGGGTCGTCGACCCGGGGCGAGAGCGAGAGCGTCACGTTCAGCGGCCCGACCGAGCCGGCGACGAACTTGCCGCCCGCCTCGTCGGCCGCCTGCCGGGCGAGCTGGGCGCCGCGCAGGTTCATCTCCGGGACCAGCGCCGCAAGGCCGTAGTCGGCCTGCGCGATGCTCGTCGCGGTGAAGGTGTTCGTCGAGGTGATGTCCGCGCCGGCAGCCAGGTAGCGCCGGTGTACGTCGAGGATGACGTCCGGCCGGGTCAGGTTGAGTAGGTCCGGGTCGCCGGTCACGTCGTGCGGGTGGTCGGTCAGCAGGTCGCCCCGGTAGTCGGCGGGGGTGAGCCCGGCGCCCTGGAGCATCGTGCCCCAGGCACCGTCCAGCACCACGATCCGCTCGGCGAGCAGTTCCCGTAGTGCGAGGGTGCGCGCCGCCCGCGTGCCGGTGCCGCTCGAAGCCGTACCCGTACCCATTGGCCACCTCCGTCGTGGAACGGAGGCGCCCTTGGAGAAGATCAATCCTCGGGTCGAGCGTGGCGGGCGTCACCGCCCGTTGCAGCGCCTCTCGACCCGGGGATCGAGACTACCGGAAAGGACCCGACGAGGCCGAAATCTTCGCGCAGTGTGGGACGGCTGCCACCTGGTGCTCTGCACCCGCTCCTGGTCCAGCGCCCGCGCCGACCGAACGGAACTGCTCCGGGAGGGGGCGGTACGGGTCACGGGTCGACGGCGAGGCGGGCGGCGCGGTCGTTCAGGTAGCGCTGCTGGGCCAGCCCGGTCGCGCGGCGGGCCGCCGTCCGGTACGCCTCGCGGGCCGCGGCCCGGTCTCCGGCCAGCTCCAGCAGGTGTGCCCGGACCGCGTACATCCGGTGGTCGTCGGCGATCCGGTCGTCGGCGGCGAGCCGGTCCAGCAGGTCGAGCCCGGCGCGCGGCCCGGAGGCCATCGCCACCGCCACGGCGTGGTTGAGCGCCACCACCGGATTGGGGGCGATCCGCAGCAGCACCTCGTAGAGCGCGACGATCTGCGGCCAGTCGGTCGCCTCGGCACTGGGCGCCTCGTCGTGCAGGGCCGCGATCGCCGCCTGCACCTGATACGCCCCGGTCGGCCCCTTCGGCAGCGCCGCGCTGACCAGGGCCACCCCCTCGGCGATCTGCCCGGCGTCCCACCGGCTCCGGTCCTGCTCCGCCATCGGGATCAGAGCGCCGTCCGGACCGGTCCGCGCCGGCCGCCGGGCATCGGTGAGCAGCATCACTGCCAGCAGCCCGGTCACCTCGGCGTCGTCGGGCAGCATCCGGTGCAGCATCCGGGCCAGCCGGATCGCCTCGGCGGAGAGTTCGGTGCGGTAGAGGGTCGGGCCAGAGGTGGTGACGTACCCCTCGTTGAAGATCAGGTAGAGCGCGTGCAGCACCGCGTCGAGCCGCCCGGCGCGCTCGGCCGCCGGCGGCATCCCGAACGGGATGCCGCTGTCCCTGATCCGCTGTTTGGCCCGGCTGATCCGCCGGGTCATGGTCGACTCCGGCACCAGGAACGCCCGGGCGATCTCCGTGGTGCTCAGGCCGCCGACCGCGCGCAGGGTCAGCGCGATCTGCGAGGCCGGCGAGAGCGCGGGATGGCAGCAGAGGAAGAGGAGTACCAGCGTGTCGTCGGAGTCCGACGGCGCCCGGTCGGCGGCCGGCGCCAGCCACTGGTCGGGGAGTGCCCAGCGTGCGACCCTGTCCTCCCGACGCCGCCGGGCCTGCTCGGCGCGGAGCAGGTCGGTGAGCCGGCGGGCCGCGACGGTGATCAGCCAGGCCCGGGGATTCTCCGGTACGCCCTCGCCCGGCCACTGCGTGGCGGCGGCGAGCAGCGCCTCCTGCACCGCGTCCTCGGCGGTGTCGAAGTGCCCGTACCGGCGGACCAGCGCGCCGAGGACCTGCGGCGCCAGGTGACGCAGCAGGTCCTCGACGTCGTTTACCGGCACGCTCGCGACAGCCCTACAGATCCTCGATGCCCTCGGCGATCGGCCGGATGTCGACGTACCACTCGTTGGTCAGGGTCGCGTCGTCCGGGTGCGGCGTCCTCGCCAGCTTCGCCGCGATCTCGGTCGCCCGGTCGAAGCTGTCACACTCCACGATCGTGTAGCCGGCCAGCACCTCCTGGGTCTCCGGGTACGGCCCGTCGGTCACCACCGGCACCCCGTCGCGCAGTGAGATCCGCCGGGTGTGCACCGGTGCGGTCAGCCCCCGGGCGTCGACGAACTCGCCCGACTCCACCAGGTCGTTGTTCCAGGCCGCCATGAACTCGTGCAGCGCCGCCATGTCCTCCGGCGACCAGGCCGGGGAGCCGTCGCTGTCCTTGCCCGCCATCGCGTCGTAGTCGCGCTGGGACCCGCTCATCATGATCATGTATTTCACGGTGACTCCCTCTCCGGTCGGCACCCGCCTCCGGTGCCTGCTCGCTGGAGACGTCGGGGCCGGCGGACGGCTCCGGACATCCGCCCGGGCGGGTTTTTCGCTACGCCGGTCCGCCGCTCCACAGAACCTGGCAGGAGGCGCCGCCGAAGGCACTGGCGGGAGGCGGCAGCTACAGGTGCTGCCGGAGGAAGTGGAGTTCGAGGGCGAGCAGCCGCTCGGCGGTGCCACCGGCGGCCATGTGGGTGGCGCCGGTCAGCGGGATCACCGAGTGCGGGCGGCCGGTGGCCAGCAGCGCGGCGGAGAGCCGCAGGGTGTGCGCGGCCACCACGTTGTCGTCGGCCAGCCCGTGCACCAGCAGGATCGGCCGGACCTCGTCGGGGGTGCGTACCGGCTCGGCGGCGAGTTCCAGCAGCGAGTGGTGGGCGTACACCTCGGGGCTGTCGGCCGGTGTCCCGAGATAGCGCTCGGTGTAGGCGGTGTCGTAGAGGGTCCAGTCGGTGACCGGTGCGCCGGCGATGGCGCAGCGGAACAGGTCGGGCCGGCGCAGTACCGCCAGCGCAGCCAGCCAGCCCCCGAACGACCAGCCCCGGATCGCCACCCGGCCCAGGTCCAGGTCGGGGTGCTTGCCGGCCAGCGCGGTCAGCGCGTCCGCCTGGTCGGCCAGGATCACGTCGGCCAGCCGCCGGTGCACCACCTTCTCGAACGACGGCGCCACCCCCGGGGTACCCCGGTTGTCGATGGTGACCACGGCGTAACCGGCGTCGGCCCACCACTGCCGCTCCAGCCACGCCGACCGGGCGGCCACCACCTCCTGGTGGCCGGGGCCGCCGTAGACGTCGAGCAGCACCGGTAGCCGGCGGCCGGCGACGTGGTTGCCGGGATAGACCACCGCGGCCGGCAGCCGGCGGTCGGTGACCCGTTCCAGCGCGGGCCGGGGCGCGTACGGCGGGGTCGCGGCGAGCGAGCGCAGCGTGCCCACCTCCCGGTCGCCCTGCCACACCGTCCAGGTGCTGCCGGCCGCGTCGAGCGAGCGGGACTGCACCACGAGTACGTCGCCGCCGACCGTCCCGCTGTGCCAGCCCGGGTCGCCGGTCAACCGCCGGGCGTCGATCCCGCCGGCCCCGATCGCGGTACGTACCCGGAACAGGTGCTGCTGGCTCGGCTCGCCGTCGCTCCCCTCGACCAGCAGGTCGGGGCTGCCGTTGCGGTTCGGCAGCCAGCCGACCACCCGGCGGACGTAGAGGGACGGCGGGGTGAGCAGGGTGCCGTCGGCGAAGAGGCAGCGGGCGTCGTACCCGTCGTGCGCGAGTTCGCCGCCGACCAGTACCCGGCCGTCGGGGAGGTGCCGGGGGGTGCCGGCGACCGGCTCGACCCAGCGCGGGTCGGCGAGTTCGGCGTGCACCTGCGTCTCGCCGGTACGCGGGTCCACCGCCAGCACCAGGCCGTGCTGCTGCAACCGGCGCAGTACGGTGATCAGCGGCCCGGTCTCGGCCCACTCCACCGAGACCAGGTAGGGATAGGTCTCCCGGTCCCAGTGCACGTCGACCCAGCCGCCGTCGAGGTCCAGCAGGTGCAGGCTCACCTCGGCGTTCGGCCCGCCGGAGCGTGGGTACGCCACCGAGCGCGGCGGGCTGGCCGGGTCACCGGGGTCGTGCAGGTGCCAGCGGGGCAGCCGGGACTCGTCGACCCGGGCGGCGAGGATGGACCGGCCGTCCGGCGCCCACCAGTAGCCCCGGAACCGGTCGAACTCCTCGGCCGCGACGAACTCGGCGAGCCCCCAGGTGACTCCGGCGTCCTCGCCGGCCAGCAGGGTGTCGGTGCCGTCGGAGTCGACCACCCGCAACTGCCCGACTCGGCCACCGTCCCCCGCGGCGTCGGTGACGTAGGCCAGCCGCTGGCCGGTCGGATCGGGTCGGGGGTCGACCACCGGGCCGGAGACGGCGACCTCGACCACGTCGCCGTGCGTCAGGTCCGCCCGGAACAGCCGGCCGTCGAGGGTGAAGACCGCGACCCGGGCGGCCGGGTCGGTGGCGTACGAGGCGATGCCGGAGGCGCTCAGCCGGAGCCGTTCGCGCAGTGCCCGTTCGGTCGAGTTCGGCGCGCCGGCCAGGTCGGTGCCGACGGCCGGCCCGGCAGCGGCGGCACCGGCCGGGCTGGCGCCGGCGGCGGCCGCCGCCAGGTCGGTGGGGTCGGCGACCGGCCGGACCCCGGTCGGGTCCGTGTCGGCCGCCGGGTCGGCGAGCAGGTCGGCGGGGTCGGCGACCAGCCGTTCGGTGCCGTCGGCGACGTCCAGCATCCAGAGCGCGTCGACCGGGTCGGTGGGGCCGCCGGAGCGGAGGAAGACCACCCGCGAGCCGTCGCTCGCCACCGTCACGGCGCGCGGCGCACCGCGGCTGAACCGGCGGGTACGGGCGGCCAACTCCGGGTAGTCCACATCGTGATCGTAGAGCCGGGCGGTCGGCGATGTGGCGGAGCCGGCCATCGCCGCCCGGTCGGGTACCGGTAGCGGGATGATGACTCTGCGGAGGTGGCGACTAACTCCCTGACTAGGGTGAACCGGCCCGGCCGCGTAGAGTTGCCCGGGTGACGAACCCGAACGAGGTGGCCGCTCCGGCCGACTCGCCCGAGCCGTCCGGTGCCGCCGATCCGGCCCGGCCGGCCCGGCGGTTGCTGCTGGTGCACGCGCATCCCGACGACGAGGCGATCGGCACCGGCGCCACGATGGCGTACTACGCGGCGGCCGGCGCCGGGGTCACCCTGGTCACCTGCACCCTCGGCGAGGAGGGCGAGATCCACGTACCGGCGCTGCACGGGTTGGCCGCCACCGAGGCCGACCAGCTCGGCGGCTACCGGATCACCGAGCTGGCCGCCGCGTGTGCCGCGCTCGGCGTACGGGACCACCGGTTCCTCGGCGGCGCCGGGCGGTACCGCGACTCGGGCATGATGGGGCTGCCCACCAACGACCACCCGCGGGCCTTCTGGCGGGCCGATCTCGACGAGGCGGCCGGCCACCTGGTCGAGATCATGCGCGAGGTACGCCCGCAGGTGCTGGTCACCTACGACCCGAACGGCTTCTACGGGCACCCCGACCACATCCAGGCGCACCGGGTGGCGATGCGGGCGGCCGAACTCGCCGCAGCCGAGGGCTTCGGGCCGGACAAGATCTACTGGACGGCGATGCCGAGGAGCGTGCTGGAGGCGGGGCTGGCCGCCTTCGCCGACGCCGCCGACAACCCGTTCGCCGGCACCGAGCAGCCCGACGACCTGCCGTTCGGCACTCCGGACGAGCAGATCGCGGCCCGGATCGACGGCACCGACCGGCACGCCGCGAAGGAGGCGGCGATGCGGGCGCACGCCACGCAGATCCCGGACAACTCGTGGCTCTACTCGATCGCCAGCAACTTCGGCGGCGAGTTCATGGGGGTGGAGTACTACACCCTGGCCGTCGGCTCCCGGGGCCCGGGCTCCGGCCCGTACGGCTGGGAGGACGACCTCTTCGCCGGGTTGCCGGTGGCGGAGGCGACCGCGCCGGTCCCGGCCGGCGATGTCCGGCCCGCTTCGACCGCCGTGGTCCCGTCGCCCCCGACCGGTACGCCGGCGGAGGCGGGCGCGCGGTGAGTCTGCCGAGCCCGTCCGTGTCCACCCCGCCGGAGTTGGAGCCCGTCGCCCCGCCGCCCGCGGAGCCGTCGGCGGCGCACCGGGCGGTCGACCTGGTGCTGCGGGTGGTCGGTGGCGTGGTTGCGGTGGTGGCTGCGGCGGTCACCGCCGTGCTGGAGCTGATCCTGTCGATGCTCCGGGTGGGCGGTGTGCTGATCGGGGTGTCGGTGCTGGTCACCGTGCTGGCGAACGTGGCGCTGGGCTGGTTCGCACCCCGGGTGGTGGGGCGGCGCTGGGCGCTCGCGCTGCCCGCCGTCGTCTGGTTCGCCCTGATGGTGGTCGCCGCCGGCGGCACCTCCGAGGGTGACGTGCTGATCGCCGCCAACAACTGGGTTGGGCTCGTGATGATCTTTGCTGGCTCGGTGACCTTCGCGGTCATGGGGTTTCGCACGATCATGAATCCGCGCGGCCCGGAGTCCCGGCAGCTCCGGCTCTGATCCCCGCCGGTCCCGACCCCGCCACCGCTCGGCTCCGGACCGCTCGCACCATGGATCCACGTAGGCACGGGTGGTAGAACTCTGTGGCAAGAAGCCCCGCACGGACGGGGCCCCGAGGGAGGCGGGGGGAGGCCAAGAGGACGTGCGTTAACGCTTCCCCACGGCTGGAAGCCGGGGGATTTCTGGCTCGGACCGCACCCGACCGACCTTCCGGAAGGAGGTGATCGCATGTCTCACGTCGTCGGCACCAACACGGCCACGCTCTGCCGTGGCGAGGATCGTCCTCGCGGCGTTCCGGTCTCGGCAGGCGGTGTGTCCGCAGGTGTCGCACCGGAAGACTCTGACACCCGGCCCGAGGCGGTGCTTGGCTCTCGTACCGCACTGCGAGCAGGTCATCGTGGTGTGGGCGGGCGGTACCAGCACCACCTTCCGGCCCGCCCGCCGGCCACGGTCGACCAGTTTCCGCTTCGCCGCCCCGATCGCCGCATCAGCGGCCTTGCGCGCCATGCGGGATTTGGTCAGGAATGTCGGCTTGAAGTCCTCGACGGCGATCAGGGCGTGGTTGTCGACGATCTTCTTCGCCCAGGCGCGGGCGTGGTGGGTGTTCTGCCGCGCCGCCTTCTTCGCGATCTTCGCCGCCTGCGGCTTGGCGCGCAGGTAGCCGTTCGACGGCGGGGCCCCCTTCGATCGCCGGCGGCGGGCCATCCGGCGCTGCATCTTGGCGAGTTCGGCGGAGCACCGTTTCCGGTGACCGTGATGTGGCAGGTCGTAGACCGGGTCGGTGGTCGTCGCGGTCGTGGCGACACCCCAGCCGACCCCGATCGCACCCTCGACCTCCGGCGCGGGCACGGCCTCGCGGCGCACGACGAACGAGGCGTACCAGTGCCCGAGCGAGTCCTGGTAGACCCGAACACTGCTCGGGTCGGATGGCAGTTCGCGGGACCAGACGACGGGAACGGTGATGCCGCCGGGCAGCCGCAGCCGCTGGTCGCGGATCGAGAACCCACGTGTGGTGTATTCGAGGCTGGGCAGTGCGTTCTTCAGTCGTTTGGCCCTGGGCCAGCCGCGTCCCTTCACCTTGAAGGAGTGCTGGAGGGCGGGAGCGTAGGTGCGCAGCGTCTGCTGCTGGGCGACCTGGGACCCGTCCCGCAGCCACGACGAGTGGGCCCGTGCCTCGGTCAGCAGCTTCGACAGCTTGCCGAAGGTGGGTTTACGCCCGGTCTTGTACTGGTGGACGGCCTCGTTCCACAGCCAGCGGCAGTGTCCCCATTCGGCGAGGAGTGTGGCCTGCGCGGTCGCGCCGGGGCGCAACCGGTAGGTGTACCGCACCGTTTCGTCCACGCCTTGCAGCATCTCAGCCGCATCCGACAGTTCCGCCCACAGAGAGGAGTCGACGCCAATGCCGAGAACCACCACCATGCCTGACCGCCCTTTCCTCCCCATGGCTGAAGCCAGGGGTTTCTCGGGCGGCTCCTGATGAAGGAGCGTTGGCTGCCGGTCGGAGTACTCGCGGGCGTGCTGTTCGGGATCAACATCGTGGCCCGCCTGGTGGCCCGGTTCGGGTTCGGTGACAACACCGAGATGCAGGACCGGATCTCGCTGGGCATGTTCGCCGCGATCGGGGTGGTCCTGGCGACCCTCGCGTTCCTCCGGGGGCAGCGCCGTCCGCTACCCGACTGGGGCGGGGAGATGGCGCTCGCCGTACTGGTCGCGATGGTGCTGACCATCTTCGTCGGGCCGTTCATCAGCGGCAGCCACCCGTTCGCCTCGGGGGCCGGGGCGTTCTTCTCGCAGATCTGGCTCTACGCCGGCTTCACCCTCGGCGGCGTACTCGTCGGCTACCTGCTGCTCACCGCGTTCGGCTGGGACTACCGGTCCCAGTCGCTCAAGCGGTACGCCGAGGCCAAGCAGTCCAAGCCCCGCCGGGTCGTACGCCGCTGACCTCCCGCCACCCGGGTCGGGTCAGTGCGGCGCGACCCGGGTCTGGTAGGTGTGGTGCGTGGTGAAGCCGAGCCGCCGGTAGAGCGAGACGGCGGCCTCGTTGTGCTCCTCGACCTGGAGGAACGCCCGGGTGGCGCCGAGCCCGGCCGCCCACTCCGCCAGCGCCCGGATCAGGTGCTGGGCCAGCCCCTGCCGCCGGGCCGACGGCACCACCTCGATCAGGCTCAACCCGAGCCAGCGGTGCTGGCCGGTGACCGTGCCCCGGGCCACCGCGATCAACTCCGGCCCGCCGCCGGTGTGCTCCCCGGACGGCGTGGCGGACAGGTGGGCGAAGCGGACCTGCCGCACGGCGGTGAGGATGTGCCGGGCGGCGGCGGGCAGCCCGGCCGGAGCCCCGGGGTCCGGGGAGCGCCCGGCCCCGCCGGGCGGGCCGGTGGCGGCCGAGTCGAGCCGGGCGTACTGCCGACCCTGTTTCGCCTTGCGCTCGGCGGCCACGGCGAACCACTCCGGCGAGGGCGTCCCGGCCAGCTTCGGCACCGGCAGGTCCGGCCGGGCCGGAATGGCGTCCAGGATCGTCGCCAGCGGCGCGGTCTGCACGAGTACCAGCGGCCGGGCCGACCAGCCGCGCTCGTCCAGCGCCGCCCCGACCGGCGCGGCCAGCGGGAGCGGCACGTTGACCATCGCCGGCCGGCCGCGTGCGGCGTACCAGCGCTGCACCGCGTCGATCGCCTCGTCGAGCGGCCGGTCCGGGTCACCCACCGGCAGCGCGGTGTTCGCCCGCCCGGACCAGCCGTCGGCGGTACGGAGCAGCCAGTCGCCGAGCCGTTCGCGTACCGGGGCCGGCCAGGCCTCGTCCGAGGCGAGTTCGAGTTCGACCACCGCCGCCGCGTTCGGGCGCCGGCCCGGCGGCACCCGCTTGGCCCGGTGCACCTCGCGCAGCGGCACCCGGAGCGGCCCGTTCGCGGTGGCCAGCGTGAGATGGGTCTCGGTCAGGTCGACCAGCTCGCCGAGCGCGTCGCTGAACAGGGTGCGTCCGCTCTGATTTCCGACAATCCGGCGAACGACGATCCGGTGTCCCACATCGCGGCGTCCGAGCACGATCGACCCCCTCCCCGGCGACATACTAGGCTCTTACCGTCGCGGTCGATCGCGGCGTGGCTTGCGGAGGAGAAGATCGGTGACCTACATCATCGCCGAGCCGTGCGTGGATGTGCTCGACAAAGCGTGCATCGAGGAGTGCCCGGTCGACTGCATCTACGAAGGCAACCGGATGCTCTACATCCACCCGGACGAGTGCGTGGACTGCGGGGCGTGCGAGCCGGTCTGCCCGGTGGAAGCGATCTTCTACGAAGACGACGTGCCGGAGCAGTGGAAGGACTACACCACCGCCAACTACGAGTTCTTCGAGGACCTCGGTTCGCCCGGTGGAGCCTCCAAGACCGGCAAGATCGAGAAGGACACTCCCTTCGTCGCGGCGCAGCCGCCGCGAGGTGAGCACTGAGCGGCACGACACCGGTTGCCGGCCGTACGCCCGACGGGGCAGGCTCCGGCCGTACCGGCAATCTGCCCGACTTCCCCTGGGACCTGCTCGAGCCGGCGAAGGCGCTGGCCGGGCGGCACCCGGACGGGATCGTGGACCTCTCCGTGGGTACCCCGGTCGACCCGGTGCCCGGTGCGATCCGGGCCGCGCTGGCGGCGGCCTCGGACGCGCCCGGCTATCCGCTGACCGCCGGCTCGCCGGCGCTGCGTGCCGCGCTCGCCGAATGGGTGGCCCGGTCCTGCGGGGCCGCCCCGGAGATGGTCGGCGTGCTGCCGACCATCGGCTCGAAGGAGCTGGTCGGCTGGCTGCCCACCCTGCTCGGGCTCGGTCCCGGCGACGTGGTGGTGATCCCGCGGGTCTGCTACCCGACGTACGAGGTCGGGGCGCGGCTGGCCGGCGCCGAGGTGGTCCGGGCCGACGCCCTGACCGCGCTCGGCCCCGATCCCCGGGTACGCCTGCTCTGGGTCAACTCGCCGTCCAACCCGACCGGCCGGGTCCTGCCGCCGGAACATCTCCGCAAGGTGGTGGACTGGGCCCGCGAACGCGGCGTCGTGGTCGCCAGTGACGAGTGCTACCTCTCGCTGGGCTGGGAGGAGACGCCGACCTCGATTCTCGACCCGGCGGTCTCCGGCGGCGACCACACCAACCTGCTGGCCGTGCACTCGCTCTCCAAGCGTTCCAACCTGGCGGGCTACCGGGCCGGCTTCGTCGCCGGTGACCGGAGCATCGTCGGCACCCTGCTGGCGGTGCGGAAGCACGCCGGGATGATCGTGCCGGCTCCGGTGCAGGCGGCGATGGTCGCGGCGCTCGGCGACGAGGCACACGTGGTCGAGCAGCGGATCCGATACTCCGCCCGCCGCGAGGTGCTGCGAGACGCGCTGGTCAAGGCCGGTTTCGAGATCACGTACTCCACGGCCGGGCTCTACCTGTGGGCCAGCCGGGGCGAGGACTGCTGGGCCACGGTGGACTGGCTCGCCCGGCGGGGCATCCTGGTCGCGCCCGGCGAGTTCTACGGGCCGACCGGCAACCGGCACGTCCGGGTCGCGCTCACCGCGACGGACGAGCGGGTGGCCGCCGCCGCGGACCGGCTGCTCTCCTGATCGACAGCCGGCAGGTGTCGCCGGCAGGAGGCGGGCTGACCCGGATCCCGTGCCCGACGCGGCTGGTCGCCGGGCTGGCCGTGGCGTTGGCGGTCGTGGAGAGCGCTCTCGGAAACTTCACAGTTCCCGCTTGACGTCGTGGCAACACGCTCGCAACGATGTATGCACATCTTTCGCGCCGCCGGCCCGAAGTGGTCACCGACGGCGTGGACCAAGGGCGTGCACGGCGGACCGCCCGGTCGCTGACAGGGAGGACCGGTCCGTGCGGACATTTCAACGATCATGGCTCGGCGCTGCGCTGAGCCTGCTTCTCGTACTCGTCGGGGTGGCGGTGACACCGCCGGTGGCGAGCGCCGCGCCCGCCTTCACCGTGCTGGTCTTCTCCAAGACCGCCGGCTTCCGGCACGGCTCGATCGGCCCCGGCATCGCGGCCATCCAGCAACTCGGCGTGGCCAACAACTTCGCCGTCGAGGCGACCGAGGACGCCGGGGCGTTCACCGACGCCAACCTGGCCCGGTTCGACGCGGTGGTCTGGCTCTCCACCACCGGGGACGTACTCGACACCGCACAACAGGGCGCCTTCCAGCGCTACATCCAGGCCGGCGGGGGGTACGTCGGAGTGCACGCCGCCTCCGACACCGAGTACGACTGGCCGTGGTACGGCGGGCTGGTCGGGGCGTACTTCGCCTCGCATCCGGCACCGCAGCCGGCCACCCTCAAGGTCGCCGACCGGGTGCACCCGTCCACCCGGACGCTGCCGCTGCGCTGGAACCGCACCGACGAGTGGTACAACTTCCGGACCAACCCGCGCGGCAAGGTGCACGTGCTGGCCACCCTGGACGAGACGACGTACACCGGCGGGGGCAACGGGCACGACCACCCGATCGCCTGGTGCCACAACTACGACGGCGGGCGGTCCTGGTACACCGGCGGCGGGCACACCGACGAATCCTTCGCCGAGCCGCTGTTCCGGACCCACCTGCTCGGCGGGCTGCGCAGCGCGGCCGGGGTCGAGCCCGGGGTCTGCGGCGGCACCGTGGAGAGCAGCTTCCAGCAGGTGACCCTGGCCAGGGGAGTGGCCGAGGTCGGCGAGCCGATGAGCCTGACCGTGCTGCCGGACCGGGGCGTGCTGCACACCGCCCGGGACGGCACGATCCGGCACACCGACGCGGTCGGCAACACCAAGGTCGCCGGCCGGCTCGCCGTCTACACCTCGGACGAGGAGGGCTTGCAGGGCATCAAAGCCGACCCCGACTTCGCCGCCAACCGCTGGGTGTACCTCTTCTACGCGCCGCCGTTGAACACCCCGGGCGGCGGCGCCCCGGCCACCGGTACGCCGGCCGACTTCGCGCCGTGGAACGGCGTCAACCGGCTCTCCCGGTTCACCGTACGGGCCGACAACACCATCGACCTGGCCAGCGAGACACTGGTGCTGGACGTGCCGACCAGTCGGGGGATGTGCTGCCACGTCGGCGGCGACATCGACTTCGACGCCGCCGGAAACCTCTATCTCTCCACCGGCGACGACACCAACCCGTTCGACTCGGCCGGGTTCAGCCCCATCGACGAGCGGTCCGGTCGTAACCCGGCGTTCGACGCCCAGCGGACCTCGGCGAACAGCAACGACCTGCGCGGCAAGGTGCTGCGGATCAGGCCGAGCGCGGGCGGCGGCTACACCGTGCCGGCCGGGAACATGTTCGCGCCCGGTACCCCGAACACCCGGCCGGAGATCTACGCGATGGGCTTCCGCAACCCGTTCCGGATGAGCGTCGACAAGGCGACCGGGGCGGTCTACCTCGGCGACTACGGCCCGGACGCCGGTACCGCCGACCCGAACCGGGGACCGGCCGGGCAGGTGGAGTTCGCCCGGATCACCGCGCCCGGCTTCTACGGCTGGCCGTACTGCACCGGCAACAACGACGCGTACAACGAGTTCACCTTCCCGAGCGGTCCGTCGGGGCCGAAGTACAACTGCGCGGGCGGGCCGGTCAACGACTCACCGAACAACACCGGAATCCGTAACCTGCCGGCGGCGGTGCCGGCCTGGCTGCCGTACACCGGGTCGCAGCCGCCCGAGTTCCCCGGCGGTGGGCTGTCGCCGATGGCCGGGCCGGTCTACCGGTACGACCCGAACTCGACCTCCGAGGTGGCCTTCCCGGAGTACTACCACGGCACGTTCTTCGCTGGTGAGTTCGGCCGGCGCTGGATCAGGAACATCGTGCTGGACGAGGCGGGCAAGCCGTTCAAGATCAATCCGTTCCCATGGTCCGGTACCCAGGTGATGGACCTGGAGTTCGGCCCGGACGGCGCGCTCTACGTGCTCGACTACGGCACCGGGTTCTTCAACGGCGACGAGAACTCGGCGGTGTACCGGATCGAGTACGCCCGCAGCGGCCGCGCCCCGAAGCCGGTGGTGGCGGCGACCCCGACCTCCGGGGTGGCGCCGCTGACCGTCAGCTTCTCCTCGGCCGGCACCCTCGACCCGGACGGCGACCCGATCAGCTACGCCTGGGACTTCGACGGCAACGGCAGCACCGACTCCACGGCACCGAACCCGACCTTCACCTACCCCGCCAACGGCACCCGGAGCGCGACGCTGACCGTCCGGGACTCGACCGGCAAGACCGCCACCGGCAGCGTGGTGATCACGGTCGGCAACACCGCCCCGACGGTCCGGCTGGAGTTGCCGGGCAACGGCCAGACCTTCACCTTCGGCGACACGGTGCCGTTCCGGGTGGCGGTCACCGACCCGCAGGACGGCACCGTCGACTGCTCCCGGGTCAAGGTCAGCTACCTGCTCGGGCACGACGCGCACGCACACCTGCTGACCAGCGCGCAGGGCTGCACCGGCACGTTGCGGACGCTGGCCGACGGCGAGCACGACGTCTCGGCGAACATCTTCGGCGTCCTGGACGCGGAATACACCGACAACGGTGGGGGCGGGCAGGCGCCGCTGACCACGCACGCGCAGAGCATCCTGCAACCCCGGGTACGCCAGGCCGAGCACTACTCGTCGAGCAACGGCGTGCAGACCAGCGCCCCGGGCCAGGCGCACGGCGGCCGGGCGGTCGGCTACATCGACAACGGGGACTGGATCGCGTTCACCCCGTACAACCTGACCGGGGTGCGGTCGTTCTCGGCCCGGGTCGGCGCCAACGTGGGCGGGCACACCCTGGAGTTCCGGATCGGCTCGCCGACCGGCCAGCTGATCGGCTCGGCGACGGTCCCCGCCACCGGCGGCTACGGCGAGTTCCGCGACGTCACCGGCGGCATCACCGCACCGGCCGGCACGCACGAGCTGTACCTGGTGTTCCGGGGCACCGGCGGCGGGCTCTACGACATCGACGAGTTCACCCTGCTCGGCGAGGGCGGCGGGCCGGGGCCGGACCCCGAGCCGACCGGCAACCTGGCGCTGAGCCGGCCGGCGACCGCGTCGAGCGTGGAGGGTGCGGACGTGCCCGCCTCGGCCGCGGTGGACGGCAACCCGGCCACCCGGTGGTCGTCGGCGTTCGCCGACCCGCAGTGGATCACCGTCGACCTCGGCTCGGTCCGGTCGGTCGGCCGGGTGAAGCTGGTCTGGGAGGCGGCGTACGGCAGCGCGTACCAGATCCAGACCTCGGCCGACGGCAACGCCTGGACGACCGTGAAGTCGGTGACCGGCGGCGACGGCGGCACCGACGAGCACACCGGGCTCGGCGCCTCCGGCCGCTACCTGCGGATCAACGGCACCGCCCGGGGCACCGGCTACGGCTACTCGCTCTGGGAACTGGAGGCGTATCCGAGCTGAGTTACCGAGCCGAACGCCGAGGTGATTGTCGGCGGCCGGCCGGCGTGGGCAACTTCGTTGTGCCGGTGATACCAGGGAGTCATCGTGATGACTCCCTGGTATCACGCTCGCCGGGCATATACCGGCGGCCGGACGACCGGCCGTGAGTCGCGAACGTCGGTGGACGGCGCATTAGGGTGGGTGGATGACGGAGCAACCCTTCGTACTGGTCCGTGGCGAGGTGGTCCGGGAGGTCCCGCCGGAGATCGCCCGCTTCCCGGTGACGGTCGCCGCCCGGGACAGAAACCGCCCAACGGCACTGTCCCGGCTGGCCGAGCGGTCCGAGGCGGTCCGGGCGCTGATCGACGGCTACGGCGACGCCATCGAGCGCCGCGAGACCGGCGACCTGTGGGTCCGCCCCGAGCTGAAGCGCTCGGGCGAGAAGGTGACCGGCTACGCCGGCAGCGCCACCACCGTCGTCACGGTGACCGACTTCGGGGTGCTCGGCGAGCTGATGCTCCGGCTCGCCGACCAGGACCAGACGAGCGTCGCCGGCCCGTGGTGGGAGCTGCGGCCGGGCAGCCCGGTGCACCGGGAGGCGCGGCGGGCCGCCGTCGCGGAGGCGGTCGCCCGGGCCCGGGAGTACGCCGACGCGCTCGGCGCCGAGGTGACCGCCCTGCTGCACCTCTCCGACGCCGGTCTGACCGCGCAGCCGCTGATGATGACCCGGGCCGCGCACACCATGGGCTACCGGGCGGCCGGCGGAGCGCCGCCGGAACTCGAACTCGACCCGCAGGTGCAGACCGTGCACGCCACCGTCGAGGCCCGGTTCGCCATCACCCCGCCCCGACTCGCACCGGAATAATGCCGGTGCGCGACGGCGGCGTGCCGGACTAGCCTGCCGCAATGACCGCCGCGACCCGTACCCGAGTCATGCGCCGGCCCCGGAGGGGCCGGAGCTAGGTCGCGCGCGCCAACCGCCCGCGTCGACGGGCCTCTCGATTCTTCGAGGGGCCCGTTTCGCATGTGGCCGGGCCCCTCCCGAGCACCTCTGGAGGAGCGCCATGACCTACCTGACCACACCGATCTACTACGTCAACGACCTGCCGCACGTCGGGCACGCGTACACGACGGTGCTGGCCGACGCGCTGGCGCGCTGGGAGCGGCTCTGCGGCCGGCCGGTCCGGCTGGTCACCGGCACCGACGAGCACGGCGCCAAGGTGCGCCGGGCGGCGTCGGAGGCCGGAATCGCGCCGGTCACGCTCGCCGACCGCACCGCCGGCCGGTTCCGGGCCACCTGGGACCGGCTCGGCATCGGGTACGACGAGTTCGTCCGGACCACCTCGGCCCGGCACCGGGAGACGGTGACCGCACTGCTGACCCGGGTGCACGACGCGGGTCACCTCCGCCCCGGCCGGTACGACGGGCGGTACTGCGTCGGCTGTGAGGCGTACACGGCGGAGCCGGTCTGCCCGGTGCACGGCCGGCCGACCGAGCTGGTCGGCGAGGAGAACTGGTTCTTCCGGCTCGCCGAGTTCGCCCGGCCGCTGGCCGAGTGGTTCGACCGGTGTCCGGACGCGGTCCGGCCGGCCAGCCGCCGCAACGAGGCGCTCGGCTGGCTGCGCCGGGGACTGACCGACTTCTCGATCAGCCGGGCCAACCTGGACTGGGGCATCCCGCTGCCCTGGGACCCGAGCCAGGTGACGTACGTCTGGTTCGACGCCCTCGGCAGCTATCTCACCGCCGCCGGGTGGCCGGCGCCGGAGTTCTCCCGCTGGTGGCCGGCCCGGCACGTCATCGGCAAGGACATCCTGCGATTCCACGCGATCTACTGGCCGGCGATCCTGCTCGCCGCCGACCTGCCGCTGCCGGAGCGGATCACCGTGCACGGCTTCCTGCTGCAACGCGGCAGCAAGATTGCGAAATCCGGGGAGCGGGCCGTCGCCCTGGACGACCTGCTCGACCGGTTCGGCCCGGAGGGGCTCCGCTACCACCTGCTCCGGGACAACCCGGTCGGCCCGGACGGGGAGTTCTCGTCCGCCTCGGTCGAGGCGCGCTACAACGCCGACCTGGCCAACACGCTCGGCAACCTGCTCTCCCGGGTCTCCGCGCTGGTGGTGTCCCGATGTGCCGGGACCGGTCCGGCGCCGAGCCGGCGCTCCGGGCTCGCCCCGGCCGCCGCCCGTGCCGCCGAAGCCAGCGCGGAGGGCTGGGCGGCGGGGCAGCCGTCCGACGCGCTGGCCGCCGCGTGGCGGCTGGTGGCGGCGACCAATTCGTACCTGGTGTCGGCGCAGCGTGGCGGTTGCCGGCCGACTCGCCCGAGGCGGCCACGGTACTCGGGGACGCGCTGGAGGCGCTGCGGATCGTCGCCGTACTGGCCGCCCCGGCGGTACCGGAGACCGCCGCGCGGATCTGGCGGCAGATCGGGCTCGACGGGTACGCCCCGCGGGTCCCCGACGACCTGGCCTGGGGCGGCTATCCGGGCGGACGCCGGGTCACCCGGGCCGCGCCGCTCTTCCCCCGGCTCGCGGCAGGGGTTCGGGTGCCGGCCGGCGGGGTGGGATAGTTCCCCGGTGCGCACCGAACCGTTCCGCCACACCCTGGACCAGTTGGTCGCCCGGGCCCGCGTACTGGCCTCGACCGGGCCGCGCCGGCTGCTCGGCATCACCGGTGCGCCCGCGGCGGGCAAGTCGACCCTGGCCGGACTACTGGTGACGGCGCTGGACGGCATCGCCGAGCTGGTGCCGATGGACGGCTTCCACCTCGCCGAGGCCGAACTGCACCGGCTCGGCCGGCACGCCCGCAAGGGTGCGCCCGACACCTTTGACGGGGGCGGGTTCGTCGCGCTGCTGCGCCGGCTGCGGGCCGGTACCGAGACGGTGTACGCGCCCGAGTTCCGCCGGGAACTGGAGGAACCGGTCGCCGGGGCGATCCCGGTCCCGCCGTCGGTGCCGCTGGTGGTGGTGGAGGGGAACTACCTGCTGGTGCCCGACCAGCCCTGGGGCGAGGTACGCGGACTCCTCGACGAGGCGTGGTTCCTCGACCTCGACGAGACCGAGCGGCTGCACCGGCTGACCGAGCGGCACATCGCGTTCGGCCGGGAACCGCTGGAGGCGGCGGCCCGGGCCCGGGGTACCGACCAGCGCAACGCCGAACTTGTCGCCGGCACGGTCGACCGGGCCGACCTCGTCGTCCGGATGGCACCGTCCAATCCGGCCTGACGCCCCGGGTCCACTCCGAGCTGTCGACACAGATCCCGGATTGCTCACTGCCCATCGGTCGGTACCACTACCCGGCGGGGTGATGGCGAAGCGCATCGAGGACTGGTAGACCGATCGGCGACACTGTTTGGACCAGGGGTGTGCAGCCGCCGGCGACGATCGGCAGGGGAGCGACGATCGGCAGGAGAGCCGTGTCAGTTCGGAAGCTGTTGGCCGGGTACGCCGGGGTGAACGCCGTACTGGTGGTCGGCTTCTTCGCCCTGCCGGTGCCGCGTCCGGTGGTGACCGCCGCGTTCGGGCTGACCAGCATGGCGGCCGTCGCCATCGGACTCCGCCGCTACCGGCCGGAGCGCGGGTACGCCTGGTGGCTCTTTGCCGCGGCACTCGGGGTCTTCGCGGCCGGCGACACCGTCTACCTGCTCGCCGCGAACCTGCCGCTCGGGGACTCCCCGGCCGACTCCGGGCTCGTCTCCGACCTCTTCTATCTGGTGATGGTGCCGCTGATCGGCGCCGGGCTGCTCGGGCTGACCCGCTCCACCACCGGGGCCCGGGACCGGTCCGGACTGCTCGACTTCCTGATCTTCACCACCGCCGGTGCCTTCCTGCTCTGGGTACTGGTGATCCGGCCCTACCTGGTCGGTCCGGGGCCGAGCACGTTCGCGCAGTCGGTGCTGGCCGCGTACGCGTTGCTCGACGTGCTGCTGCTGGCCACCGCCGTACGGGTGGCGGTCACCTCGCGGGGCAGTGTCGCCGGATTGCTGCTGGTCGTGGGCGCGGCCGGGATGCTGGTTTCCGACATCGGCTACGGTGCCGCGCTGCTGCGCGGTGACTGGCAGCCGGGCGGCCTGAACGAGCTGGGCTGGCTCGCCTTCTACGTCGCCTGGGGCGCCGCCGCGCTGCATCCGTCGATGGCGAGGCTGACCGAGCCGGCCGCACCGCCGGACAGCGAGATCGACAAGACCCGACTGGTCCTGTTGGGCATCGCCGCGACGCTCGCCCCGGCGATACTGCTCTTGCAGGTGGTGAACGGGGACGTCCGGGACGGCGCGGTGATCGCCGTGGTCGGCGGGGTGGTCTTCGCCCTGGTGCTGAGCCGGCTCGGCGACGCGGTGGACGGGCACCGGCAGGCGGTGACCCGGGAGCGGAGCCTGCGGCAGTCCGGCGCCGAACTGGTGGCCGCGACCGACACCGCCGAGGTGCGCCGGGCGGTACGGACCGCGGTGGCCCGGGTGGTCCCCCGGCAGTCCTCGTACCGGATGGTCTTCACGATCAACCACGCGGACGGGGTGCCGGCGGCCACGGTGAGCATCTGGGGCCCGGGGATGGCCACGCCGGCACCCTTCTATCCGGCCCCGACCGCCGCCGCTGCCCGGCGCAGCCGGCTGCTCCGGGTCCGGACCCTGCAACCGGCGCTGGCCGAGCAGCTCCGCGGCTTCGAGACCGTCGTGCTCTGCCCGCTGGTCGGTGACGGTCGGGTCGACGGCGGGGCCAGCGGCGCACCCCGGGTCGGTGCGCTGCTGGTGGCCACCGACAGCCGGCTGCTGCCGGCGCTGCGGGACTCGCTGGAGGTACTGGCCGCGCAGGCGGCGATGGCGCTGGAACGGATCAGCCTGGCCCAGGAGATCAACCGCCGGGACAGCGAGGCGTACTTCCGCAGCCTGGTGCAGAACGCGGCCGACGTGATTCTGATCGTCGACGACGACCACCGGGTCCGGTACGCCAGCCCGTCGCTGCGGACCGTGCTCGGGGTCGAGCCGGCCGACTGCGCCGACCTGGGCACCGTGCTCTCCCCCGAGGACCAGCTCTCGGTCCCCGCCCTGCTGGACACGGCGCTCGCCGAATCGGACCGCCGAGGGGTCGGCTGGAGCGTACGGCGGCCTGACGGCCAGCGGGTGCAGCTCGAAGTGACCTGTCGGGACCTGCGCCGGGACCGGACCGTACGCGGCTTCGTGCTGACGCTGCGGGACATCACCGAGCGGGTCCGGCTGGAGCAGGAGCTGACCCACCGGTCGGTGCACGACGCGCTGACCGGGCTGGCCAACCGGGCCTCCTACCAGGACCAGGTGTACGAGGCGGTGGAGAAGGCCCGGGACGGTGACCGTACCGTCGGCACCCTCTCCATCGACCTCGACGAGTTCACCGCGGTCAACGACACGCACGGGCACGCGATCGGGGACGCGCTGCTGATCGCCGCCGGGGAGCGGCTGCGGGAGATCGTCGGGCCGAACGACCTGGTGGCCCGGCTCGGCGGTGACGAGTTCGCCGTACTCATCCCGGACGCGGACGATCCGGAGCAGGTCGAGCAGGTCGCCGACCACCTGGTCCGGGCGCTCGCCGAACCGCTGGAGGTCGGCGACACCGTGGTCAACGGGTCGGTCAGCGTCGGGGTGGCCACCACCGCCGACGCCAGCGACGCGGGGGAGCTGCTGCAACGCGCCGACCTGGCGCTCTATGTCGCCAAGGGGGCCGGCAAGGGGCGCTGGTGCCGCTACCAGTCGGAGCTGCACACCGCGATCGTGGAGCGGCTGGAGCTGCGGGCCGCGCTGACCGAGGCGGTGCAGAAGCTCAGCTTCTCGGTCGACTACCAGCCGATCGTCGACATGCGGACCGGGGCGGCGGTCGGCTTCGAGGCGCTGGCCCGGTGGCACCATCCGGCCCGGGGGCCGGTGCCGCCGGAGCTGTTCATCGGGCTGGCCGAGGAGACCGGTCTGATCGAGCCGATCGGCGACTACGTGCTGCGCCAGGCGGCCGGTGCGGTGGCCCGATGGCGTGCCGAGCGGGGCGCGACGGCTGCGCCGTACGTGAGCATCAACGTCTCGGCCCGGCAGCTACGTACCCCGGGCTTCGTCGGCACCGTGCGCGCAGCGCTGGCCGCCGCCGACGTACCGCCGGACCGGGTGATGCTGGAGATCACCGAGAGCCTGCTGCTGCGGGACCAGGAGCCGGTCTGGGCCGAGCTGTCCGAGCTGCGCTCTCTCGGCCTGCGGGTCGCCATCGACGACTTCGGCACCGGCTTCTCGTCGTTGAGCTACCTCCAGCAGATGCCGGCCGACGTACTCAAGATCGACCGGTCGTTCACCGAGACCGTGGCGTCATCGCGGCGGCAGCGGCTGCTGGTGGAGGGGATCATCCGGCTGGCCGGCACCCTCGGCCTGGACATCATCGCCGAGGGGGTGGAGACGGAGGCGGTCCGGACCATCCTGCTGGACATGGGCTGCGCCTCCGGGCAGGGCTACCTCTTCGCCCGCCCGCTGAAGGACCGCGACGTGCTGCGCTGGCTCGGCGACGCACCCGCACCCGGCAGCGGCACGGTGCCGAAGCCCCGACCCTGCGCCGAGTGACGTCGGCCGGACCGCGCCCCGACCGGGCTGTCCGGCGGAGGCGGCGGTACCGGCTCAGTCGCCCGACGGGGTGAGCAGGCGCCGGACCTGGGCCGGGTTGCCCACGGCCAGTACGCCGGCCGGCAGGTCCCGGGTGACCACGCTGCCGGCGCCGACCACGGTGTCCGGGCCGATGGTGACCCCGCCGAGCACGATCACCCCGCCGCCGAGCCAGACGTTGTCACCGATGGTGATCGGCCGGGCCGCCTCCCAGCCGGCCCGGCGCTGCTCCGGATCGAGCGGGTGGTGCGGAGTCAGCAGTTGCACGTTCGGCCCGACCTGCACGTCGGCACCGATCTCGATCGCGGCGACGTCCAGCAGTACGGCGTTGAAGTTCAGGAACGACCGGTCGCCGATCCGGATCTGGCTGCCGTAGTCGCAGTAGAACGGCGGCCGGACCGCCACCCGGTCGCCGACCGCGCCGAGCAGCTCGCGCAGCAGCGCCTCGTGCTGTTCCGGCTGGTCGGCGGCGGTCGAGTTGTAGCGCTGCACGAGCAGGGCGGCGCGGCGGGCCAGCGCGACCAGCTCCGGGTCGTCGGCCCGGTAGAGGTCACCGGCGAGCATCCGCTCCCGCTGCGAGCGCGGATCCGTCCCGGAACCCATTGCCGGACCAGCCCGCTCAGTCGTTGGCGTGCAGGGCGGCGTTCAGCTCGATGCCCCGGCCGGTCCGCGGCTTCGCCTCCAGGGCGCCGGTCACCGAGTTGCGCCAGAACAGCAGCCCGTCGACTCCGGACAGCTCGCGGGCCTTGACCACCCGGCCGTCCGGCAGGGTCACCTTGGAGCCGGCCGTGATGTAGCAGCCCGCCTCGACCACGCAGTCGTCGCCGAGCGAGATCCCGATCCCGGCGTTGGCGCCGAGCAGGCTCCGCTCGCCGATCCGGACCTTCTCCTTGCCGCCGCCGGAGAGGGTACCCATGATCGAGGCGCCGGCACCGACGTCGGAGCCGTCCCCGACCACCACCCCGGCGACGATCCGGCCCTCCACCATCGAGGCGCCGAGCGTGCCGGCGTTGAAGTTGCAGAAGCCCTCGTGCATCACGGTGGTGCCGCTGGCCAGGTGCGCGCCGAGGCGTACCCGGTCGGCGTCGGCGATCCGGACCCCGGACGGGACCACGTAGTCGGTCATCCGGGGGAACTTGTCGACCCCGTAGACCGCCAGGTGCCGGCCGGCGGCCCGCTCCAGCACCCGCAGCTCGTCGACCCGCTCCGGGGGGCACGGGCCGGCCGAGGTCCAGGCGACGTTGGCCAGCACCCCGAAGATGCCGTCGAGGTTGAGCTCGTTGGGTCGGACCAGGCGGTGGGAGAGGAGGTGCAACCGGAGGTACCCGTCGGCGGCGTCCTTGATCGGGTCGGCCAGCGAGCCGATCTCGGTGACCACCACGGCGGTACGCAGCCCGGGCAGCGCCCGCTCGCCGACCGCACCCGGCGGCAGGTCGAGTACGTCGCCGTCCTCGCCCGTAACCGGCGGCGCCGAACCGAGGCCGAGCTTGCCGGTCGGATACCACGTGTCGAGCACCTGGTCTCCGGCGAGCGTGGCCACTCCGATCCCCCAGGCGGGCTGTGCGGTCGTCACCGGGTCTACCTCTTCGTCATCCGTCTGGGACCTCGGCTCAGCCGTGAGTGTGGAACGTCATTTCCGAGCCTTGGACGCATCCCGCCGATACGACCTTGACGGTACCGTCTCCCACCATGGAGAACCCGCTCACCCCCGAGGTGTTGGCCGATCCGGTGGCGTTGACCCGCGCCCTGGTCGACATCGAGTCCGTCTCGCGCAACGAGAAGGAGATCGCGGACTGCGTCGAGGAGGTGCTCAGGAACGTCCCGCACCTGACCGTGGCGCGACACAGCAACACGATCATGGCCCGTACGGACCTGGGCCGGGCCCAGCGGGTGGTGCTGGCCGGGCACCTGGACACCGTGCCGTTGAACAACAACTTCCCGTCCAGCGTGCAGGGCGACCTGATCTACGGCTGCGGCACCTCGGACATGAAGTCCGGGGTGGCGTACGCGCTGCACCTGGCGGTGAGCGTGCCCGAGCCCCGGTACGACGTGACCTACTTCTTCTACGAGGCCGAGGAGATCGAGTCCCGCTACAACGGGCTGACCCTGGTCGCGCAGGCGCATCCGGAGTGGCTGACCGCCGACTTCGCGGTGCTGCTGGAGCCGACGCACGGGGTGGTCGAGGCGGGCTGCCAGGGCACCATGCGGGCGATCGTCAGCGCCACCGGCCGGCGGGCGCACTCGGCCCGCTCCTGGAACGGGGTGAACGCGATCCACGGGATCGGCGGGGCGATCAACCGGCTGGCGGCGTACCAGGCCCGGATGGTCACCATCGACGGCTGCGTGTACCGGGAGGGGATGAACGCGGTCCGGATCAGCGGCGGGGTGGCCGGCAACGTGGTACCGGACCTCTGCGAGCTGGAGGTGAACTACCGGTTCGCCCCGGACCGGACGGCGGAGCAGGCGGAGGCGCACGTACGCGAGGTCTTCGACGGCTACCAGGTCCGGGTGACGGACTCGGCGCCCGGTGCGCTGCCCGGGCTGACCGCGGCACCGGCCCGGGAGTTCCTGACAGCGGTGGGCGCGGACCCGATCGGCAAGCTCGGCTGGACGGACGTGTCGCGGTTCGCCGCACTGGGCATCCCGGCGCTCAACTTCGGGCCGGGCGACCCCAACCTGGCGCACGCCCCGGACGAGCACGTCGAGATCGGCAAGATCCGGGACGGCGCGGCCACCCTGCACCGCTGGCTCGCCTCGCACTGACTTCCGCTGTCGCGCCGCAACTGGCTTCCGCGTCGCGTCGAGGTTCGACCCGGTGCCGGCCGGCGGTGGCCCCTTTGCCGCCGGCCGGCACCGGTTTCCCCGTGATATTCGGCCGGCGGGCTACCCGTCGACGTGTTGCTGCGTACGCGATTCCTGGTCCGGACCCGGATCGTCGATGGCGCCGATCGGCGCGGCGTTGCGCGCCATCCGGCGCTCCGCAACCACCGCCCGGATCCGGCGCTGCATCTGCCGTCGAAGTCGGATGATCTCCCCGCTGGTCATCACCGTTGCCCCCCGAAGGTGCGCGGCCGTGGTGTGGGCGCCGCGCGTTCCCCCTTTGTGATTGTAAGACGCCCGCCAGCCCCGTTCGGTTGCGTCGGCGCTGGATGTTTGTCCTGCGACGTACCGGATCACGCCACCCCGGTCGCGGTCCACCGGATTACCGTGGACCCCATGAACCACAACGAGGGGCGAAACGGCGGCCGGGGTCGGGGACCGGAACGGCATCGGGGTGCGGTCACCCTGCGTCGCGAGGCCATCCCGTTGAGTACGGCCGACCAGCGGCTGCTCGACTCGCGTAGCCGGGGCGACTGGAAGACCAAGGACGCCTGGCGGGCGCTGCGCATTCTCTCCGAGTTCGTGGAGGGCTTCGACACCCTGGCCGACCTGCCCCCGGCGGTCAGCGTCTTCGGCTCGGCCCGCAGCAAGCCGGACAGCCCGGAGTGCGTACTCGCCGAGGAACTGGGCGCGGCGCTCGCCGCCGCCGGCTATGCGGTGATCACCGGCGGTGGGCCGGGTGTG
Source organism: Plantactinospora sp. KLBMP9567 (assembly GCF_033446045.1). NCBI lineage: Bacteria > Bacillati > Actinomycetota > Actinomycetes > Micromonosporales > Micromonosporaceae > Plantactinospora > Plantactinospora sp. KLBMP9567. The sequence continues at coordinate 611 of NZ_JAWQRR010000026.1, read as the reverse complement.
ATGGAGGCCGCCAACCGGGGCGCCACCGAGGCGGGCGGGCTGTCGGTCGGGCTGGGCATCGAGCTGCCGTTCGAGCAGGGCATCAACGACTGGGTCGACATGGCGATCGACTTCCGGTATTTCTTCGCCCGCAAGACCATGTTCGTCAAGTACGCCCAGGCGTTCGTGGTGCTGCCCGGCGGGTTCGGCACCCTGGACGAGCTGTTCGAGGCGCTGACCCTCGTGCAGACCGGCAAGGTCACCCGGTTCCCGGTGGTGCTGATGGGTACGGCGTACTGGAGCGGGCTGCTCGACTGGCTCCGGGACACCCTCGCCGCCGACGGCAAGATCGGCCTGGCTGACCTTGAGCTGATCATCGTCACCGACGACGTGAACGCGGCCGTCCGGCACATCGTGGAGGCGGACGTGGCGCTCGCGGCCGAGCAGGAGGCGCTCCAGGAGACCGCGATCGCCCAGGCCGAGGCGGCCCAGCGGTCGGCCGCCGGGCGGCGCGATTCCCGCTGAACCACCGACCTCCCGGACACGTCCCGGCGCGGGGGGGCCCCCCCCCCCCCCCCCCCCGGGGGGGGCCCCCGCCCCCCCCCCCCCCCCCCCACCCCACCCCTCCCCGC